>CAZEIH010000046.1:0-19764 GCA_964512095.1 uncultured Oscillospiraceae bacterium
GCGTAGCTCAGATGGCTAGAGCATGCGGTTCATACCCGCAGTGTCGTTGGTTCAATTCCGACCGCCGCTACCACCAATATGCATATGATTATATCACAGTAACCATATGCATATTTAATGTGGCCCATTGGTCAAGCGGTTAAGACACCGCCCTTTCACGGCGGTAACAGGGGTTCAAGTCCCCTATGGGTCACCACTGAAGCAGGAGGACGTAAGAGCTTTCTTCGGCCTCTTGTTTCATTAAATCAAAATATTCTCCCGGGCGCTTAGCTCAGCTGGGGGAGCACCTGCCTTACAAGCAGGGGGTCATAGGTTCGAGCCCTATAGTGCCCACCAAGAAAAAGAAAGCTTCATTTTTGAGGCTTTTTTTTTGTAAAATCAATGGGGGACAATTTATGGGGAAGGTCCATGTTTTCATTGCTTTTATCTGTTAATTTACCTTGAATCTGTTGCTCGAACAGGATATACTAAACATGGTATTTACCGGAGGGGTGACATTATCTGTGAAAAAGTTTGATTCCGGAAAAACTACGCTCATAATTATTTTAGTCAATCTTTCGCAGGTCGCGTTAATCGCGGCTGTGTTGCTTTACCTTGTTGAGATGGGCATGGGGGCTGAATTGCTCTTTGATCCATGGATTGTTATGCTTCTTGTCGTTATTGCTGCAGCGGTGATTATTAGCAGTATTACTGCCTTCAGAAGCAGAATCGGCTTTGTTCGCAAGGGCAATGAGTTCAGATTGCTTCAGGATACCCTGGCAAGACTTGAGAATTTGAATACCACCTTGCGGGGTCAGCGACATGATTTTATGAATCATCTGCAGGTTGTCCATTCTTTGATTGAGATGGAAGAATACGGCTCTGCTAGTGAGTACATAGAGACGGTGTATGACGATATACAGAAGGTTAGCAAAATAATGAAAACCTCTGTTGCCGCTGTGAATGCTTTGCTTCAGGCAAAGCTCATGGCCTGTGAGAAACATGGGATTAGTGTAGAACTTGATGTAAGGACACAGCTAAAGGATCTGAAGATACCCTCCTGGGAGTTTTGTAGAGTGCTGGGGAACCTGATTGATAATGCAATATACGCGCTTAATAATGATGGAAATCACAAATCACTCAAAATTATGATTTATGAAGATTTGAAAAGCCATTGCTTCAAAGTTATGGACGATGGAGAGACTAGCCCTGACAAGCTCAGTAGCAGGATATTTGAACCGGGATTTACAACAAAAGACGACATGGGTGAGGGTATGGGATTAGCAATTTGCAAGAGAGTAGTGGATAGTATCGGAGGGAGTATTGGAGTGTCAAGGGTCGATGGTTGGACAGTGTTTGAAGGTAGTATACCAAGATAGACTGTTATAGTTTTGCTTACTAGATACAAAGCTATCAATCAGTATTTGTGACAAATCAACGTTAAAAATGTATTATTTGTGGGTTATGTATCCACTCTAATCCAATTTGGTATTAGGATATAATTACATTGACATATAGTCAATACTTTCAGGGAGGTGTATTTATGGATATTGCATCAGTACTCGCAACAGTTGATTGGATCCCGTTGCTGTGCATTATAGGAGGATTAGTATTTGTTATAATAGAAATGTTCAATCCAGGCTTTGGGGCACCGGGAATCATAGGCTTGATATTGCTTGTGGCAGGTGTGGTGCTTTATGCCCAGAGTCTTCTACAGGCGCTGATCTTAATTGTCATTATACTTGCAATACTTGGTGCGGCTCTGACCCTGGTGCTTCAATCAGCATCAAAGGGTCGTCTGTCAAAGCATCTTGTATTAAATAGCACCATAGATGATGATGTAAAGTTTTCGGCCATTGATGATTTGAGCTATTTTCTTGGGAGCGAGGGTGTTACATTGACTGTACTAAGGCCATCCGGGACAGCAGATTTCAATGGAGTAAAACTGGATGTAGTCTCTGATGGAGGATTTGTACCAAAGGGAACTGAGGTTATTATTGAAAAAATTGAAGGCCGTAGGATAGTTGTTAAACAAAAAGCAAAATGATTACGTATCATGAATAGACAGCACGTTCGAACATCTGCCAATGCCTGTTGAGTAGACGCTTTGCAGGCAGGATGTAATAGTTTTCAACATAAATTTTGAAAGGAGTCAGATTAGTATGGAATTTTTAATACCGGTAGGAATTGTTTTTTTAGCAATAGTTTTCTTAATACTGTTTTTCAATTTCATCCCCGTCGGCCTGTGGATATCAGCATTTGCAGCAGGTGTACGTGTGGGAATATTCACTCTGATAGGTATGAGACTCAGAAGAGTTGTTCCTAACAGGATCATTTTGCCCTTGATTAAGGCGAGAAAAGCAGGGATTGATATCAATGTTAACCAGCTTGAGGCGCATTATTTGGCTGGAGGAAATGTGGATAGGGTGGTCAATGCTTTAATAGCTGCATATAGAGCAAATATGGATCTTCAGTTTGTAAGAGCTGCTGCAATTGATTTGGCAGGACGAGATGTCCTTGAGGCGGTAAAAATGAGTGTTAATCCCAAGGTTATTGAGACTCCGAACATATCAGCTATGGCAAAGGATGGAATTGAGCTGCTGGTTAAGGCTCGCGTAACTGTCAGAGCAAACCTTGAAAGACTGATAGGTGGTGCCGGTGAAGCAACTATTATTGCCAGAGTAGGTGAAGGCATAGTCACAACTGTTGGTAGCTCCACTCTTCACAGTGATGTTCTGGAGAATCCGGATTTGATCTCTCAGACTGTGTTAAATAAGGGCCTCGATGCGGGTTCAGCGTTTGAAATACTTTCCATAGATATAGCAGACGTGGACGTTGGCAGGAATATTGGTGCACAGCTCCAGACATCACAGGCTGAGGCGGACAAGAACATAGCACAGGCAAAGGCCGAAGAGAGAAGAGCTATGGCAGTTGCAAAAGAGCAGGAAATGAAAGCGCTGGTACAGGAGATGAGAGCGAGAGTTGTGGAAGCTGAGGCAGAGGTACCAAAGGCCATGGCCCAAGCACTGAGCAATGGGAAAATGGGTGTAATGGATTACTACAATTTGCAAAATTTAGAATCTGATACTCGCATGAGAGATTCAATTTCCAAGGTCAACAAGCCTGATGGAGATGTAGAAATAGGGAAATAGTAGACGGTAGCCAGGGAAAAATGGGACAGAAGGGATATTGGAATGAAGAATAAATTTAACGATCTGTTTGCGTTAACCCCGGACATGAGGCAAGGCGGCACATCGATGAATACTAATGCTATGCGCCCTAACGTCAGAGCACAGGGCAACAGAACCGGTACCGGAAGTGCTGGGCAGAGGCAGCAAACGGCTTCAACTCCTCGTTATGCCAACAATGCAGGTTACTACAGGCCTGGGGCTCCGAATACTTCAACTCCTCGTTATGCCACTAATGCAAATTACTACAGGCCTGGGACTTCGAATGCCTCAACTCCAAGAGCCGCAGCTAGTGCAAATAGGGGGACATCAGCTATAGCTGGCCGTAATGCGCCGCAAGGAGCTGTCAGACATGATGCTTCTGCAAACAATCAGAAGGTGTCGGGTGATAGGGGCAACAGATTGTCCGTGGACAATACCGATAGGCTTGGCAATAAGGGGAGAGTTGGTGCACAGTCAATGGCTAGTAAAGCTGTCAGTAACATGACCAGCAACAAGAAAGCCGGCGGTATCAAAGCTAATAGTTTAGTGCTGGATTTTTCAGGTGATAACCTGCTAAGGGGATTAATCATTACTGAGATACTTGGCAAGCCAAAATGCTTCAAAACAGGTCGGTGATAGAATATGCCAAAGAGTGTTATGATAGCAGACGATGATATAGGAATGCGGCTTGTTTTGAAAAAAGCCATAGAAAAATCCGAAGGTTTTGCAATTGCAGGTGAAGCGGAGGACGGCATTGCCGCTCTCCGCCTTTTTGAAGCTGTCCGTCCTGAGATTGTTTTTCTTGATGTTGATATGCCTGGCATGACAGGTGTGGAATGCGCAAAAAAAATTGCTGATATAGAGCCTAAAACGATTATCATATTCGCTACTGCCCACGATATTTATATGCCAGATGCGTTTGAGGTATATGCTTTTGATTATCTTGTAAAGCCATTTAAAATGCTGAGGCTCAATCAGACGCTGGACAAAATCAAGAAAATTGAAGAGCTAAAGCTGGATGCTCATGAAAAGGAGCAGATTAAGGGTACAAATACCCCTAAGAAGCTGATGATAAAGAACAAGGAAGGTATCAGTCTTGTGGATATGGAAGATATCATACTTGTTCAGCGTGAAGACAGAGCTACCGCGATTTATACTATTCACGACAGATATGCCACGTCGGATGGTTTGAGCGAGATTGAAGAGAAGCTGGATAATAGTATGTTCTTCAGATGCCACAAGTCGTACATTATTAATATTAACTACATAAGCAAGATATATCCCTATGGTCGCTGGACCTATATTGTCAAGCTAAAGGGAACCGACAAAGATGCGTTGTTGACCCGTGACGGTTATACCAAGCTTGAGAATATGTTTAACTGATGTAACTGCAAAACCGTAGGAGCGTTGTTAACCCAAGGAGCGAAGACCTACAATTCGGGCCTAAATACGACCATTGCCAATGGAGGGACATTGATACTGATGGAATAAGGTTTATTCATATGTCCAACCTCCTCCGATTGCACCGCTCCGAGATTTCCCACATTACTGCCTCCATATAGCTCCGAGTCACTATTTAGTATTTCTCTATACGGCGTATCATAAGGGACTCCAACTCTGTACTTACTGTAGACCATTGGAGTAAAGTTGCACACAAACAGCAGGACATCATCCTTGCTATTTCCTTTCCGTAGGAAGGAAATTATGCTACGGTCATTGTCGTTGCAATCAAGCCACTCAAAGCCGTCGTAGCTGTGTTCTACCTCATACATAGCTTTTTCAGTAGTGTATAGTCTATTAAGATCCTTTACGTAGCACTGTAATTTGCTATGCATTTCGTAATCCAATAGGTGCCAGTCCAAGCTTTGTCTAAAATTCCATTCTATGAACTGACCAAATTCATTGCCCATAAACATGAGCTTTTTACCGGGATGGCCAAACATATACCCATAAGTAACCCTGAGGCCTGCAAACTTATTCCAGTAGTCACCAGGCGCCTTATTGATCATTGAGGCTTTTCCATGTACGACTTCATCATGGGAGAGTACTAGAATGAAGTTTTCACTCATTGCGTACATTATTGAAAATGTAATGAGATTGTGGTGATATTTTCTGTAAATTGGATCCATACTGATATACTTAAGGTAGTCATTCATCCAGCCCATATTCCATTTATATGTGAAGCCAAGCCCACCTGTAAAGGGTGGCTTTGTTATCATTGGCCAAGAAGTGGATTCCTCAGCAATCATCATAATTCCCGGGAAATAATTGAACACTGTTGAATTTAGATGCTTAAGAAATTGCACAGCTCCATTATTCTGATTTCCCCCATATTCATTAGGTATCCATTCGCCATCATTTTTACCATAATCCAGATAAAGCATAGATGCTACAGCGTCGACTCTCATGCCGTCTATATGATATGTTTCGAACCAGAAAACGGCATTTGCAATAAGAAAGTTCTTGACCTCATGGCGGTCATAGTTAAATATCAGTGTGCCCCAGTCGGGGTGCTCGCCCTGGCGCGGGTCATTGTGCTCATAAAGAGCTGTGCCGTCAAACCTTGCAAGTCCATGTCCGTCCTTGGGGAAATGGGCTGGGACCCAATCCATTATAACGCCGATATTGTGTAAATGACACTGGTCCACTAGATACATAAAATCCTCGGGACGTCCAAAACGGCTTGTTACCGAGAAGTAGCCGGTAACCTGATAACCCCATGAGTCATCAAGGGGATGCTCAGAGACAGGCATCATCTCAATATGGGTATATCCCATATGTGAGACATAGGCCACAAGCCTATCGGCAAGCTCTCGATATGTTAGGAAATTGTTATCGGCGGATCTTGCCCAGGAGCCGAGATGAACCTCATATATGGATACTGGAGTATTAAATGTATTACCGGAATCCCTATTTCTAATCCACTCAGCATCACGCCATTCGTATCCATCCAGGTCATATACTATAGATGCGGTACCAGGTCGAAGCTCACTATAAAAAGCATAAGGATCAGCTTTTAGTACAATCTGATCCGATGGAGTTTTAATTTCATACTTATACATTTCACCCGGACCTATATCCGGTATAAACACAGACCAAACCCCGGAACTCCCGTTAGGCTGCATGGGGTGGCTTCGACCATCCCAGTAATTATAATTGCAGACAAGGCTGACGGATTTTGCCGATGGAGCCCATACTGCAAAATGTGTACCTTTTCGCCCGTTTTCTGTATGAGGGTGGGCGCCTAGCTTTTCATACAGCTTGTGGTGATTACCTTCACTAAACAGGTGCAAATCAAAGCTTGTAATGAAAGGTTCAGGACTGCTGTTTTCAATAATATGCCCATCTACGTCTTTATTCATTTTGGACTCCTTAGTATAAGTGTTATAACACATAGAGGATTTTCTCATTTCTCCTTATTTCAATGAGGAGCTTGCGGTGTGTTATAAGAATATTATACAGTAAGGTATAGAAAAATTCCATCTTGTAAAGCTATAAATCCTGGGTACATACTATGAGCAGTATTTACCTAAGAATTCTGGAATCTTCTTTTGAGTACCGCTATTACATGTCTGGTCTGGCCCTGGTTCATATTTGTGTCAAAGCAGCTTACAAGCTCCCAGCCCTCTGCACCCAGTGCGTTCAATTCACCCTGAAATGTATCAAGGTTCAAGATTCCACCCATAAATCCACCCGTATCGAATTGAATAGTTTGGTATTGCCATCTTTCCATGATTTCATCACCTCTCTTTTAATAGTTGCTTATTTTTTGTTTTATCCCTCACGTTCACTAGGGTTTTTCGAGCATATCAATTACTTCCTGAACTCCCTTCGCATTCTCATATCCCATCGCAATTGACTGTTCGAGCATTTCTTCAGCTCTCTTAGAATCTCCGGTCATGGAATAGGCTACAGCTGCATTTCCATAAGCAACCGCTAGGTTGGGGTCAAGGCTAATTGCTTTTTCAAATTCATCTATAGCCTTGTAGGGTTCATTCCTAACTATATAAAGCGTTCCAAGGCTAGAATGTAATTCTGCATATTCGGGATTGATTTCCAAAGCCTTTGTATAGCATTCCTCCGCATCATCAAGATTTCCATTCTGACGGTATGCAACACCGAGGTTAACCCAGACAGAAACAGAGCTGCTATCTTCATCTAGAGATTTTTTACTAAATGTTATTGCCTCTTCGTAGTCACCAAGCTCCAAATAACAGCTACCTATTATTTTGTACACCCCTGAGAGCTCGTACTTGCTTGTTCCTTTATCAACTGCACTCTGTAAGGCCTCTATTGCCTCTTCATAGTTTCCTTCGTTGTACAGTTTCATTCCTTCTACTACATATGGATCACCATTGCCTCTTGTAAAGGATGTGCAGGATGGGAGCAATACCAGAGCCAATAGGCAAATGAATGGAGTAAGAAGCTTTTTCATAATAACCTCCTCAAGTATGCAAAGCTAATCTTAGCTGATTGTTATAATATGTAGGTTCATAAGAAAAAATTATTCCAAGCACCCTTCAGCGAGAGAAACACATCCCTGCCTTATATAGGAGAGGATATCTATCGCGTCGTTATGTACATTATACGTCTCTTGGTATACTTTGTCTTTACATTAATTACATCTTTCCATAACTAAAAAATTTATCTATGTCTTCAGAAGACGCTGACCTCTATAGGTCTGCGATGGATGAAGACGAATTAATTAGCTTCCTTGGTTAGGTGGAGTGAGCGATGCGAATTGACTACTAAAGGCTATGATAAAAAATTCACATATACTTTTATGCAATAATATAGTAAAATGATTGTTGGCATATATGCCATGCTTTGAACAAATGCGGCAATATTTTCGCAAGTCGAAGCAATTCCGGCAAAAACCGGTTTTTAGATTATTCGGTGAACAAGCCGATTGTAATTTACATATGGAAAGGGGTCAGAGAATGATTTATTCACATGAAGTTGAAAGAATGACGTGTGTGGCAAAGGGTCCCAATCACGGATCTGCACCAATTCCCCAGGAAGGGAAATGGGTTCAGTCGAAGGAGATTAAGGACATATCCGGCCTGACACATGGAATTGGCTGGTGCGCACCACAGCAGGGAGCATGCAAGCTCACGCTAAATGTAAAGGACGGAATAATACAGGAAGCATTAGTGGAGACACTGGGCTGCTCCGGTATGACTCATTCAGCTGCTATGGCATCTGAAATACTTCCCGGCAAAACGCTGCTTGAAGCATTGAATACAGACCTGGTCTGCGATGCTATCAATACAGCAATGAGAGAGCTGTTCCTACAGATTGTCTACGGTAGGACACAGACGGCATTTTCAGAAGGTGGTCTCCCAGTTGGAGCAGGCCTTGAGGATCTAGGAAAAGGCTTGAGAAGTCAGGTTGGCACCATGTTTGGAACATTGGCAAAGGGCCCCAGGTATCTGGAATTGGCAGAAGGCTATGTTACCCGTACCGCACTTGATGAAAACAACGAAATCATAGGATATGAATTTGTTCACCTTGGCAAGATGATGGATATGGTCAAAAAGGGTATGGATGCCAATGAAGCTGTCAAAAAGGCAACCAGCAAGTACGGTCGGTTTGATGATGCAGTCAAGGTCATCGATCCGAGAGAAGAATAATGGGGGAGGGTCAAAGACATGGCATTGTTTGAAAGTTATGAAAGAAGGATAGACCAGGTTAATGCCGCTTTGAATAAGTACGGCATCGCTTCGCTTGAAGAGGCTAAGAAGATATGTGACGATAAGGGCGTAGACGCATATAACATAGTTAAGGCAATTCAGCCGATATGCTTTGAAAATGCTTGCTGGGCTTACACAGTCGGCGCAGCTTTCGCTATAAAAAAAGGCTGCAAAAAGGCTGCTGATGCTGCAGAGGTAATAGGAGAAGGCTTACAGTCATTCTGTATCCCAGGCTCTGTTGCCGATGACAGAAAGGTTGGCCTAGGCCATGGAAATCTCGGAGCAATGCTGCTTAGCGAAGATACGAAATGCTTTGCATTCCTAGCAGGACATGAATCCTTCGCAGCTGCAGAAGGCGCTATCGGTATAGCAAGGTCTGCCAACAGAGTTAGAACTGAGCCTCTCAGGGTTATACTTAACGGTCTTGGCAAAGATGCTGCTCAGATTATTTCCAGGATCAATGGATTTACATATGTTGAGACGAAATTCGACTATTACACCAGCAAGCTTGAGGTGGTAAAAGAGATTGCTTATTCCAAGGGCGAAAGATCCAAGGTAAGATGCTATGGAGCTGATGATGTAAGGGAAGGCGTTGCAATAATGCACATGGAGAAGGTTGATGTTTCCATCACAGGTAACTCGACTAATCCAACCAGATTCCAGCATCCAGTAGCAGGTACCTACAAGAAGGAATGCATTGAGCAGGGCAAGAAGTACTTCTCAGTTGCTTCAGGTGGTGGTACCGGCAGGACTCTTCATCCTGACAACATGGGAGCAGGACCAGCATCCTATGGTATGACCGATACAATGGGAAGAATGCACTCTGATGCACAGTTTGCAGGATCGTCCTCAGTTCCGGCTCATGTTGAAATGATGGGTCTCATCGGAATGGGCAACAACCCTATGGTTGGAGCAACAGTTTCAGTAGCGGTTGCTATAGAAGAGGCTATGAATAAGTAATTTGACAGGATATAAAAGATATTAAAAGTATTAGAAGATATTGAAAGAAGAGGCGACCTTTGGAAAAATGAGGCCAGCCTCTTTTTTCATCCCATGATTAACTATGTTTAAATGCCTATTTGGTTATGGTAAAATGATGGGAGTAATCATACATGGCTATTGTAATGCATGTCTTAAAAGGAACAGCAATACATATCAATAGTACAGCTATTGGTAGGCCAGGTTGAACAAAGTCGAGGATGATATGAACAGTATTGTAATTGAGGTTAAAGGGCTTACAAAAAAATACGGGAAAATTACAGCACTTTCTGAACTGTCGCTGGATATAGCCAAGGGCGAGATATTCGGTTTGTTCGGGCCCAATGGAGCGGGCAAATCAACCTTTATATCGATTCTTGCCACGATCTGCAAACCGACCTCGGGTGATATCGTAGTCAACGGTCACAGTGTCTGTGGACAACCGGACATGGTCAAGAGAGTGATAGGCTTCGTACCTCAGGACATTGCACTGTATCCCATGCTTTCCGGCAGAGACAATCTGGATTTCTGGGCAGGTATATACGGACTGAGGGGAAAGCTCAGGAAGGAAAGGATTGAAGAGGCTGCAGCCATGACAAGGCTGGAGGGAAGAATCAGGGACAGGGTGTCTGAGTATTCTGGCGGAATGAAGCGAAGACTAAATATTGCGGTTTCACTGATGCATCATCCGGAAATACTTGTTATGGATGAACCGACAGTAGGAGTAGATATTCAATCGCGAAGATACATATTGGATATGCTGGATGGCTTGAGTAAGGAAGGCAGGACTATCGTTTTTACAAGCCATTACACCGATGAGCTTGAAACGCTGTGCAGCCGGATAGCTATCATGGGTAAGGGGAAGTTGCTGGCTTTAGGTCCTGCATCAGAGCTAAAGAGCAGATATGGGGCAGATGATCTGGAAACAGTGCTACTTAAGCTGTCGGGCAAGAAGGAAGATTAAGGGGAGTGAGAACATATGGGTAAAATTAATGTGCGAAAGACGATTATTATATTGCTAATCATTGTTTTTGTAGCCTCACTTGCATATATTGTTTATTCTACACTCACAAAAAAGAGCACTACGGAGCTATACCTTGAAGCGGAAAGTAAAAATTTCGACAATATTATCATGATGATAGATGATTACTATACTGATCTTATGGATAAACAAAAGCCATATATGGAAAGCGCCAGTAGGAGCCGTACTGAATTCACTGCCCAAATAGGCGGTGGTACGGAGCTGTTTGGTTTTGAGCTTACAGGACAGATCCCCGAGCTGTTGAATAAGACCAAGCTTATCGTTGATACCAGGAGGCAACCTCAAGATGAGATTGCTGTTACAAAGGTTGACTTGATGTTGGAAAGGGCGCCTTTTTTAAATGCTGAGCTTTTTGTTAATAATAAGATTTTATGGTTTGCTGTTCCAGACATTATGCCTGACAGATATATCAGTGTGGAGAGAGAAAGGCTCAACGACGTTTATGACAGGTTTTCGATACCTGTAAAGCCACTGGAGCAGGTTACCGGTAAAAGGATAGCTGAGAGCCTAGTCTTTGACAAGGAACCATTGCAGGCCTCAATGAAAAAGGTGGGTAGCATCTTTACTAAATACCTGACAGATGAGACTGTTATATACAATGGAAAGCATGAATATAAGATTGATGGTGCTACGATAGAAGGCGACGAAATGAACATCTTCCTTAATGAGGGAGAAGCCTCATCGTTTTTTAAAGAATTACTTACAACAATATCGGAGGATGAGGTGTTGTCAAAGCACATTTATGGCAGCTATGCCAATACTTCTACACTTCTAGATAATGCGGGCTTGTTCCAGTTATTAGCTTATTTAGATGAGACCGGCGCTATGGGGCTGAACGATGACGAAAGGGGAATTGTCGATGTATTGGGCACCGGGAAAGATATAGATCGCTTCAATAGCCGACTGAGGGAGTTTGCGGCTGATTATAGGCTGAAGGATGGAGTGATTATGAAGGTGGTTATTGATAAGGCTGGGAACATACTGCAAAGGGAAATTATGCTGGATCTCAATAGTTCAAAGGGAGCGGCATCCTTTAAGGTGGATTTGTATACAGGAAGTAGCAATTTGGAATTTAACGATGCCAGAAACAGGTCTATTAGTATCGCTGTTGTGGAATATTACGATGGTGCACAGAATGGTTCTGCAGGCAAAACTATGGAGCTTTCTGTTGTTCCCATGTTTGAGGGGACAGGCAAATCAGGTGCTGATACAGGGAAGGTGGGCATTATGTATGCTGTTACCGGTGCAAACAAAATTAGGAACCAGATGGATGTAGAGCTGGAGGTATCCGAGAGAATTGATCAGGCTACGCAAAAAATCAACAAAAAGATAAGCTTTGAAGCAAGGATATCCGGAGAGACCGGGGATGGAAGTATGGATGGCTTACTGGATAGTGTGTCCTGGAGTAATAAAAAGCTGAACACTTCAAACTATACTACAGGCATCACTTTCAACGCTGACCTGCCGTTTCTTGGGATAAACGATTTTTCGGCCCAGTTGAACATAGCTAATGAGGACAGCTTGGGCATAGATAATTTCTCGTTGCCGGATATGAGGCGGGAGGTAGTCACTGACCTGTATATAGCATCGGATAAGGAGCTGGAGGATCTGGAAACAGAGGTCATGCTTTCGTTTGGGTCATTTTATCTAAACAACAAGTATATCTTTGATGCACTGTTAGGCAGCAGTTGAGCTATTAAAAGAGTGTAAAGGAGTGTTGGCTAGTGCGTGTGGGTAATGCCTAGCAGAACAGCTCAGGTCAATAAAAGAACCGGGGGAAATGTACCGAGGATGACATCATTCACAGCATTGCTTAAAAATGATATACGGCTCTTTTTAAGGGATTGGAAGGCTTGCGTGTTGCTTTTAGTGGCACCGCTGGTTTTTATTTCATTTTTTGCATATGCCCTGTCTCCATATATTGATAAAAGCAGCTTTGTCGAGCCGTTTCCCATAGCTGTAGTGGACAAAGAGCAAACTACCCAAATGAGGATACTTATCAATCAACTGGAGGACATCAGTATTTTCAGTGATATCCAGCGTATGGATGAGACCAAGGCTGTGGAGAGCCTGCGGGGTGGTGAAGTCGGAGGAGTAATTATAATTCCTGAGGATTTCACAAATAGTGTATCTATTGGTGAAAACAAGCCTGTCGTTGTGGTTGGCAATGGCTCAAAACCCCTTCAGGCTTATATTGTTAAAAACATTGTGCAAAGTGCAGCTAACCTGACCTCGGCAGCTCAAAGCGCCATTTCGACCATATGGTATTACGATACGCAGGCAGGCATTACTTGGGATGAAAGGGATTCCAGATTCAACAGTGCAGTCATGGAGTACGTATTACAGGCTTTGGCCAGAACCTCGGTGTTTTCTAATGCAGGAACCGATGTGCAAAACAACGTGACTCCTGTGGAATATTTTACTGCAGCATTGATTGTTGTTTTTATGATGTTTGCAGGGATGCCGGGAATGAAGATGATGGTCACAGAGAGGAGCGAGGGGATAACCTCAAGGATTTCTGCAGCACCGGTAGCCATGTGGAAGGTTGTGCTATCAAAGCTGTTGGTTTCTATAATGCTGCTTATAGTTCAATTCGGCATCATAATCCTATTGACATCAAAAGTATTCAATAACTATTGGGGAGCGCCTATTAAGGATGTACTGCTACTGTTTGGCGGGATTGTTATGGCTGTTAGCGCATGGTCTGTATTTATTGCGTCATTATCAAAATCGCCAGCCGGGGCGGACGTAATGGGGAGCCTTGGAATACTGCTAATGGCAGTAATTGGTGGGAGTATATATCCGCTGTCATCCATGCCCGGATTTGTTCGCAGGAT
Organism: uncultured Oscillospiraceae bacterium; assembly: GCA_964512095.1. GTDB lineage: Bacteria > Bacillota > Clostridia > Acetivibrionales > DTU013 > DTU013. The sequence continues at coordinate 13,700 of CAZEIH010000046.1, forward strand.
AAGCGTACTGACGATAAATAGATGGGCAATGGACGGATTTATGGTACTGTTTTCAGGGAACAGCCTGACAAATACAGGCATACACGCTCTAGTACTTGCTGTGATGGGTTTTGTGCTGTTTTGTTGCTCTGCTATAATATTGAGGCTTACTGGAAGGAGGTAGTGATTATTAGACTGCTTACGGTTGCTTATTACAAATTGAAAATGCTCCTTGCGGACAAGGCTTTTTTTGCTTCGATGATAATTATACCGCTACTTATAACCGTTGCTGCCGGATATGCCCTTAGATATGAGAAGCTGGATACTGTACCGTTGGCTATAGTCGATGAGGATATGAGCGACAGTTCCAAGCTGTTGCTGGACAGGCTTGAGGGCAAGGAAGGCGTCACATTGACGAGGATCGACAGGGAAGGTGCAATGGAAATGCTGGAGAATAGTGAAGCCGAACAGGTTTATATCATTAGCAGCGGCTTTGAAAACAGTATGCTGGAGGGGGAAGGAAATGGTCTTATTGAAATGTACAGCTCACCCTCTTCGTACTCAGAGGGTTTTACTAAGGAGGTGGTTGCCGCTGAGGCAATCAGGCTAATAATGACTAATACAGCGGCCAATAATGTAGTACGAAAATACAATGATCTTGGGATAGAGTTAGCAGAAGGCTTCAGAGAAGAGGTAACCTCGTATGCAGATGCCTTCTGGGAGCCAGAGCCTCTTATGACGATAGATTACAGGGAACTGAAGGTGGAAGGGACACAGTCGGTTAGACGGGCTTCATTGCCTGCAGCTTCCGCATCCTCAGCAGGACTTATAATAGCGTTTATTATGTTTTTTATGCTTTTTAGTAGCGGATGGCTCGTGGAGGAAAGGACCAACGGTACGATTAAAAGACTTGGGGCAGCAAACAGGGCTGTTGCTGTTTCTTTTCAGGGCAGTATACTGGCACTGTTTGCTGCAGGAGCATTGCAAATCCTTATGTTTAGCGCGGTACTGAAGCTGTTTTTTGACATCGTCCTTTTTTACGGGCTTTATTCATATGTTGTATTGGTCTGCTACCTTTTCGCGGTTATCAGTATCAGTATGTTTCTTTCCTCCATTCTCAAGACCCACGCCCAGCTTCAGGCAGGTGCGCCTGTGGTTGCGCTACTTACCGGGTTTGTGGGAGGCTGCTTTTGGAATTTTGTTGAAATGCCGGATAGGATCAGGACTTTATCGCTGTTGACTCCCCAGGGGTGGGCTCTTCGAGCAGCGAATGGGCTGCTACTGGATTCTGGCAATTTTTCTGTTGCCGCAATGCCGATTTTTGTACTTTTAGTAGTGTCGTTAGTTTTATTACCAGTCAGTTATGTTATAATAAATACACAGCTTCGGCGGGCTTAGCCGGACTGGTGAGGATCCTCGGAGGATGTGGCGATTTATGTCCGAGATTATGACGGTATATGTCCGGGGATGGGGCGATATTGGCAATACGCGGGAGCTTTGTAACTGTCATGCAAAAGAAATGGTAATCCAGAGGAGACGGTATGAGTAGTAAAAAAATGAAACTAATAGATGTTTTGGCATTCCCAAAGAAAAGCTTTGAAAATCTAACTGACAATAAAAAATCGTTGTTTGCTGGGATAGCCCTGATAGGTGCTATCAACCTTTTGTTACCTGATGTTGGGTTTATGTATAAAACGTTATTTTCAAGCAAGCAAACTGGCGATATCATTTACAATGGGATAATGATGGTGGTAATACTATTACTTCTTGGCTTTATAGATGTTTTATTTATTAGCATCCCCCTTTTTGATATTTTCAGAGCACTAAAGCTAAAGGAAGTAAAAATCAGCCAGAATCCAGAGCTGAAGCTTGATATCAAGACAGATATAAAGCCGTCATATATAAAGGTCATGAAAATATATATAATGGCTCATTTCATAATAATTCCTATAACCACAGCATTTTATTATGCTCTTCCTGGTGATTATATCGATGGCCCTGAATGGCTTGTTAATATTGCGGTTATGTTTTTTATGCTGACGAATATATGGTTTTCGGCAATAATGGCAAGGGGAATAAATACAACTTTTCGATTCAGCATCCTTTTTAATAGGCTGACATTCATTATTGTATACGTATGGAACTTTTTGTTTGGTATGGTGTTTCAGGAAATAATTGTGGAGTGGCTGCTAAAGCTGTTTAGGTGAACGGATGGTATGTTGTTTCCGAAACTAGACAGGGAACCGCTTACTGTTTTTTTCGTCATAATGAATTAGTAGGTGGAAGTTTTGGGCCCATCTATTTATTAGGGTTTCATTATGACGAGAGGTGTATTGATCGATGATTAAAAAATATGTCACATTAGTTGTTCTGATGCTATGTTTATGCTTGCTCCCGTCTTGTACTTCGGCAAATCCGGCACTTGGGGATGCTGATATTCCAGAGCCCGGGGGGATTGCTAAACTAAGCGATAATACCGGCTTGCTTTTCGTTATTCCGTACACATGTTATTTTTAGGCGTTGGGTCCAATATCTGGCTGTTTTCGGCAAATCTTCATTGTTAGCGTTCGGTTTCTGCCTTGGTTGTTAACTTATTTCATTTATATATGTGTTCGGCAATCAGGTATAACTATCTGACATGAGAATAGTAATAATTCTGCCATTAGGCTTGCTGAAAACAAAATACTTATGATTGTCCTCATAATCAAAATCAAACTCTTTTGGTTCCATCTCCCACCAGTTTGTTATTTTGCCTTCTACTTGTCTATTTATTTTTGTCATATCGATATTAGCATTATTGCAGAATTTATTGCTTTTCAAGGTAAGCCGTACAAATATTGATTTGTCAATTCCGCCATAAATTGAATACTCCGTTTAAATAGTGCACTCTTTTCGCTTTTTCAGTGCACCTATTTCCGGCAAATCAGTGCAAGTGATTCCACTCACCAGTGCACTCCTCTATAATTAGTTCATACACAGTAAATGTGTAAATACTATTATGGAGGTCGATAATCGTGGTAAATTATCGAGAAATTATCAGGCTTAAGAGTCTGAACTACAGCAACGTAAGCGTTGCTAGCAGCTGCGGCAGTTCCAGGAATACTGTTGCTGAGGTATGGAAGCTGGCACAAGACAAAAATCTTAGCTGACCTATACCAGGTACTCTCACGAATAAAGACATCGAACAACTAGTTTACCCGGAACGTAGAGTGAATGAATGCAGAAAACTTCCTGACTTCGAATACATCTACAATGAACTAGCGAAACCCGGTGTTACCCTGTCGCTTCTTTGGGCAGAATACTGCACACAGTGTGCTCAGGAGCATACCATTCCTTATCAACACACCCAGTTCAATGAAAAGTATCATGCTTATGCTGCTTCTAAGAAAGCTACCCTGCGAATCAAGCGTAAACCAGGAGAATTAATGGAAGTAGATTGGGTTGGTGATACCCTCTCAGTTTATGATGAGGCAGCCGGGGAACCTGTCAAGGCATATATCTTTGTGGCATGTCTTCCATGCAGCCTTTACAGCTATGCTGAAGCCTTTCCTGACATGAAATCCAACCACTGGATTGAAGCACATGTACATGCGTACTCCTTTTTTGAAGGCGTTACGCGGATTCTTGTACCAAACAATTTAAAAACCGGTGTAATCAAGAATACTCGTAATGAGCTGGTTCTTAACCGCTCGTATCATGAGATGGCTGAGCATTATGGAACCGCCATCATTCCCGCAAGACCGATCGCCCCCAAGGACAAACCGAATGCTGAAGGCACAGTTGGTGTTATTGAGACCTGGATCCTTGCAGCGCTCAGGAATCGGAAGTTCTTTTCCTTTGAGGAACTGAACAGGGCAAACAGTGCGGGCATCTCACAGTATACATTTTACTTCTTTTTGTCATTACTCTTTCCTCCTTTGAATTGCTCCAAAGCTTCTGCATCTGTCATTTCACTTTCCCAGTATGCAAAGGAATCATCATCCTGCTCTTTTTGCACACTACTGTATTTGTGCCTGTACTTTTCGTAGAAAGCCTTGTCATCTTCATTCTTAAGTGGAATACCAGCGGAAATTTCATTCTGTAACATTGCCACACGCTCCTTTGCTTCTGTATCAAAAGCCATCTGATAAGCCATTTCATACAGCTCTTTTGGTGGTATTGTACCAGCTTCTGTAGTTGAAAACTCAATAAGTACTTCGCGATTACTTCCCCACACCGCTGCTTTTGCTGCATCCTGTGCCCAGCGTTTGATGGTCATATTCTGTAAGGCTGTCCACATAGGCACTTTCATTTTCTCGCTGTATCCCTCCAGCTTTTTGTAGAAAACTTTGTCAAAGCTAATCATCATGCCTATAGCCTTGAGAATCATTTCATTTCTTGACATACCAAGCTTGCTTGCAGCTTCATCCATAGCTTCAACAGCTGGACTGTCCTTTGTGAGTCTGATGTTGATTAAATCTGGCATTTATAAATCCTCCTTTTGTAAATTGATAAGTCAAGTATATCACATAGTTTTATATTTGTAAATACATATTTATCTTAATTGTATTTATGTTTTTGTTTTGAGAATAATAAGAAACCCGGTTACCATGTTTTGTGGCGACCGGGCAAAAAGAAAGATGGTCATCAAGTTGATAACCATCCCTTACATTTTATGTATAAACTGCTTATTACTTTATTTCATTACGGTAAATCTCTCCAGTGTATACATCAATCTCTAAATGATATGCTTTTTTATTATTTTCATTATATAGATTTACACTCCATTTTTCTTTACTGTCATTATAAAGCTTATCTACAAAAATATGTGCAACAGTAAACTCAAAATCACTTAATTTGTCAAAAGTATTTTTAGCAATATCAAATGCTTCATTACTGTCAATATTCCATTTGTCAATGTTAAGTATACCAGGAACAATTTTCGAATCCCTCACCTGATTAACTATACGTATAATTTTTCTTTGCTTTGTATCGTACTCTACAGTAATAATATTAGGAACCCCTTTTCGATTTTTCTTTTCATCTTTATACCAAATCTCAACTTTACCTTCAAAATTTTCATTTAATTCCATACTAACCTCTCCAACATAGTAAGTTCTGTTTCCCCAATGCTTCTCAATATATGGTCTTGTTACTTCAATCAATCCTTTCAAATTCGTTTTCTCACTTGGTATGTCTGCGTTAATTCTCATGCCTCCACTCCTTAAATAGTGTGTAATACCTAAAGCGATTATCAGTACAATTATAATAGTAATTATTATTCTAACCCTCATTGTTCACCCCTCCTCATTTAAGCATTGTCCTTAGTGGATCTAAGTAGTCATATACATAATCGGAGTACTTCTTTTGAGCCTTAGAATTATCATCTGTAGCATTATATCTCCCAACAACTTCTTTCCACTGTTCCATTGACAGATTAGATACATCTTTTGTATCGAACTTCTGTATTGCATAATAATTTAAAACAACTGCAATTGTATTTATACTGGCTTCATTATCAGCCATTAACTTTAACTCAATTTCCACATTAGTACCATATATTCCATGCATATACGCACCAGCAATATCCACCTTGTACCAAGCTTTTCTTGCTGTTGTTGGGAATGTCGCCCCCAACCCTGTAGTATGTGGTTCCCCTCTCACTATTGTATCACCTATACTAAACACATCAGGCCAAGACTGAGTTAATTGCTCTTTAACAATAATTCCTGCAATTATTTCTGGTGGAACCCCATACTTCTTTCCAGCTTCATTTATTACATCTTTATGTTCTTTTAGAACATCTTCAACAGTGTTTTTCTTTATAAGCCGTGCCCTTGCTAATGGATATTGTTTATATACAGCATCCCATAGTGCATCTTTTGCCTTATCATATTCCTTTTCACTTACACCACCATTACCCGTCCCCTCAATTTCTGGAGATTGAGTAGTTTTATCTGTCAACTGAGAAATAAGCCATTCTCTCGATGGTGCACTGGTATATCCCCATGGATATGTCTTGTTACCCGATTCACCGCTGACATCACACTTACTGTAGCCGGTGGGGTCGTAATAGCTCACGGGGTTGTTGGATACGTAGGCATACA
>CAZEIH010000047.1:0-10484 GCA_964512095.1 uncultured Oscillospiraceae bacterium
ACTATTCTAACTTATTTTCGCTGCTTTGTCTGTCTTGTTTTCTGGTATCATTATACTACAAGCTGAGGATAATACTTTGAATCAAATAAACCGCTTCCAACTAAAATTAATTTGCTTACACATTCCGGGTGTAAAGAAGTGAAAATAAATGATAACCATGCGCCCCATGAATGTCCGATTAGAACAACTGGTTTCAATTTATAACTTTGAATAACATCAAGCATTTCGTCTACAAGCTCTTGAATTGAATTTTTACTTTGGAGAATTTCTAATACCCCAAAGTCATTAGATAATCCTCGACATATCCCTGCACAAGAACCTATCGCACCCGGCCCTCCATGAACAACAATTACCTTGTACGGTCTATTACCATATTCTCTGCAATTCATTATATATCACACCTTTGACTCTTCCATAATCCCTATGCCAAAATTATATCCTGCTATCCACTATTCATAATAAAGTATAGCATATACTTTATTATGAATAATTCTTGCTGTCTCCTCAGCTGACTTACTAGTCAAAGAAATTTGCACATTTCTCTACTTTCACAGTGATACATATCAGGATGTGATTGAAATTCACTTATGCTAGATAAGACCGCGGTGGCGAAAGCTGTTCTGTCCCTTGAAGAGCGCGGGCTTATCAATTGTATACAAAGCCCTGATAACAGACGTAAAAATCTTCTGAATAGGTCCGTCCCCCTGTCACTTAACAAAAAAAATCATCAACAGGAACAGTGAACATAATACCCGCATTGGGTTTCTTCTCTTCCTTTAGTAAGCATTTAATTGCTTGAACTACTTTATACAGCTTATCCTGATCCTTTATAACAGTAAAGATTGTTTTGCTATATGGGTGACTGTCCTTTAATAGGCTCTTCAAAGACCCAAAGAGCGGTATGCTAGATATATCATTATTTACTATTGTGCTCCCCATCCCTTGACTATCTAAAATAGTCGCTCCATTAACATTATGCTCTACCAATAATGATAAAACATCCTCTAGGTAGTCAGTATTATTTAGGACAATAAATAACACCTTCATTAACAGTCACTCCCTTCCTTAATAGATATATATTTAGCGTTATCCACACTAATTTCCTCTTTATTCAACCGATCTTTTCGTAAAATATCTAACCCGTTTATTTCTCCAGCTTTTTTTATTGCGTATTTGGCGAAGATCGGACCTGTAGTTTCATATATTAAAATACTGAACATAATAATTGTTGTTATGGCAGTAGCGTATTCTGGTAATTGCTGCCTTACCAAAACAGATAATCCAATGGAAACTCCGCCTTGAGGGAAAAGGGCAAGCCCCATATACTTTGTTACTGGTTTTTCTGCTTTCACGGATAAGGAACCAATTAAGCTTCCAAAGTATTTTCCTAAACCACGAGCAAATACATAGGCAATTCCAATTCCGCCAATTGTCTTTAAAACACTAAGATCAAGTGATGCCCCAGCTAAGGTGAAAAACAACAAGTAGAATGCAGGGACAAAATTATTAACAGATTTAAATGCTTTATCAGGTCTGCGTAAAAGGTTAACTAGCGTTGCGCCAATCATTATGTTAGTTAATAACGGTGAAAGCCCCAGTAAGTTCGATACTCCAACACCTATTAGAATTGCTACAAGAGAAACAACTTGATAATCATCATGACTCTTTATTTTTCTTAAGACTATTGTCAGAACTAGACCAATAACAAATCCAGCAAGTAGTGACCCAAATATCTCAATGGATAGATCGACCACAAGAGTAACAAATGACGGTTTCATACCACTAACTGACATTTTTGCCAAGGACATGGCGATACCAAAAGCCATTATTCCAAATATGTCATCTAGAGCTACTACCGGTAAGATTGTTCTTGTAAGAGGCCCATTTGCTCGATATTGTCTAATTACAAGAAGAGTTGCAGCAGGAGCTGTTGCAGCAGACATAGATGCTATTACTATGCTAAAAGCAAAATCCTTGCTGAAAATGAAATACATGACTGAAAAAACAACTGCTATTGCTCCTATTACTTCTGCCATAGTTATAACAAATATTTTCTTTCCATATTGCTTCAAGTCTTTTATAACAAATTCGCTCCCTATGCTAAATGCGATAAACGCAAGTGCTAGCTCGCTGATAATCCCCAGTGATTTTACATCTAATGAGCCAACTATGTTGAAAAATGATGGACCAAGAAGCAAACCAATTACCAGGTAGCCAGATACACTAGGTAATTTTACTAAGCTTGCTAATTTACCTCCAAGAAAACCTACTGCCAAAACAATGCTGATTTTAAGAATGATGTCTATTGATATCTCCTCCTATTAATTTGTTGGGACCTTGCGCAGCCCATAAAAAAGAGCACAAAAAAGCGCAATAATTTGCATATGCGCTTGGAGCACTCCTATGAGGTTAGCTGACGGGTTAGGGCACCCAAGTAGCCCTTCTAAAACTAGATTAACCCCAAATCCGACCGGTTCCCCCACTATTTTTAATATTCGGAGATCAATGTTAATTATAGCATAATTAATAATTTCGTCAACTTATCTGATTTTCACTAATTCAAATCCCATTTAAGGTCACAGTTTCACCTTACGGCTGCTTCGGTGCATCACAATGGATGTTTTTTCGATTAATGGGCAGATATCCCTTGCATATTTCACACTTTTATCTATTATTACGGCAATAACGGATGTTTAGGTGTAATTATGTCAATCGATCCAGGGTTTTATAGCATTTTAGTGCCCATTAGTTGAAATTTCAGCCACCGGACGTTGTAATTCGACAAAATTGCCGTTGTGGGACATTTTCCACTCCCCATCGTAATAATCTATATAAGTGGGAACATACCTCCCATGGTTAAAACCTAAATCAATTGACAAAAACATTTTTGGAAAATTATAATATAACTATAAAATTTTATTAATTAACAATATAATTTCTTTAGAAAGGGGTAACTCCAATGATTAATATACCTAATGTAAAAGTTGGAATTGTAGCTGTGAGCAGAGACTGCTTCCCTATGAGTTTATCAAATAGTAGAAGAACCGCTGTAGTTGCAGCATATCTCGAGAAGGGCCTTAATATTTATGAATGCCCAATCACAATCGAAAATGAAAAACACATGTTAGCCGCGCTTGCTGATGTCAAGGTAGCAAATTGTAATGCACTGGTAGTTTACTTAGGTAACTTCGGTCCTGAGACAAGCGAGACCTTGCTTGCAAAGAATTTTGACGGCCCTGTAATGTTTGTTGCGGCTGCGGAGGAATCCGCTGCTATCCTAGCTAACGATCGTGGAGACGCTTACTGTGGTATGCTAAATGCAAGCTATAACTTAGCGCTTCGCGGTATTCGTGCTTACATACCAGAGTATCCTGTGGGAACTCCTTCAGAAGTTGCTGATATGATTGAAGAATTTATACCCATTGCAAAAGCTATCCTAGGTCTTGCTAACTTAAAAATAATATCCTTTGGTCCAAGACCCCAAGATTTCCTTGCTTGTAATGCACCAATTAAGCCTCTTTACAGCTTTGGCGTGGAGATTGAGGAGAATTCTGAATTGGATTTATATGCATCATTTAATGAGCATGCAAATGATCCAAGAATCCAAGATGTAATTAAAGACATGGAAAATGAACTCGGTGAAGGTAATAAAATGCCTGGTATCTTACCAAAGCTAGCTCAATATGAGTTAACACTACTTGACTGGGCAGAAGCTCACAAGTGTTCTAAGGAATTCGTTGTATTTGCTAACAAATGCTGGCCATCCTTCCAGACACAGTTTGGTTTCGTTCCTTGCTATGTAAACAGCCGTTTAACAGGTAAAGGTATACCAATATCCTGTGAGGTTGATATCTACGGTGCATTAAGCGAATACCTTGGCGTATGTGTAAGTGATGATACCGTAACACTTCTTGATATTAACAATACAGTACCTGCTGATATGTACGAGAAGGATATTAAGGGCAAATTCGACTACAGCCCAACTGACACCTTCATGGGCTTCCATTGCGGTAATACTCCATCTAAGAAGCTCTCCTTCTGCTCTATGAAGAATCAGAAGATTATGGCTAGAAGTCTTGAGCCAAATCAAGAGCCTAACATTACTAGAGGTACACTGGAGGGTGATATCGCTCCAGGTAAGATTACATTCTTCCGTCTTCAGAGTACTGCTGATACAACAGTACGTGCATACGTTGCAGAAGGTGAAGTGCTTCCAGTAGCAACTCACTCCTTCGGAAGCATTGGTGTGTTTGCTATACCTGAGATGAAGCGCTTCTATCGCCATGTTTTAGTTCAAAAGAACTATCCACATCATGGTGCAGTAGCCTTTGGTCACTTCGGAAAACAAATATTTGAGATATTTAAATACTTGGGAGTTGCTGATATTAGCTTCAATCAGCCAAGCAGCATGCTTTATCCGACAGAGAATCCATTCTGCCGCTAATAATATTATCAGTCATTGAAATTATGGTGCCAGGCACGGTACATAGACACTTATTGGCAATGGGACTGCCAATAAGTGTCTATGTACCGTGCCTGGCACCATAAAATATTCGCCATTAAGCTCTGATATCTCCTGCTCTGCAAGATCAATAACATAATTTTTATATTTTTTACCAAAATCAGAGCTTTTCTGCTCTGAATAACCGAACACTGATCCATCAATACTTATCGATATCATTTTAGAAGTAACAAAGTAGTCCAGTCCTGTGTCAATATCCTTCAGATAAAGGGTTCTTATCTCGTTTGAGCCGCTCCCTGAATGTTCCTCACTTATTAGCTTGCATTTTCCATAGTTTTCCTTTGCAAAAGACAGCAGGGTGACTTTTCAGTTGCCATTTACCCTTAATTCGCTTCGCGCTCAAGGAGTCAGGTGGAAATTCCCTTCCTAACTAGTTTTACGTTTAGTTCCTCTTCCCAATATAAATATTGTAAGTCACAAATCCTCTTTATAGAATTCACCCTTTCATATCTGCCTCCTATCTATTAAATGATCCAATTTCAATCAGATTTCCCTCTGGGTCCGCAATATAGCATGTTCTCTGTCCCCAAGGCTCCGTCGTTGGTTCCATAATACTTTGTGCACCTGCAGCCACTATTTTATCAAAGGTTTCATCTACTTGCCCGTAATTATCAACACTAAGGGAAATTTCAAAGTGTCCATTCGTGCCAGTACAATACGTGAATTTTCTTTCTGTCATTTTTTCAAAATCCGATTTCCGATAAAGCAAAAAAAGTGTTCCGTCCTTTTGCAAAAAGACATTCGATGCATTTTCATCTTCCTTAATCTCAAATCCCAATACATCACGATAGAACCGAATCATCTCAGCCATATCGTCCACCATAATTCCAAGGCCGTCTAATCTCATTGTTATTCCTCCTGCCTATTTTCCGTATGCCAAACTTCCAACAGGATTAATGCTCCGCAATTCAAGACTACCTGACTGTTTGCATTCGTAAATGCAAATATATTTTGTCGGTTGGATTAGTTTGAATTAACTTCTCGAGAATCTTTGCCATAGAACAAAATACTGCAAAATGTAATAAGTTACTTTACAGGATACTTGGAAAACAAATCCATTATGATTTGCCATTTCCATATAAGAACATAGTGTTTTATATGTGCCGAATGTACTGTCATCTCCAATTCCTACATCATCTGCATAGGAACATAACGCAAACATTTCTAGTCGTGAAGCATTATTCGGGTCAACTTCATTAATATTTACATTATAAGAAACCGTTTTTCCGCCATAATTTGTTTCCACATAAATAACCGGGTTGTCCTGAGTTGAACATTCCGCATATTTTGCTTTCATTCCCCAGAAACAATCAGCGCCTTACTTCCCCCTCTTCCTGCTTTTCTACTTTTTGGGATGTCACAGACATATACCCAATAAAGTCATTGCTGGCTCTTTGTTTTTTGGAGTATGAATCAATTACATATCCGCCATATTCATTGTTTGCAGCTGATATCTTCATTTTTTTCTCCCTTTGAAAAATTTTTTCACTATAACCTTAGTCAATTCGCTTCGCGCTCAGGGAGTCAGGTGGAGACTGAACTCCACCTGACCAAGGAAGTTAATTAATTCGTCTTCATTCATCGCCGACCTATAGAGGTCGGCGATGAATGAAGACATAGATAAATGCCATATCGGAAAAAATTTGGTATAACTTTAATGATAGCGACAGGAGGGTGGAATCAGGGCAAATTCTTGCGTTTGCCCTGATCCCCCCCTCCTGTCACCACTTGATAGCAGTGCCATTTTATGCTATTATTGTCTGTATTAGATATAGTATGTGCATGAATATAGTGACATGTACATCGTAGAAAAGCTTTAGGAGGAGCAAATATGAATAAAAGGTTATTTGCGGCAATTATTATTTCCGCTCTTATTTTCTCTATCTGCGGATGCAGCAAATCCGGGACCGATGTTACATCAGCTTCCCTTTCTGAGCCAGGAGACCGTATGGAGTTTTCTTCTTCCGGTGTCTCATTCGGCATGCGGTACATTCCCGAAGGTATTGTGTTTCCCATGAATTTTTTCGACTGCGTTTCAAGTGTGATTACCATGGAGAAATCATACTTGATTGCAGAAACAGAGGTAACCTATGAACTTTGGGAAAAAGTATATGACTGGGCTATTTCGGAAAAAGATAAAAGTGAAGGAGCTGGAGCATACAGCTTTATTCACGAAGGAAGGCAGGGCGGTGATAATTCATCAAGCGGCGAGCCCGTTGGTTCAAAACATCATCCGGTTACAAATATAAGCTGGCGCGATGCACTAATATGGTGCAATGCACTTACCGAGTGGTATAACGCACAAACAGGATCTGATCTTATGTGTGTTTATTACACAGATGAGTCTTTTTCCACTCCTATCCGAGCTGTTGACTCAGCAGACGATTATCCCTGTATTTTAACACCTGGATCACAAGATAATCCTTTTGTTAATCCTGATGCGGACGGATTCCGCCTTCCTTCTAGAGATGAGTGGGTCCTTGCAGCACGGTATCAGGGAGACATTGATGTAAACTCAGAAATAGATTACAACGGGCCCTATTTTACTAAGGTAAATTCTGCAAGCGGTGCTACCGATCGCGTCCGTGATGCCGAGGCTACTGGAAAAGTTTGCTGGTACAATGCTAACAGCGACGGCTCCACAAAAACCGTTGGCTCAGCGGGAACAAACGGACGTAAGCCTCTTAAGGGAAACGCAAATTATTTGGGTGTGTATGATATGAGTGGCAATGTCATGGAGTTCAGTTTCGACTGGTACCGCCCAGGTGAAATGGGCTATTGCTTCCGTACTATTCACTGCGGAAGCTGGGCCGGTACAGCAGAATGTCAGTCTTTTAGCTTACGTATGAATATCCCACCCTATGAAGGAAATAATGTAATAGGTTTCCGTTTCGCGAAAAATAATTAGAACAAGCTAATTATAGAAAACGCATTTTTTCTATGTCTTCATTCATCGCTGACTCTCTATGGGTTGACGATGAATGAAGACGGATTAATTATCTTCCTTGATCAGGTAACGTTCAGTCTCCACTTGATTCCATGGCTGCCAACCATGTTGTGTGCTCAAATTTGCAGGTAAAGGCATGATAATGCACAGGCGACCTCGTATTTGTGGCTTAAAATACCATAAAATCTCACCAATACTCCCCATTAATTGAAAATTTGAGCAACGGGGTGTTCATTCATTGTCATAGTAGATAATCCTAATGAAGCGTTGGAGCAATTCTAACTACTACCTGAGTCATTACTATAAAATTCTAAGCCAGTCGCGCCTTACGTACAGGATTCTCTCAACATCAACCACATTGTTTTTCTCATCGACGGAAAAGAACACAATGTAGTTTTTTACGGGTAACTTTCTGTATCCCATTTGGGATAAGCGTTCGTCAGTGACAAACGGATAGCGCTGCGGCATATCAGAAAGACTAGCCATTGTTTCTTCAAGTAGCTCCATCATTTGGACGCCGAAATAGGAGCAGATAGTTGAGAAGCAATATATCGAGCTATATTATGCCTGAATTTCTTTATATCGTCAATGTGTGTGACAGGGGGACGGGGGTGTTGTCACCCCCGTCCCCCTGTCACACACCCAGTAATCAATACTCTTTTAGGTTGTGGTACTCAGACTTGTTCTTTTCCATTGAACTTTTTACACCGGCTTTAGCTAGCAGTGAATCATATGTTGTATCAATTATCACCCATTCTCCGGTTTTTTCATTATATACCTCGTTCCACGCATGATAATTATCCAATTTGTCAGTGTAACCCATGACCAGCTTTGCTGGTATATCTTCACTTCTTAGCATCGCAGCAAAGAGAACGGAATAATCATAGCATATTCCCTTTTTAGCTTCCATAATATAATCAATGGAAGGTGTGTAACCAATTGTTACATTTTCTGCTTTCTCGTTATCATATTCTAAATTATTTATAATATAATCATATATTATTCTTATTTTCTCTTCTTTGTCGTACACTCCTCTTGTCAAATCTTTGGCTTTCTTAATTGCTTTCATATTTTCGTTCCAATTTATTGGATGTACTGAGTTTCGAAAAACTATCGTATCATCCTTTTCATAAAGTGTTAGTGTCTGTGAATAAGTACTTCTATAACTGTTATCTTCCTGCAATTCTAAAAGGGTTATATCATATCTGCCGTTGCCCATCTGCAAAGGAAAGCAGTCTGTTTCTAAATCCTTGTCAAGAGTATAATAGTACTTTTGTTTTTCTTTTGATACCATTAACTTATATATTATATCTTCGTCCAAATTATAATTAAGTTCAAGAATGCCAGAATTTATATGCTCTTTATTTATAGAAATCATATTGTCAGAAGCTTTAACAGACATGGAAAGTATGCAGATAACTATTATTGATGCAGTTATAGTGAAAAGCTTTTTCAAAAAAATCTCCCCTTTCGGTAACCAGGCTGCCTCAATTGTTGAGGTCCTATGGCTTTGCGTCCTTGGCTTGCGCCAAGTTTGCCTTTATCGGTGGAAAGCATATTAATTAGTTTATTATTAATTTAGCAAAATGTGCTACTATTTTTATTTATATCTTAATTATAAACTATTATTGCTTCAATATCAATATTGTTAAATCTAGACTTAAAGCCTGGACAAATTGTTTCGAAAAATTGAAAAGGCTTGACAGAAGCCTGCATAATGCATTTTTTGTGGATTAATAAAGGTATACCATAGTCCTTTTTTGTGCATATTTCTGCAAAATAATACAATAGTCCTATAGAAAATAGTCCCAAGGTCCTATATAATTATGGCGCATAGATTATTATTGATGCAATGACGCATGAATGTGTGCGAATATGACGTAAAATTACAAAATAATTTTATGCAGTATTTAATATTGAAAGTATCGAATTGAAATGGGGGAAGAAAATGTTGAAAAAAGTACTTAGAAGAGCCTTGTATGTAATTGCACCTATCATTATTATGATGGTTCAATTGCCTTTTATGCACGATATTACAGCATATGCTGAGCCAAATACAATAACAATTCAAGCTCTTGTTCGCGATTTTAAGAAGTATGACAAAACGGATCCTTATACTAACTGTGACTTTGAAAATCCCGTTAGAGACATGGTCCTTACAAAAGGACTTGTTAGTGCGTCATTAGGCTCTGATAATAAGCCGGTATTTCAAAATTCGGGAGGCGGGCAAATTCATAGTAAGAAAACATTCGACCAATGGTACAATACCATCAACAGTGGCGATGATGCTACAAGTGTGAACAAAGAAATACCTATTACAATTACACTTCATAAGGATAGTAACACAGGAAACTATGTATATGATCAGTATGATTTTTTCCCAATTGACAATCAGGGTTTTGGAAATCAGGGTAATGAACATAATTACCACTTTACAATGGAGCTTCATTCAGCATTCACATATGAGAAAGGCAGTTTGTTCTTAGATATTTCAGGAGATGACGATTTATGGGTATTCATTGATAAAAAATTGGTTGTTGATATTGGTGGAGTTCACTCTCATGAATCTAGCGGTATCATTTATCTCGACAGCTTTGGACTTATTCCGGGGCAAACATACCAATTTGATTTATTTTTTGCTGAAAGACATGTTACACAATCTGATATAAGGCTGGAAACTAATATTAAGTTTAAGAATATTGATCCTACAGTTCCTAACTATACATTTACTACTTTAGAAGATCAACCGATTTCAAAATCTGTAATAGCTGAGGATTTGGATTTTGGTACAATCACATATACCAAAGGAAATGACCCACAGCATGGTTCAGCCACAGTAAGTGAAAATGGAGAATGGACCTATGTTCCTGATACAAATTATTGCGGGACCGATAGTTTCACGGTTATAGTTGATGATGGTGACGGTGGTAGTGTAATATCTACTGTTACAATTATAGTCGAGCCTGTGAATGATGCGCCTGCGGCTACAGCTGATACAGCAACAGTAGCACAGGA
>CAZEIH010000047.1:10584-19668 GCA_964512095.1 uncultured Oscillospiraceae bacterium
GCAGAGGTTACTGTAACAGTAGTACCCAAGCCTGTAAATAATCCTCCTGTAGCAGTAAAGGATGTAGTAGAAGTATCGGAAGATGGAAGTTTAAATATCAATGTAATAGAAAATGATACAGATCCTAATGGCGATGCATTGACAGTTACAGCAGTGGGCAACCCTGCAAATGGAACAGCAACGATAAATGCGGATGGGACTGTTAATTACAAGCCGAATGCCAATTACAACGGAGCTGATGAATTCACATATACAATAAGTGACGGAAATGGCGGAACTGCGACAGCTTCTGTATATGTTACGGTAAAGCCTGTGAATGATGCGCCTGCGGCTACAGCTGATACAGCAACAGTAGCACAGGATAGCGATACGGGAGTAGTAATAGATGTACTGAACAATGACGAAGACGTAGATGGTGACCCACTAACGATAACCGCAGTTGGGAAAGCAGCAAACGGAATAGTTGCAATTAGTTCAGACAAGAAGACTGTAACATATACACCGGACGAGGGCTTCAATGGAACTGATGGATTCACGTATACAGTAAGTGACGGAAACGGCGGAACAGCTACAGCAGAGGTTACTGTAACAGTAGTACCCAAGCCTGTAAATAATCCTCCTGTAGCAGATAACAAGAATGTAGAGACAAAAGTAAATACCCCAATATCAGATAAGATAACTGCATCTGACCCGGATAAGAATCCTTTGAGTTATTCTAAGAATACAGATCCCGAGCATGGAAATGTAACAGTTGAAACCGATGGCAGTTGGACTTATACACCGAATAAAGACTATACTGGAAAAGATAGCTTTATAGTTATTGTAGATGACGGTAATGGAGGGAAAACAGAAAGCACAGTAACAATTACAGTTAATCCGAAACAACAACCCACTTCATCAAGTCCTTCACCAGCACCTGTGTCTTCGAACCACAATCCTGTTGTACCGGATTATACTTCCTTTACAGAAGTTAATAAGCCTGTAGGAGGTCGTGTTATAGCAACAGATTCAGATAAGGACACACTTTTATACTCATTATTAACAGTGCCAAGGAAAGGGCAGGTATCAGTAAAGAGTAATGGCGAATGGACTTATACTCCGGATACGGGTTATATAGGGGAAGATTTATTTCAAGTAACAGTATCTGATGGTAAGGGAGGAACAGCTGTATCAAAGATTTCAATTGAGGTTGAAGCAATTCCGCTAGGTTCTTCAAAGGATGTAGCTGTTGTAATAAGAGTTGACAAGATTATGATTGAAGAATATGGCGAGGGCAAATTTACCATAGCCTATTATAACAAGCTTGAAAGCACTGTAAGTAACACTGTTGTTAGCGTTTTGCTACCTGAAGGGACAATAGCAAACAACTATGGAAACGGTGTTTTAAATGAGAATGAAATCCAATGGAATATCGGAAACCTCCAGCCACGTGCTAAAGGCCAGCTAAGCTTCAATTTGAGCTTTGGTAAAATTGATACACCACAAGAAATTGTTGATATTGAAGCAGCAATAACAAGTACTGACAAGCTTATTACACCAGAAGATGACAAGTCTCTGATCAGTGTGTTAATCTATTCTCAGGAGCAAGGGACAAAACACCAGAGATATATGCAAGGTTATCCAGACGGATTATTTGGTCCCGATAAGCCTATAACACGCGAAGAGATTGCCGCAATACTGGCAAGAATACTTGAGTTAGAAGCGGAAGGACAGGAGGAGCAAATCTACGGAGATGTTAGTCTGGACAGGTGGTCTGCGGAATATATTGATGCAGTGACAGATGCTAAGCTGTTTATTGGTTCATCAGATGGGAATTTTTATCCGGAAGCTTCAATTACAAGAGCAGAGCTGGCTTCAGTAATTGCAAGGTATCTAAAAGTGGAAATGGCCAAGGGAGTAGTACCACAAGAATATCACTACAATGATATAGAAGGGCATTGGGCCGCAAGCAGCATTGAAGAAATATTGCGTTTTGGTGTATTACTTGGAAACGACGATGGGAAATTTGATCCAGACAAAACAATGACAAGAAAAGAAGCTGTAATTATGATGAATAGAATGTTCTTCAGAGGACCACTTACCGGAACGAAAACAATATGGGAGGATGTACCTGAAGACATGCCCGGGTGGGAAGATATTTTGGAAGCAACAATTAGCCACGAAAGCACATATACCAAGGATCAGAGCGAACTATTCATGAAAAAAACAGCAGACCCAGCATGGCAAAAATAATTTGAAATTTATCACAGTCAAAAGAAGTCTTAACATATGTTAAGACTTCTTTTATTGAGTAGCCTCAGCCTACTATATGCCCATCAACTATGTAGCTGTTGTAAAATATATTGTTAAGGCTACAGCATCAACAACTGTTGTTATTACAAGACCAATAATTTTCTCTCTCATCTGTGGCCCTCCTTAATAGAACCATGGCAATAGAAGGACATCATCACTCATCTCTTGAAGATAGAGTAAAAGCATTAAAGCATTACAGCACTTAACCTCACCAGGCTGACACTGTATTCAATGTGCTAAACAAATATGGTACACTAAGGGATAGTATATCATAATATTTAGAGGAGGTAGTCTTTCATGCCTTTTTACGATTTGAAATGCAAATGCGGAGAAGAGTTTAATATTATGGCGTCTATGAGCGACCGTGAGAACAAGCGCATCAAGTGCCCGAAATGTGGCAACACCGACTTGGAAGCTGTGTTTACCAATGTAAACATAGTGCAGACGAAAAAGTTTGCTACATCCAGATGCCCCAATTACCACAGGTGCGGTGGCTGCCAAGGGTGACACATGTGGTGCCACACCGTCCCCCGTCTCACCATCCCCCTGTCACCCCCCCGCAGGCATAACTCACCTAGCAGCCAATTGACAGTGCATTTCCAATGTGTTACTTTGAATATACGAAACAAATGCAATATAAATGCTATCTTGCTTTAGCAATTGTAGGTTGAGAGGTTGATATGAGAGAAGACCAGCTTACCACAATAGGAAGAGAAAATCATCCAGGGCGTGAAGTGAGAATCTTTTGTGCTCGCGATATCACTGCATTGGAACATAAAAGCCTGGAAGACAGATTCAGAATCGTCTATGTTAAAGAAGGTTTCTGCATTTTCAGTAATAGCGGAGCCAGCCAGATTATCACAAGCCCATCCATTCTGTACCTGAACAATCACGATACTATAGAACTTAACGATGCTTCCAGTCTTAAACTGGATATGATGTTTTTCGATCCGACCTGTTTTGAACGCTATATACCTTTCGATGATATTCAGTCCTGGAAAGACTCCCTAGCTGAAGAAGACCTTTTCTTTTTCAGACCATTTTTTGAGCGAACCGATACATATATCGGAGCCTGCCCAACAAACTATCTTTTAGGTAACCGTATCCAGCAGCTCATAGCTCTAACAGATATGGAGCTTACAGAACAAAATAATCATTTCTGGCCTTGCCGCAGCCGCTCCTATTTTATCGAGCTGCTACTTGCTGCAAACTCTATATACAATGAAGACAGTGCTCACGAGAAGGTTTATTTCGGAGAAATGAACGAAGAAATAAAAGAGCTTATAAACTGGCTTCATACACATTATAATGAAAAGATAACCATGGATGTAGTTACAAAGCAATTTCACACCAACAAAACAACTCTGAATCAGAAATTCAAATCCGTGATTGGCACGACTGTTATGGATTACGTCAGCCGCTTGAGAATGCAAATCGCCTGTTCCCTACTAAGAAAAACATATCTGACGATTAATGAGATTATGGAACGGGCTGGCTACAAGGATGATGCACATTTTCTGAGAACATTCCGGAAATATGGCGGTTGCACACCGTCTGAATACAGAAGCCGTTTCGAAAATTTATAATTTTCCAATCCGCAGGTTTTTCCTGCTGATTTGCTGTTTTCCTTCCTCCTGTCCTATATTAGAATGAAGAAAAAAAGGAGGACATTATGATGAAACGCAAACTAAATCAAGCTATCCCAGCAATAATATTAATTTTTGTTTTTTTGCTGGTAGGTTGTTCTGGTAAAACAGCAGAACTTCTTGAAGTACAGACAAACCAGCCTGGCCAGGAACCACCTGAAATGCAGACAAACCAATCTGACCAGGAACCACCCGAAATGCAGACAAACCAATCTGACCAGGAACCACCCGAAATCCCCGCCAACAATTCTCAATGGTCAATCGTACTGGATACAGAAATACCCCATTCGACAAATATAGAAGGGTTCTTGAATGAGGAATACGGTATTACTGTGGGGTTTGGTGGTGAAATTCACTACTCCATCGATAGCGGCAAAACTTGGCCACAAGGCGAAAACTCTTCCCTGTGTCGCATTTGCCTTGATATCGTCGATGAAAACCTTGCCTGGTGTGGTGGCATGGGAAATGCCGTACGCGTGACTAAAGACGGAGGGAAAACCTGGACAGAGGTCAGCGATGTAGATTTAGGTGGAGGACATTCCAATATCGATTTTATTGATGATAAAACCGGTTGGATTGCAAGCCTTACTAAATGCGCAGCTACAAATGATGGTGGGGCTACATGGACAGAGCTTATACTGCCTGAAGAGGTAAAAGGAATTGCATCCATTTGCTTAAGTAGTCCACAGGACGCTTACCTTCTAACTCTCAATGGCTTTTTCTTTACAAGCTCTGATGGCGGAGCTACTTGGAGTAAACAGGATTTGGATCTTGATAAGTACCAAATCTATGATTCGAGGCAAAAGTTGGGGCTTAACAAAACCAACATTGCAGTCGCAGATATAAGCTTCACCGATAAAGGTAACGGAACCATCATTCTTACTGGAATCGAACCCGGCAAAGGATATAAAGTTTGGTGTCTGACTACCACTGACTGCGGGGCTAACTGGACAGCTGAATTATTGGACCCAATTGAAGGCTTCTCCCCTGTAAAGGTTTTTCTCTCGGGTGAGGGTAAATACCTAACCCTGGGTTCCATGAGCAAGCGTTTAGTCGTGCTAAAGCGGGAAGGCTAAATCCGTGAGTGACGGGAGTGTGACAGGGGGGAACAATGATAGTGTCACACTCCTAGCACGTCACCCACTAAATTCCATGTAAAATACTTCAAATTCATCTGCTAATAAGGGCTTGCTATAGTAATATCCTTGTACAGTCAATCCGTTTTTGATACAATATAAGTAGCTTATGTCAATTGTGGTAAATCGAAAGGCAATTTGTATGAGCATTTGTGATAGGGTTTTTGATGTAATTGGAAATTTCCCAAATGATATGCTGCAATCCTACAGTAATGGGGATCTGGCGATACTTAAGCCAAAATTGTTTGTAGAGGGAGTAAACCAGTTTGACTGCTATCACTTTGTCATACCCAGAATCGAAGTTTCTTCTTTCTTTGTTGATAAAAAGAGAGAAACATTCAGAGGAATATGGTGTTACCTACAAATCCCGGACAAAAGCTTAAAGCCTCTCCTGCCGACAGTATATATAGAGATATGAAACCAAATTCATTTGTATGTTTATAGACCCGGGCAAGATACAATAAGAGAACTTAATATAGCAAATCTTTCAATTGAAAAAACCTTTTATACAAAGTATCTAGCTCGCAGCCACAGCTGCCGCATTCCTTGTCTGCTTCCTCAATTGCTTTTATCAGTACTTCTTTTGATTCATCTCCATTAAGATATCTGATAGCTGGAACAGCAATTAAGTCCCAGCCGGAATCAGCAAACTTTGTTAATATCATTTTTAGTTCATCATTTTCTAAAGGTTCGGAGAAATCTCCTATTTTCCCGATGTGTTCACCTATAGTGAAATAATTACTTGGGGAATAAACAACAGGATTGATTTGTCGTAAATCTATAAAATCCAGCTTCAAAATCTCATCATCTACATTAATATTCTTGACTTCAGCAAAATAAGTAGTTGTATTACCCACTTGAACACTGTGATATAATTCACATTCAAAGGACCACTTACTATTTGCAATAATCGGAACATTCAGCTTATTACCTTTTACTAATGCAGGTTTTTCTTTATCATAATAGCGTGCTTTATGTATCTTGCTTCCGCAGGTTTCCATAAAACGCATCAGATCCGGTGTTACAACTGTGGCAGAAAGCTGTTTGGTTCGTTCAAAGTTTTGCTTTGTTTGCTTATTGCCATTCATGCTAATAATCAGGCAGCTTGGCTGGCCCCATGTGTAACTCACCCATGAAATAGGGGCAAAATTCTCCTTTCCATCTTCATTGTAGGTTCCTATCAGGAACACTTGCTGTGTGAATAAAACTGGTGAACTATTTGCAGGCTTATCCACTATAAAACCTCCTCGATTTCAAAATCAGTGTTTTTTAGACCATGATAATAGTTGCCTTTTTCAGCTGTGAATCTTAAAACACAATAATCCTCGTCAGTGACTCCGTTCGGGTAATAAATCTCAAAGCCTTCTCTCCAAAGCATTTCTTTATGCTCCCTGTCTGTCAGTACTTCCATTTTTCCCTGCAGTATAAGTCCCGCATAATTGTTGCCATTACAGTAATACACAGCTGCTTTGGGGTTTTCCATAAACTGTTTTGTTCGCCTGTTGGACATATTGGTTGAAAAGTATTGAGTTTTCATGCTTTCTTTTTCGAGTACCAGCATTGCTTTTACCGTTGGATAGCCCTTCTCATCAACAGATGAAATAAATGCAATATTGCTGTTTTTCTTTAGACTTATTATTTCGTTTTTAATACCTGTATCCATTTTCATCTCTCACTTTCATTCAGATTATTAATGATTCTGGATAAAGAATTTTCAAATTCCAAAATTTCCTCATCACTGAAGCCCTGATAAAAAATTTCTCTCATCTTTCTTGAAACTTCTAAATATTTACCGCTCAAGTCTCTTGATTTTTCTGTGAGCGTTATTCTAATCTGGCGCCTATCAGCCTTATCGTAGTTGCGTCTGATAAGATTTGCTCCCTCCATTCTGTCCAGCATGCTTGTAAGGGTTGTTTTAGCAAGTCCTGTCCTCCTTGATAACTCAATAATTGGTAGAGAATCCTCTTGCCACAATACATACAAAATCCTACCTTGGGCACCATTGAATTCGTTCACATTTGCGTCGATTAGTAACCTTTCAAAAACTCTGCCTTGTATCTGCTTTAACTGTGATACAAGAAAGCCACCATTAGTTTTCTCTAGAATAGCATCACCTCATTTCTATATGAGATTGTACTATGTAGTACTATATGTGTCAATACATTTTTTCTATTTTCAAAGTGAGTATAGAGTAAAGATTATTCACTTTCAGTGAAATACGAAGGGACAGTTCTACTGCTTCATTCTCACCAGAACTAAGCCGTGGAACCGTTCCTATGAGGCCCAAGCGTCAGTCAGAAATAGGCTCAACAAGCCTTCGTATAATGGCCGCAGCTTCTGCACGGGTAACTGTTTCTTGTGGGGCGAATACTCTGCCTGCATGTCCTGCAATGATTCCCGTAGTCTGGCAGTAGAGGGCCGCAGTCTTCGCGTAATCTGAAATGCTATCTGCATCGGGATAAGCCAGGCCCTGCTATCTTTGATTGATTTTATGTTTCTGACCCCTGAATCATATGATGGATTCAACTATCTCCGCAGCATCTCTAACGCATTTTAAGCATACTGTAGGAAATAGCCCTTTTTCCTTGGCTTCAGTTAAATCACAACCTAAGATTTCATGGCAATTAATTGATTTGTTTCTTTCGATAAATTCACTACAAAATCTATCAACCATAGCATATGTCTTCTCATGAGATATATTATCTGCCGCATGAGTTTTGCCATATTTTAATCCAATCGCCATTATTGCCCCGGATACTGCACCACATAGCTCTTGCTTTCTTGCAATTCCACCGCCGAAGCCATTTCCAATTTTTAACGCCATCTCCTTATCAAGGCCTAGCATCTCAGAAAACGCTGCAAATACAGCCTGCGAACATACGAATCCTTCTTTAAACATTTCTTCTGCTCTAGCTATTCTTTCACTCACCTTTGATCTCCTCCTACTCATATTCGCTTCCAGTTTTCAGTATCGCTCTTGTCTAACAACTTTTCCACCATCAAAATTAAGCTTCACAATATAAGGTGTGGAATGCTGAGGTCTCTAAAAATACCCCTCATGCTTTACTTAGAAATACCTAGTCAATTAAAGGCTTTGCTTTGCCTACCTTCCTAACATATCCTGGCTTTCCATTGAGATTGGTAGTCAATAAATTAGACTTGTGTACTTCGGCATATTATAGCACATCAAATCTGCAAATGTAATCAAACTTTATGTATAATTTTTAGTCTCTGGTGGCCTATCTAGTATGACCCATCAATCGTCATAGTAGTATCGTACCTGTTCATTAATATATTCGTATATGAGTCCTCACATGGAACAGACAAATACCTTGCAAAGTCCTTGATTGAACGGCGAATTCGATCTAACATCACATCTGTGACAATAATTCCAGGTTCCCACCACCAGTTTTTAATCATAAATGGTTGGTCCTTTTTACTCTTATGCGGTTCAAATCTGGCAATCAGCTTTGTCCCATATAATACTGGCAGAACGTAATATCCATATTTACGCTTATCAACAGGAGTATATACTTCCCAACGATAATCAAAATGGAATATTCTGCTAATCATCTCTCTGTCCCATAACATATTATCAAGAGGCGCTAAAAACTTAACATGCCCCTTGTTTGGATAAGCAAAATAACATTCCGCCTCATATGGAAAATAGAATGGTGTATCAATTCCTTCAATATAAACTAGCTGTAATTTCTTTATATCTATTAGATGGTTTATCACTTTTTCCCTTGTTTTCTTATCGGATAAGTAATGCCCTTGCCATGCTCCCCCTCTTTTGTTCCATAGCAGTCCCACACATTGTATTCTGCGTTTAATATACCATTCAAGGAATTCTTCATCCTCTAATAAATTGTCCTCCTCCAATAGCTCCTTTGGTATTACATTTTCAGTAAAGTCATAATACTTCTGTGTCCCCTTTTTATCCTTTACAGTTAACTCTCCCCTGCAATATAAGTAATCTAAGGCTGCACTTGATAGCTTTTTATGTCCCC
>CAZEIH010000048.1:0-19295 GCA_964512095.1 uncultured Oscillospiraceae bacterium
CACTCTCCTGAATTGATTAGATTATATAACCTATGGATATTTTTGTCAAGTTTGTAGCTAATTTGCAGAAGCGTCCCCCTCCCACTTCCCTCCCCCTCCCACTTCCAATTCGTCCGAAAGTATGTTAAAATTTTATCAATACCACCCCCGAATGTCCCTAAATATAGATTGCAGATTGCAAAGGAGGAATATGTATGGCAATCGTGACAAGAAATGAGATTATTGACAACGTGCAAAAGCTCGAGGCGGCTCTTGCAAGAGTAAGGGAAGCACAAAGGATTTATGCAAGCTATACCCAGGAACAGGTCGATAGGATCTTCTTCGAAGCTTCAATGGCAGCCAACAGAGAGCGGATTCGCTTGGCAAAAATGGCGGCTTCTGAGACAGGCATGGGCATCGCAGAGGATAAAGTAATTAAAAATCACTATGCTTCTGAGTACATCTACAATGCATACAAAAATGTAAAGACCTGCAGTGTTATTGAAGAGGATAAAATATATGGTATCAAAAAAATTGCAGAGCCTGTGGGAATCCTGGCAGCTGTAATCCCTACAACCAACCCTACATCTACTGCGATTTTCAAAGCGCTGCTTGCCCTTAAAACCAGAAATGGTATTGTTATCAGCCCTCATCCAAGAGCAAAGGTATGCACCGCAGAGGCTGCAAGGATTATATTAGAAGCCGCTGTCAAAGCAGGCGCTCCTGATGGCATCATCGACTGGATCGACATACCATCCCTTGAAATGACTAACTATATAATGAAGCAGGCCGATTTAATACTGGCCACCGGCGGTCCAGGAATGGTAACGGCCGCATACTCCTCAGGTAAGCCAGCTGTAGGTGTAGGTGCTGGTAATACTCCTGCTGTCATCGATTCCTCCGCTGACATATTACTGGCGGTCAATTCAATTATTCATTCTAAAACCTTTGACAATGGCATGATTTGTGCATCAGAACAGTCAGTAATCGTGCTTGACAGCATATACAACAAAGTAAAGACTGAATTTGCAAAACGCGGCTGCTATTTCCTCAATGAAGAGGAAACTGAGAAGGTCCGCAATACTATTATAATAAACGGCTCCCTCAATGCTAAGATAGTTGGTCAGTCGGCAGCAAAAATAGCCGCACTTTCCGGCTTCGAGGTCCCTGAGAAAACAAAAATATTGATCGGCGAAGTCGAAAGTGTTGATCTATCAGAAGAATTTGCCCACGAGAAGCTCTCCCCCGTTTTGGCAATGTACAGGTCAAAAAGCTTCACAGAGGCATTGGATAAAGCTGAAAGGCTTGTTGAGGATGGCGGTTTTGGCCACACGGCCTCAGTATACCTGAATACGACAACACAAAAAGAGAAAATAAACGAGTTCGGTGCTAGAATGAAAACCTGCCGTATCTTGGTAAACACACCATCCTCACATGGCGGCATCGGCGATCTGTACAATTTCAAGCTTACTCCCTCCCTAACGCTAGGCTGTGGCTCATGGGGCGGCAACTCGGTTTCCGAGAACGTCGGCGTAAAGCATCTTATTAATATAAAGACAGTCGCTGAAAGGAGAGAGAACATGCTCTGGTTTAGGACACCCCAAAAGGTATATATAAAAAAAGGCTGCCTACCTGTTGCTCTCGAAGAACTAGAAAATGTACTGGGCAAGAAAAAGGTGTTTATCGTCACTGACAGCTTCCTTTACAACAACGGATACACAAAGCCTGTTACAGATAGGTTAGACGAGATGGCCATAACACACACAACATTTTTCAATGTAGCACCAGACCCAACTCTTGTATGTGCTAAAGAAGGCGCAGCCGCAATGACGGCCTTTGGTCCAGACTGCATAATCGCTGTTGGCGGCGGTTCTGCAATGGATGCGGCGAAGATAATGTGGGTACTGTACGAGCACCCCGAGGTAGACTTCATGGATATGGCAATGCGTTTTATGGATATAAGAAAACGTATATACACCTTCCCTAAGATGGGTCAGAAGGCTTATTTCATAGCAGTTCCAACTACATCTGGCACAGGCAGCGAGGTAACGCCCTTTGCAGTTATTACAGACGAAGAAACTGGTGTAAAATATCCCCTGGCAGATTACGAGCTACTGCCCCAGATGGCGATTATTGATGCGGACATGATGATGGATCAGCCCAAGGGACTGACAAGCGCATCAGGCATCGACGCTCTCACCCACGCCCTTGAATCATATGCTTCAATGATGGCTACCGACTTCACAGACGGGCTTGCTTTGAAAGCCATTAAATCAATATTTGAATATCTACCTGCTGCATATGAAAAAGGAGCTGCAGACCCCAAGGCAAGACAGAAAATGGCTGACGCCTCCACAATGGCCGGTATGGCTTTTGCAAACGCATTCCTTGGAGTTTGCCATTCAATGGCCCACAAGCTGGGTGCATTCCACAATCTGCCCCACGGTGTGGCAAATGCTCTGATGATCAATGAAGTATTGCGCTTTAATGCAGTAGAAACCCCAGTTAAGATGGGAACCTTCCCACAGTACGACCACCCCTGCACTTTGGGTAAATATGCACAAATAGCAGATTTCTTGGGACTTAAGGGTAAAAATGACGAAGAAAAGCTGGAGAGCCTTATTAAGGCGATAGTAGATCTGAAAGAAAGAGTTGGTATTAAAAAGACAATAAAGGATTATGGCATCGATGAAAGAGCCTTCCTGGATACTCTGGATGAGATGGTTGAGCAGGCCTTTGATGACCAGTGCACCGGTGCCAACCCTAGATTCCCACTTATGGCTGAGATAAAAGGAATGTATATGAATGCTTATTATGGAACAAAAAACGAAATATAAATGAGCAGAAAAGGAGGTCTAAGCAATGAATCTCAATAAAATAATTGCAGTGCGTACAACTAAAACTGTTTACCGTGACGGAGATCATGCAATAAAAGTATTTGACGAGGGTTACTCCAAAGCAGATGTGCTTAACGAGGCACTAAACCAGGCAAGGATCGAAGGAACTGCGTTAAATATACCCGAAATTGTTGAAGTAACAAAAATAGGCGGCAGATGGGCCATAATCACAAAATTTATCGAAGGCCGTACCCTTGAGGTGATAATGAATGAAAACCCGGATAAGTTTGACGAATACATGGAAATGTTCGTGGATCTGCATTTGAATGTGCACTGCCAAAAATCGCCA
Source organism: uncultured Oscillospiraceae bacterium (assembly GCA_964512095.1). Classification (GTDB taxonomy): domain Bacteria; phylum Bacillota; class Clostridia; order Acetivibrionales; family DTU013; genus DTU013. Next base: position 3,166 of record CAZEIH010000048.1, read on the forward strand.
CTACTCAACAAATTGAAGGACAAAATGAACCGTCAGATTTCAATGACGGATCTAGATGCCACGACCCGCTATGATCTGCACACCCGCTTGGAATCAATGCAGTCACACAAAAAAGTTTGCCATGGCGATTTTAACCCAAGCAATATAATTATCGCAGAAGACGGCACTCCATTTATACTGGACTGGTCCCATGCCACACAGGGCAATGCCTCTGCTGACGCCGCCAGGACGTACCTACTGTTCTGGTTGTCCGGAAAAACACAAGCAGCTGAAAAATATATGAATCTATTTTGCAAGAAAAGTGATACGGCCAAGCAATATGTCCAGAAATGGATACCCTTAGTAGCCGCATGTCAGTCTATCAAGGGAAATCCTGATGAACGCAGTCTGTTGCTGCGCTGGGTCGATGTAATAGATTACGAATAAAGATAGTGTAAAGTAGCTTATGAAAAACGCTGCGAACTAATACCAAGACGAATAAAGCGGGAGGCATATTTATGAAAATCACGATATGTATCGGAAGCTCGTGCCATCTTAAGGGCTCAAGGCAGATAGTAGAGAGGCTGCAGGCCTTGGTAGCAAAAAATAATCTAAGTGATAGCGTAGAACTTGGTGGCACCTTCTGTATGGGCAACTGCACAAGCGGCGTAAGCGTTACAGTTGACGGAAAGCTCTTCTCACTATCTACAGACACAGTCGAGGATTTCTTTGAAAATGAGATCCTGCAGCAGTTCTGCAACATAAGCAAAATTATCTGAATCCAAGTCAATTCGCTTCGCTCAGGGAATCAGGTGGAGACTGAACTCCACCTGACCAAGGAAGTTAATTAATTCGTCATCATTCATCGCCAACCTATAGAGGTCGGCATCTTTTGAAGACATAAATAAAGGATTAATGATTTAATGGGACACGGGGACGTATCTCATGTTCCATTTTGGGACAGAAGGACAGATCTCCTGTCACTCATACTTAAGTGATGAAACTATGTCCAGCTTTGAGGACTTCAGCCCTGGACTTATGGACGCGACAAGGGTAATAATCATTCCTGCTGCAACAAAGATGACTATTGCTCTGAAGTCATTGCCCACAGGGAAATATTGTCCTGTTGCCTGCATGATGCCTGGGACCAAAAGTAGCTGTAGACTGCCTGTCACAGCGCCGGCTATCCCACCGACAAGCCCTCCTGTAAGGGCTTCGACAAATATCATTAATAACGTTTGCTTTCTGCTCATTCCAACGGATTTAAGTACTGCCAGCGAATGCTGCCTTTCAATGAAGCTGATCAGCAAATTATTGAACACACCAACGATGCCTATCAGCAAAGTAAGCGCTGCAAAGCCATACAATGTGTCCGTTAGCTGGCTGTTGTCATCAATGCTCCTTTGCAAAAGCTCTTCAACGGTTTCTACATCTGGGGACTCTCTTTTGAATTTGTTCTTGATACTGTCAGCCACCACAGTTGAGTCTGCTATAGTTTTAATATTTATCGTACTATAATTGTAGAGGTCACCATCCAGTCTCAGGAACCTTTCAGAAATGATGGCATGACTGCCCATGTTTAACGAAGTGTCATAGAAGCCTATAACCGAATATGACCGGTCACCTTTTCTCATTTCCAACGTGATTACATCGCCTTTTTCAATTCCAAGCAGATGTCTTAGATTGTTAGTCATCATAATATTTCTTCCGCTGTCCAGCTCTCTAAACATCTCATCAGGCTTCAAATCCATATCTATTTCCCAAAAATCAAAATACCTTCCACTACCGACTCCATGTATTTGACCGATGTTATTATTGTAGCCTTTTGCATATGTGTTCCAAATAGTGTGTTGTCCTAGAACACTGTCAACTCCATCTGTTGATGATATCCTTTGCTCCATACTTTTATTTGTACCATGATAATAGAAGCTGATATCAAAGTCATAGCAAGAATATATGTTAATAAGCTCATTGTTCAGGCAGAGGGCAGAATTAGAGACCAGAAGCAGTGTAGCGATTCCTATTGATAATAGGGAAATGCTATTGTGAATACTATTGTTCTGTCTTAGATTTTTAGCCGCCAGCACACCCACATTGCCAAAAATAAAGGTATATGCTATTTCAAGTATCTTAACAGCAAAGCTAGTAATGTATGGCACAAGGAGAACTATACCTACAGCTATCATAATCAGGCCACCCATCCCAACAGGCAGTGCCATGCCCTCCGGCACAATTTGGGGTAATATCTGGGATAATATTAGTATCCCAATTCCACACAAAGCTTTCCATGGTTTGCTTTTGTACTGTCTGCTAATTGCATTTAGTATTATATCCTTCAACGATATTCCGGATACCTTTATAATAGGTATCAAAGAGCTGACAAAGCACAGTATCACTGCTGTTGCAAAGGCCAGAAGCATATGTAAGGGAGCGAAGGTTATAGTTGTTTCCACATTCCTTGTCCAGCTGTTTTTCATCGTCCCAGCCATTATGTACAATATCACCACACCCAGGCCACAGCCAAAAATCCCCCCGAGAGTGCCGTATATCGAGCTTTCGGCAAGAAGCAGCAAGCTGGTGGTCTTTTTAGTTGCCCCAATGCTTCTAAATGTTCCCATTGCCGGAAGCCTTTCAAGAGTTATCACCCTGAAGGTCGAATAAATTATGAATATACTCATAAAGCACACTACAACTGTCATAAGCTTCAACGGCACATCTATATTTGTTGTCATTGAAAACCAGCTAAATCCACAACCCTTATATATCTTTGTGATTTGGTCAACAATTTGGTCTTTTTGCTCCGGATCCTTCATTTTGAAATATAAAGCATTGTCCCGTCCCCTCATTCCATAAAGAGAGGATAATGTATCCTCAGGAACAATGATTGTAATACTTTCACCATCGTCAAATAGAAACCCTGAAGCTTCTGCTATTGCACCGATTGTATATTTATGCTTTGAATCGTTGATTTTTAGCTCTACCCTATCATTTAGTTTCCAACCAAACCTAGCCGCTATGGAATTGCCGACTATGATCTTCTTCCCATCAAAGGGGTACAGGTTACGCTCCTGTTCAATATAAATAGGGCTTATTGTTTTGTAATCATCCAGGTCCATTGCTGAAAGCGTTATATCATAAGCTTTATCATCTATGTCCTTGTATTTGGCATTGCCCAAAAACCCGCCTATTATGTATTCGAATTGTTCCTTGTACTTCCTAGCGTTCTCTTGGCTGTAGCTTCTTCCTGACATATTCCCGCCTGTGTGCACAATGAAATCACTAGTGCCAAAATACTGCTGCATCCTTTGACTAAACATGTCAACCAAGGTATCCGAAATAGCCGCAGAAGCAAAAACAAGCGCTGACGAAACAGCTACAGAAATAATTACCAAAAAAGTCCTTAGCTTTTTATCTAATATACCCTTTAATATGTATTTCAGGATTATTCTCATTTAAATCCCGCCCTATAAATATGTAAAAATACATATAACATATGTTACACTATTCTATACAAGAAAAAGGTAGAAATGTCTGATAATGAGGTGTGATAATTTCATTCCTACTCTACCGCAGGCTTGCCAGCTTCTAGCAAAACCTTGTTTAAAGCCATAAAAATACTCAGGGCAATCATTAGAACCCCTGTGATAATAAGCAGCAGCTCTACCTTGACAAAATCCGCGAGAGGACCAAATAATATCATCGCCAGCGGCATTATTGAACTTGAAAGCATATTCATCACTCCAAAGATTCTGCCCATATACTCCGGTTCCACCTTCTGCTGTAAAAGCACCGTAAACGGAGTATTAAATATCGGCATCATTAATCCGGCAAGAATCATCAGTAAAAGATATACCGTAAAGCCGGGTACTATTCCAAGAGCTATAGTGCCTAATGCTATTACAATATTCGACAACACCATTGTGTGCAGCTTATTCCTAAAGCCGCCCCAGGTAGCAATAATAAGGCCTCCTGCCATCATACCTATCGAAAAGCTTACTTCCAGTGCGGTAAGCCGCCATACATCGTCACCAAAGCTGCGGGTTACTTGCAACGGAGTTAAAAACGCCAGCGGTGCTACCAGTACAAAATAGATAGCACAAAAAGCGAAGGAGGTTTTAACAAAAGCATGGTTGTCTATATATCTCAAGCCCTCCTTCATATCGCCAAAATAACTCATTTTCTGTTTTCCCTCAGCAGCTTTATGTACCGGAATTTCCAAAAACAAAAGCAGGATCATAACAGCAACTAGAGCAGTTATAACATCTATAAAAAATATGTATTCCATTTTGGCAAATGAAAGCAACGCTCCGCTTACTATTGGCGATACCAGTGTGACCATCGACTGGATGCTTCCATTTGTCCCATTGACCTTCGTAAGCTTATCCTCGGGCACAATATCAGGTATCATCGCAGAAACGGCAGGCATCTGTATCCCTGCTCCCAAAGACCGCACCACAGAAACCGCAAAAAGCAACCATGTGGCTCCATATCCAGCAAAGAATAATATGGCAATAACCAGCGTAGATAAAGCAATCAAGGAATCCGAAAGTATAACAAGCTTCTTTCTGTCGAATCTATCAGCCCATACTCCGGCAAAAGGCGAGATAAAAAACGTAGGAACAAACCCGCAAATTATTGAAATAGTCATCATTATGCCGGACTTGGTTTCTAATGTGATGTACCATGTTATCGCATACTGGACCAATGCCGATCCAAAAAACGAAATGGCCTGGCTTGATAGAAACAGTATAATGTTCCTCTTCCAGTTATTTTTTGAAAATGCTTCGGAATCCAAGTTATTAACTTGATTCAAGGTAACCTCCACTTATGTAAATAAGGAAATCTATATAGTTTTAATATTTAACAGTATAGCAAAAATATTATAACAAAGAAACCAAAATAATCAATTCGCTTCGCTCAGGGAGTCAGATGGAGACTGAACTCCACCTGACCAAGGAAGTTAATTAATTCGTCTTCATTCATCGCCGACCTAGGTCGGCGTCTTCTGAAGACATAGATAAAGCACTTGGCAAATAATCTCTTTTCCGTTTTGGTCAATAATGCTATAATCTATAGGAAAAATGATATTGTAATAAAGTAAATTAAGAATGCTCATAGTCACCATCATAAATAGTATGCAGGAGGAAAATATGAAACAGGACATGATAATAATACTGGATCTTGGAAGCTCTCAAAATACCGACATTGCCCGGGCAATCCGTTCTCTTGGCGTTTATAGCGAAATATACCCCCATGATATAACAAAAGAAAAGCTGGTCGGCATGAAAAACCTTAAAGGTATTATCATAAACGGCGGAAAATATAATGTCGTAGACGGTGTCGCCATAGATGTTGCCGATGAAATTTACAGTATTGGCTGTCCTGTAATGGCAGTCAACCATAGCCCGACCAAATGTGCAGACAAGCTGGATACCTGGCCTGCTACAGAAGCTGACATTGAGAATATTCTAAAATCATTCATATTTGAAAAATGTAGTGTAGTGCCTAACTGGAGCATGAAGAATTTTGTCGAAGACCAGGTCGAGCTTATTCGCAGGCAGGTAGGAGATAAAAAGGTTTTGCTTGCCCTATCCGGTGGTGTAGATAGCTCTGTAGTCGCAGCCTTACTGATCAAGGCCATTGGCAAACAGCTTGTATGCGTGCATGTCAATCATGGTCTGATGCGCAAAGGCGAATCTGAGGATGTAGTCGAATTGTTTAGAAACCAGCTAGATGCAAACCTTATATATGTAGATGCTAGCCAACGTTTCCTGTCAAAGCTAGAGAACATCTCTGATCCTGAAGAAAAAAGAAAGATCATCGGCAGTGAGTTTATACGCGTATTTGAAGAGGAAGCTCGCAAGCTGTCGGGAATTGATTTTCTTGCTCAGGGAACCATCTACCCCGATATTGTCGAAAGCGGAACAAAAACCGCAAAAGTAGTCAAATCGCATCACAACGTCGGCGGGTTGCCAGAAGACATGAAATTCTTACTGGTGGAGCCACTGTACTACCTATTCAAGGACGAGGTCAGAGCCTGTGGTCTGGAGCTGGGCCTGCCTGAATCAATGGTATATCGCCAGCCGTTCCCGGGGCCCGGTCTTGGAGTTCGGTGCCTTGGTGCAATTACAAAGGAGCGTCTTGAAGCAGTAAGAGAATCGGATGCTATCTTGCGAGATGAATTCGAAAAAGCAGGACTAGATAAGAAGGTCTGGCAGTACTTCACCGTTGTTCCCAATTTCAAATCTGTCGGTGTTAAAAATAATGCACGAAGCTTCGAGTATTCAGTCATTATCCGCGCTGTAAATACGGTGGATGCAATGACAGCCTCAATTGAGCTGCTAGAATGGCCCGTTCTGCTTAGAATCACCAATCGCATACTAGCAGAGGTGCCCAATGTCAACCGCGTGTGCTATGACCTAAGCCCCAAGCCCTGCGCTACTATTGAGTGGGAGTGATAGGTAAGACTGGCGGGAAGACTGGAGGGAAAACAGACATGAAGACTAGCGGGGAGTCTGGCGGGAATCCTAAACTGGTTTTGTTATACTGTCCATTTTGGATGTCCATGAAATCAGTACAGAATTGGTCAAAGCTATAAAATTCAACTTTCTTGAGGAGTAAATATTGTGAAAATGGACACCAGGAATAAACTTCAAAAAGTTTTTATTGTATTTTGCTATATGGTGTGATGATTTTCTATTTACTGATTTTGTTTGTTGTTTTATTTATGAAAAAGAGTCTTGGATCTTTTCAGTCAGTGAATTTATTTCCCTTTTGCACAATAGTAAACTATATGTTCAACGATAATGTACATATGAGGTCCTTCGCATTAAGTAACATATAAGGTAATGTAGTGCTTTTTGTTCCTTTGGGGATATATGTGGCATTATTAAATCGGAATAAGTCAATACTTGTCAACACACTATTAGTTTCATTATGTAGTGTCCTTGTTGAAGTAACACAATATGTTCTTGCGGTAGGATCAGCAGATATTGATGATGTAATCGTAAAAGGGATAGTGCTATTGACACTACCCTTATTATCAAGCGAAATTTTCTACTATTTAACTACCATCCCTAATGTATCATCTTGATAGAGCTCTGTATTAAACCCCCGATAATATCTTCTCCACCATTCAGCCCTATTCAAGATAAAGGCCATATGCCTCAGCTATGTATCCCGCCTGCTTGCGTTCCTTCGATGCCAGTATTCCGGGAATGCTGTCGGGATCTAGATTTGCCAGTCCAACCTCAATCAATACTCCCACGATTCTCCTGACCATATTGTGCAAGAAGCCATTACCACTGATGCGTATATCAATAAACCCATCATTCTCAACGATATTTATCGAGTAAACTGTTCGGACCATAGATTTGCTTTTGGATTTGGCATTTGTAAACGCGGTAAAATCATGTTCACCGATAAAGTGCCCGGCTGCCCTGTTCATCTGCTCAATATCCAGCCTTTGATTCACATGCATGCTGTACTTTCTCATGAAAGGATTCGTGTATTCGCGGTTCCAAATCTTATACAGGTATGTCTTGTCCCCTGCATGGTATCTGGCATGGAAATTTTCGGACACCAAATCCACCTTTGTCACGCAGATATCCTGGGGAAGATATCTATTCAGATACTCCTTTACCTTAGCCGGTGTAAAGCTTTTGTCCGTTTTGAAATTCGCAATCTGGGCAAGGGCATGCACACCGGCATCAGTTCGGCTACTGCCCGTTATTTCAACAGCCTCACCAACCAACACCGAAAGTACGCTCTCTATCTTTCCCTGAATCGTATTATCAGTGTTTCCCAGCCTCTGCCAGCCCTTATATCTCCCACCATCATACTGAATTATCAATCTATAATTATTCATACAACAATTGTAACACAGTCTGACGTATCTTTTGTTTCACTAATTTTGTTTATACGCATCTTCCAAAATACTCATCAAAAGATCCCAAGGCCTCAAATAATGCGCTCCGCGTATCCTTATGATGTCAGCTAATATTGCCATGGTACCGAAAAAGCGACAATTTGCCACTCGCAATAGCAGTATTATCTTTACCACTTCGGAGCATTGATAGTATGTTATTATTCCCACTATCACAAGCCAATGATATAATGAAGCCAATAAGGGCAATTCATTATATATAGAGGGCAATTTTCTCAGCTTAAACTGAACGGTGGAATCAATATGAAAAAAGCACTAATTGAATATTGTAAATCAATAGATATCGAACATGTTGGAATTGCTCCTACTGAACCCTATCTGGACTTTGAAAAGGTTTGGCTGAGTCAAATTGACAAAGGCAATGTCAGCGGCTTTGAAGAAAAAGATGTGGACAGGCGTGTTTATCCAGAGCTTACATTGCCGGATTCAAAATCTGTGATCGTATGCCTTTTCCCATATTTCTCTGAAAATGATCCCAGTGCCAATCTGTCAAAATCCAGCTACAGCATAGACTACCACCTTATCGTCAAAGAAAAGCTTATGAGTATAGGCGTGTTTCTCGAAAAGGCTATTGAGGGTTTTCAATATAAGGCCTTTGTGGATAACGGTCCCTTCAGCGACAGATATCTAGCGTATAAGGCCGGCCTTGGCTTTTGGGGGATAAACAACCACCTAATTACTGATCAGTACGGATCTTACTTTTTCATCGGATATATTCTTAACAATCACCCCCTTGAGCCTGACACACCACAAGACAGGACCTGCCTCCAATGCTTTGAATGTGTTAGGAAATGTCCCGGCAAATGCATTACAGGAGACTTTACTATCATTCCTCAACGTTGTAAATCCTTTATAACACAAAAAAAGGGCGACTTATCCGATATGGAAACTGAGATACTGAAAAAGCATCAGCTAATATGGGGCTGCGACGTATGCCAGGATGTTTGTCCACATAATAAAAATGCCGGCATAACGGGTTTGAAGGAGTTTAAGTCACAGCTAATTACCAATATCAATATCAAAGAACTAATGCAAATATCAAACAAAGAGTTCCAAAGGCGCTACGGTAACAGATCCTTCAGTTGGAGAGGCAAAGGTGTACTGATAAGGAATCATGAAATTATTAATGAGGATAAAAATAAAATCACCTGAATGCCAGATGCTTTTATCAACGACATATGTTTGGTTGTATCGACATTATAACTTACAACAGCAAAATCACAGCAGCATAATATGTCACCATAATCATGTTCCAACTCAAAACATACTAATCTGCTCAACTTGCTGTTTATCCTCAAAGGTATGCATGTATTTGAAAATCTCATCATTATTACATATAATTCCGCTGTCTGCGCATTCTTTGTAGAGTATCTCCATCAGCCTCTTGTTATTATCACTTTCTACCTCATATCTATTTCCATACTTATTGTGGTACCTCTGCCTGAGTCCTGGAAAATGCTGATCGAGTTTTGCATAGAAATATTCCCTATTGCCATCTCTCAGCGTTAGTCCCATACCAAAGCATATCACTCCATAGACCTTTGCCTCTTTACAATAATTAAGTATGCCTGTGAGATTTTCTTCGGTATCATTTATGAGCGGCAATATGGGATCGAGCCAAACAACAGTAGTTATACCACTATCTCTCATAGCCTTGAGCACCTCGAAGCGGCGTTTGGTGGTACATACATAGGGCTCGATAATCCTGCAGAGCTCTTCGTCATAGGTAGTAAGTGTTATTTGCACAACGCATTTGGCCTTACGGTTTATGCTCTCTAGCAGCTTCAGATCCCGGAGTATTAGGTCTGATTTTGTCTGAATAGCAAGGCCAAAGCCATAGTTATCTATTAGCTCCAGGCATCTTTGTGTAAGCTTCAGCTCTTTTTCAATATGCATATAGGAATCACACATGGAGCCTGTTCCAACCATACACTTTTTGCGTTTTCTGCCCAGCGCATCTTCCAACAGCTCAGGGGCATTAATTTTTACTTCGATATCTTCAAAATCATGCTGCATATTATAGCATCTGCTTCTACTGTCACAGTAAATACAACCGTGAGTACATCCCCGGTACAGGTTCATTCCGTTGTTTGACGACAAAATTGCTTTAGCCTTCTTATAGTGCATCTCCATTCCTGCCCATCATCAAAAATTTCTTCCACAGTATTACCTTAAAGCCTATCTGCGGCGGCTGCGGCGGTCTGTGGCGGTCTGCGGCGGCTGAATTTCTAACTAATAACTAAGTTAACTAGTCCCTTTATTATACATCACCCACCAATAAGGTGCCAGGCACGTCACATAGACACTTATCGTAACAATAAGTGTCTATGTGACGTGCCTGGCACCTTATTCTTTCATAAAACATAATATACATTATCAGTCTGCGAAAGGATAGAAATGTATGTATAGTATGCATAATATGAATCAATGCCCCTTTTATAATGGCCCCCAGGTTTATGGAGCTGAAAGTATGTATAATCCCTGCGGTACATATCCCTGCTATGCTAATGCCCCGATGTATAGCCCTGGGTATTTACCTGCAAATAACCAGATGCTGCCTCAAATGATACCACAGCAGCTTCCTTACCAATATGAGCCGTATCAGGATAATGCAAAGTACAAGGCTACTACAGTATTGAAGGATTATGGGCCGAAGCCTTTTGTGATAAATATAGAAGAGGCTGCTAAACAAAATGAGTATTTCCGTTCAGCATTATGGACAGGTAAGCATCTTCAGCTTACACTTATGAGCATTGGAGTTGGTGAGGACATCGGCCTGGAAATCCACCCCGAGCTCGATCAATTTCTACGTATCGAGCAGGGTCAAGGATTGGTCAAAATGGGCGACAGCAAAGATGTGCTGGATTTTCAGAGGATGGTATCAGAAGATTATATATTCATAATACCAGCCGGCAAGTGGCACAACCTGGTAAATACAGGCGACAAACCAATCAAGCTGTACTCAATATATGCACCGCCACAGCACCCTCATGGCACAGTCCATAAAACCAAGGCAGACGCAATGGCCGCTGAAGAGCATCACCACCATTGAAGTCAATTCGCTTCGCTCAGAAAGTCAGGTGGAGACTGAAATCAACCTGACTCTTTGAAATTAATCAATTTGTCTTCAATCGTCGCCGACCTATGGAGGTCAGCGTATTCTGAAGACATAAATGAAGCAACGGTCAACAAATTTGTACAATAGCAAAAAAGGTCAAAGCGGGATTTGCTTAAACTCCTGCTTTGACCTTTACAATACTTCTCAAATTGTCACGTCAATTTCAAATCAATTCAATTCTGGAAACATGGCAATGCTTCTTTTTAGTATCCCCTGCATGTAGGCGATTATAATACCGTAATTAGTCATCGGCACATGCTGGTCAGCAGCGCATTTACGCCGGTACTTCATTTCTCTTTCATTTAGCATGCAGCCACCACAATGTACAATAAGTCCGTTTCCGGCCAAATCCTCCGGGAATTCAGTACCAGATGTAAACTTAAAGTTTAATTGCTTACCGGTATATCTTTCTATCCATTTCGGAAGCTTCACTGTGCCGATATCACCACATTGTCTGTGATGGGTACAGCCCTCCGAAATCAGCACGGTGTCCCTGTCCTTTAGCGAATCCAATGCTTTTGCTCCCTTTACTGCATCTGCAAGGTTGCCCTTGTATCTGGCAAAAAGTATTGAAAACGATGTCAACGGTATATTCTCTGGTGTCTCAGCCGAAACTCTGGAAAATACTTGGCTATCAGTTATGACTAGGGCTGGCTTTTTACCTAAAGCGGCCAGCGTTTCCGCCAACTCTATATCTTTTACTACGATGGATACAGCGCCGGAATCCAGGATATCACGTATCGTCTGCTGCTGGGGCAGAATCAGCCTTCCCTTTGGGGCGGCCTTATCAATTGGGACCACAAGCACAACAAAGTCAGACGGCTTTATAATGTCGCCGACGATTCTCAGTTTGGGTTCTTCAGTGACTGCCATGGCTGTGATCATTTCCTTTAGTTCATTTATATTGTGTCCGTTTTTTGCGCTAACATTGATCTCCATGCCGCTATTTACATCTGAATGTGCTGTCTTAGGCTCTGTTCTCAGGTCATCCCCCGATATACCCGCTACACTTGATATACTCGATATGTCCACTGTACCTGTTATACCTGATGTATCCGATATGTCTGCTACACCCGACATATCTGCTATACTCGCTCTACCCACTTCACCTGCTACACCCGACATATACGCTATACTCGCTCTACCCGCTTCACCTGATACACCCGCTATATCTGCTGCACCCGCTCTACCCGCTTCACCTGCTACACCCGACATATCCGCTATACTCGCTCTACCCGCTTCACCTGATATACCCGCTATATCGGACTTATTGTAAACTATCAGATAGCTAATTTCCTTCTCCCTAAACAGCTCAATCAGCTCTTCATCTTCTTTAGACATGCCCAGCGTAGCATCAATGACCAAAACGGCCAAGTCAGTTTTATTTAGCACCTGACGGCTCTTTTTTACACGCTGCTCCCCCAAAGCGCCTTCGTCATCAAAACCCGGAGTGTCGATAATCACAACAGGACCTATGGGAAGCAACTCCATAGATTTGTATACAGGGTCCGTTGTCGTGCCCTTTATCTCCGAAACCACCGATAGCTCCTGACCGGTAACAGCATTGACAACACTCGACTTTCCCGCATTCCGCCTGCCAAAAAAACCTATATGCACCCGTTCTGATGATGGCATTGCATTCAAACCCACTTTAAGATTACCTCCTTACTCCTTAATCCCTACTCCCTACTCCTTACTCCCTACTCCCTACTCCCTACTCCCTACTCCTCACTCCTCACTCCTCACTCCTTACCCCTATCCTCAAAACCTGTCTTCAGATCAATTTAAAACTTCCGAATCAGAACCTAAAATCACGGCTCCCGCCTGCGATGCTGTCAAGATTCTGCATTGCCAGCTTCTTTATCTTTTCATTTGGTATTCTTGCCATTTCCCTATGGATGAGGGCTTCACCTGCAGCTTTCGTACCAGCTGAAGCATAGTCCTCCAGATATTCCTTCAATGTCATAAGAGCATTGGGATGACAACAGTTCTGGATCTGTCCACTCTTGCAAAGGCTCATGAATCTATCGCCAGTCCTGCCCTCTCTATAGCAAGCAGTACAAAAACTGGGTATATAGTCCATTTCGATCAGCCATTTTACCACTTCGTCCAGTGTCCTTTTGTCAGAAACCTCAAACTGCTCAGATTTCTCGTCCTCAGGCTCCGGCTCACAGTATCCTCCCACACTGGTTCTGGATGCACCACTTATCTGCGACACTCCAAGATGTAGCACCCGTTCCCTGCACTCCTTACTCTCTCTGGTGGACATAATCATTCCTGTATATGGTACTGATACGCGTATACATGCAACTATTTTAGCAAATGTATCATCATTGATTCCATTGTCAAATACGGATGGGTCAATGTCATCCGCCCTGCGAATCCTTGGAACACTGATAGTGTGAGGGCCCACTCCGAACACTGCTTCAAGATGCTCTGCATGCATTAGCAATGCTGCAAATTCATAACGATATAACTCTAGCCCAAACAGCACACCAAGTCCTACATCGTCTATACCGCCCTGCATTGCCCTATCCATGGCTTCTGTATGATATGCATAGTTATGCTTGGGACCAGTGGGATGTAGCCTTTCATAGCTCTCCTTGTGGTAGGTTTCCTGAAACAAGATATAGGTACCGATGCCAGCATCCTTCAATTTTTTATAATTTTCGACAGTCGTTGCTGCTATATTGACATTTGCACGGCGGATAGCACCATTTTTATGCTTCACGCTATAAATAGTGTCTATACATTCTAGTATATACTCAATTGGGTTGTTAACAGGATCCTCACCAGATTCAATTGCAAGGCGCTTATGCCCCATGTCCTGAAGTGCGATGACTTCTCTGCGGATCTCTTCCTGGTTCATTTTTTTCCTGGCTATATGCTTGTTTTTCATATGATACGGACAGTAAACACAGCCATTGATACAGTAGTTTGAAAGATACAAGGGTGCAAATAAAACTATTCTATTGCCATAGAAATCCTTCTTTATCTGTTCGGCAAGTGCATATAACTCCTTGTTCTTATCTTCCAGCTCGCAGTCTAAAAGTACTGCCGCTTCCCTGTGGGAAAGCCCTTTCCTGAGCCTTGCCTTTTCAAGTATGCTGTCAATAAGCGCAGCATTGTTTTTGTTCTTCTCAGCGTATTCCAACGTTTCAAGAACCTCGTCGTGGGAAATGAATTCTTCAGCCTTTGATGATTTTGGATTGTACATGATAAACCCCTTTCTTATAGCGAGGCCAGTCGCCTCGACACCGGGTCAGGCAGCTCTCCGTAAAGAAGCGCCGGCTTTCCCTTCAGTAATGGGATCCCAAGAGACTATGCTTGACTCCCAAGAGACTATGCTTGACTCCCAAGAGACTATGCTTGACTCCTAAAGGATCGATTTATGATCTCCCCGGGATTCAACAATATGGTAACCGATACTCTCTACCCTTTTTTGTAGACAGTAACGACATTCCGCCGCTTCATCCCCGGTGCAGATTTTATTGTCATATAGCATATAGTTTTGCCTGATACTGACAGGCGACAAATTCGGCATAACAACATTTGCTCCTGCAAGTATACCAAGCTCTCGCCCTTCGGGATGTATCGTCCCTAAAGCTGTGGTGGCCGGCAGTAAAACAGACGGCAGCATAAGCCTTATTATTGCTAGCAGAAACAAGGTAAGCTCCAATGTTCCAGCCTTCTCACCCGCAAACGGTGTTTTATGATGTGGAATAAAAGGTCCAATACCGATCATGTGGGGCTCAAATTCCTTAATAAACATCAGGTCCTCCACAAGGTTTTCAGTAGTCTGATACGGCGAACCCACCATAAATCCACAGCCGACCTGATATCCTATTTTTTTCAGGTCATACAAGCATTGCTTTCTTCTATCCGCCAGCATCCCAGTTGGATGTAGCGTACCATAATGACCAGCATTAGCCGTTTCATGACGTAGCAAATACCTGTCGGCTCCTGCATCAAAAAAGGCTTTATATGCCTCAAAGCTTTTTTCTCCTATCGAAAGTGTCAATGCACAGTCAGGATAGGCAGCTTTTATAGACCTTATTAGGTCAGTCACCCTTTCATCGGTGTAGTAGCCGTCTTCGCCGCCCTGTAGTACAAAGGTGCGAAATCCCAGATCGTATCCGCTTTTACAACATTCATGTATCTCTTCTTTTGTCAAACGGTACCTATCAGCGCAGCTATTACTTTTTCGTATGCCGCAGTAAAAACAGTCATTTTTACAATAATTTGTGAACTCAATAAGTCCTCTTATATAAATGTCATGGCCATAATTCTGTATCCGAACTGTCCTTGCTTTTTCAAAAAGACAATCTAAAAGCGATGGGGTCCGGTTATCTATCAGAGCCTTGTACTCCTCCGGTTCAAGTGCGCCGGTGCAATATAGCTTGTCAATGAGCTGCTCCATATTATGCCTCATTTCCCGGCTCAAACGAAACCTTCGAATAAGCGGCTTTTGTGCTTACGCCAGGCAGTTTTCCAAGCTTTCCGGAAAGAGCACTGATTATGTCGTTTGGCGCGTCCATTGCAATACTTATAATGCTGATTCCTTTATCACGGTAAGGGATGCCCATTCTGCCGATAATATACTCGCCATAATTATGCAGTACACCGTTTAGCTTCTCAACAGATTCGTCGTTCTCAACTATAATCCCAATAATAGCGACTCGTGTTTCCATATTTGCTCCCTTCTCAATACAAATCTTCTTAATACCAATTTGCACCTCCACCAGCAAGTCAATTCGCTTCGCTCAGGGGTCAGGTGGAGGCTAAACTCCACCTGAACATGGAAGTTAATGACCTATAGAGGTCAGTGTCTTCTGAATAGATAAATAAAAAAGCGCCCGAAAGGCGCAATATCTCATAAACAAACTATGTTTATCGCTGTGCCTTTCACCTTATAGCTGTGTATTCGGTGTCAGATGCAATTGTTTAATAGTGCTTTGTCCAAAGATCATTTCTCAAGACTCAGCAAATTAATTTTATACCATTGTCTAACGTTTGTCAATTAAATAACAATCCTTTCTCTCGACTTTCTCTCGACTTTCTCTCGACTTTCTCTCGACTTTCTCTCGA
>CAZEIH010000049.1:0-19110 GCA_964512095.1 uncultured Oscillospiraceae bacterium
GTGTAAGCATTTGTGTCCATATCGCCTCACCAGCGGGCACCATGACGGTATCATTTGCCTGTGCGGTATGAACTGCCGCACTGACATCTGGATACGCACAGCTTGCAGCCCATACAGTCTTGCAGCCCGCCTGGCACCATATAGAAATTGCCTGTGAATTCTCACTTTCATTTTTTGCGGTATCCACGGCAGAAACCATATATTCGTATGTAATATTTTTGTTAACAGCGTTGTCGGTATATGAAGTACCGTTTGGTTTTGAGATAAGGGTAAATTCATCTTCGCTCATTGCTTTGCGGTACACACAATAGCCCGCAACACCTACATTATCGGTACTGGCTGTCCAGCTTAAGCTGACTGCGGAGGACGATACTGCTATGCCGGTGAGGCCTGTCGGTATACTGGGCGCGATGGTATCGGGCTTTGGATCATCATCGTCACCGTCACCGGGATCATCGTCATCATCATCACCACCGCCGGAGTCACCACCGCCGCCGGAGCCGCCGCTGCCAGGGTCACCGCTGCCGGGGCCTCCACCGGAACCTCCTCCACCCGGAGCCACGGTGTTACCGGGCCCCGGTTTATATGACACGGCTTTACCGCCGTCTGCTATGATAACATTCTGTGGTTTTTCATCCATTGTGACTCCGCCGGAAGCGATCACCGCGTTCTCAATGTTGCTTCCTCCTGTGATGTCCGCTCCGGCATATGTAATCAAATCTTCTATAACAGTACCGTCCTTTGCGGTAATAACCGCTCCGGCTTCCGTTTTTCCGACAACGAATCTGTCGACCGTTCCGGACTCCACTGTAACGATAGCACCGGGGGATTCTATCACTATTTCTCCGAAATCACCATTAAGAACTATTACCTTACCGCTGAGAGTGCCGGATATAATGGTTCTTCCTTTTACAGTTACTCCGATCAGTCTGATCGTATCCTGACCGATACCATCAGTCAGATACAGGTCTCCGTCTATGTTAGTATCCTTCAGCGTTACATCCTTCGATGAAACCACCATATTGCCGGGTACCGTCTTTGTGTATGTTCCGCTTGAGTTAATAAGCTCACCCATTACATTATCTATCATTTTCACTGCTTCCGAGCGGCTGAGATCATCCTTCGGCGCAAACAGATTACCGGGCCGGCCGGAAATATAGCCCTTCTTTGTCATTGTGCCGACCGAGTCTATTGCCCAATCTGCAATTTGCTTATGGTCTGCGTATTTCAATGCGGCCGTAATAATCTCCTCTGTCAGCGAAAATGCTCTCGTCAGCATGACAGCCGCTTCCTGTCTGCTGATGACTGCCTCCGGTTTTATATTTCCATTGCTGTCGCCTTTGATGATCCCAGCCTGATAGGCTTTGGCAATTTCCTCGGCATACCATGCCCCTTTTTTCACATCCGGAAAGCTTACACTCGATTTTTGTGTATAGCAGAATATCCGGTTCAGCAGTGTGACAAACTCCGCCCGCGAAATACTGTCGTTGGGGCCGAATCTGCCGTTCCCATATCCTTTTATGAGACCCTGGGCAACCCATTCCTTGATGACTGTCTCGGCCCAATGAGCTTTGATATCCGCCAGCTCATCCCCATTCGATGCAAAGGAAGCGGGGGCAGGGGAGACCAGTAATATGAATAGGATGCACATACTCAATGTCAAAGATAAAAACTTTGCCATCCTGTTTTTGATTTCACGAACAGTAAAATGCATGACATAAACCTCCAAAACAATATTTATTTTCAGCAGCACCTCCAATAAATCATCAAACCCTTATTCAAGAGTGGACGGGGGACCCCTCATTCGCCGCGTTATAACGCATGTTATATGTATTTAATAACTTCAAAAAGAGAATTTACTGAAATATAGTTAGTTATTTCAGATTCAATATTTATTCCAAAAGCTTTAATACCAAATTTATTTCCGAGTTCTACATCAGTAGGAGAGTCTCCGACAATAAATGATTTACTTAGCTCTATATTTGGATATTTATTAATAGCAATATCTATAAGTCCTGTTTTGGGTTTAAAACAATTGCAGTTTTCTTCTTTTGAATGTGGGCAGTAGAAAACATCTAATATATCAACCCCACTATTATTTACTTGCTTTATCAGCTTTTCTGTAAATGCTTTATATTGTGATAATGTTATGATGCCGTCATTTATTATGTACTGATTTGTAATAATAATGATTTGATAACCTTTTTCTCTTATTTCCTTCAAAGCTATTAATGAATCGTCAAGAAATTCAGGTTCACTAATATACTTCCAGTCATCATCTTGGTAGTCTTTATTAATTGTTCCGTCTCTATCTATAAAAGCAACTTTCATAATTTCTCCCCTCACTCCTTTACTACGTATTTTCCTACTCTAGCCGCTATTAGTCTTATTTGCTTTCTTCACCCCATACCTTAGCCAGACGCTCAAACAGTGCAAGCGCCTCTGCTCTGGAGATAGGGTCATACCACTTGCTCTCTCCGTTGTTTCCCAGAAGTATGCCCTTATCCTTAAGGCACATGATAGCCGGATAGAAGTCCATCGGCACACCGGCTTCGGGATTTTCAGTAGCACTCATCAGTTGCTTATACCATTGGTAGCTTTTCGCAGCAGAGCCGCCAGCATCAGTATTCGCTATGGTGACAGCTTTCAAGGTGTCACTGAATGCCGGATCTTCATTGTTTGCCGCAATGGTATGGTACTTTCCGCTTTGATGTATATCTTCCTTCCACAGATAATTTGCTAGGGCATAGAATACCTCACCGCGGGTCATCGGTTTCACGATGGTCTCACTTGTGTATTGATCAACGTAGATCAGACCATCCTGCGAAACGACGATATAGTTCGTATACCAGCTATCTCCCATGAGGTTTGCCATCTGCGCCCGGCCTTCGGCGTCCTGCTCGGATTTTTGCTTTATCGTTCCCTCAGAGTTGTTGAACCTGGCAAGCATAGTCAGGAACTCGGCGCGGGTGACCTTGTTATTGCCCTTGAAGGTGCCGTCCGGGAATCCGTTTATGACCTTGCGGTATACCGCCATAGGTATATGGGAAGCATACCACTCAGTGCCTTTGATATCGCTGAAGGTGAGCTTTGTCAGCTGCTTCAGTCTGTTTTGGCATGTGGGGGTGATGGATATGACAGGTTCCCTTTTCATCATTACGCCATATGTGGGATTCAATTTGTTATCCCGAATATCAGCACTTGAATATAAACGCTCCAGTTGCTCGACCATTTCAGGATAATCCTTGGTTATAAGGTCTTCATCTTCCAATACAGCATACGAATCTTCATCCTGATTGCCATCACCCGGTTCCGGCGTCGGCGTAGTTGGCGTTGAAGGCGTTGAAGGTTTTGTTGGCTTGTCAGGTGTGTCAGAGCCACCGGGGTCACTTGGATCCTTCGGGTCACCCGGATCCTGTGTGCCCGCCGCTTTTTTCACAGTAACGCTGATGCTCACTGTCAATGGTATGTTATTCGGGTTTACTACACCGGCAGGAAGAGCTGCTGTTCCGTTTACTGTAAAGCTCTGACTCTCTTTGGAACCCTGAATATATGTACATGAACCGACATCCCATACGACGCTTGACTGGACATTCCCGTTATTCGTGACAAGTGTTATGTATTTGGGAAGTCCCAGAGCAGAGGCCGTCTTGGCAGTGCCGTTGGCAACACCTGTGATTGCCGAAGGTGTAATTATACCGGTAAGTATCCTGTCCTGCGGAGGATTATCAACCAGACCGCCTTCAATCACCTTATCGATTTCATCTTTGCTCAATGCCCTGTCATATATCCTCATTTCATCCATCAATCCCTCAATGCTGTCTCCCCAGGGATTTCGGCCAATCGCTACCGCCCTGCTGGCATCCCGTGCAATCTTGCCTGAGCATTCAACACGGGCGCATTCGATACCATCCAGGTATCCTATGATAACTGAGCCGTTGTAAGTAATTGCATAATGATGCCACCCGGTATCATCAACTACATTTGCCGCTTTGAATGTCTTCAGCCCGGCATCTGTGTATATTCTGCCGGAAAAACCGCTTGCAGTGATATCCATGGTATAAACAGTGTGTTTATGGATAACTGTTGCTGCAGTATCCTTTGAATCCTTTTTTACAAAAAAGGCGATAGTGATCTCATCCAGACCATCCAAATAATCACTGTGACTGACACTGATCGCTCTGCTCTTGTCATTATTGAAACGTATGGATCTTCCATAGGAGGAATTTTCAAAAAGTGTGTCTTCGCCACTGCTGACTGTCATATTCTTTCCCGACGCATCCAGACAATTCGTTTCGAAGGGCAGGTACAGGTATAGATTGGGAAATGCAGAGGGAAGCACATCTAATTCCTGGGTGGCAGTATGCTTTTTCCCTGTGTTATCTGAGACAGTCAGGCTGACGGTATGCTTTCCTGCCTTAAAGGTATGATTTGCAGAAGGACCTTCTCCGATGCTTCCGTCACCAAAATCCCATTCATATGAAACTATGCTCTTTCCTCCGGGGGCATATGAATCCGTACCGTCAAAGGAAACCTTGAACGGTTCATATCCGGTATTTTTGTTTACAATATTGGAATACTGGATATATGCAACCGGAAGATCGCTGCCCTGAAACTCAGATGGCCCGATGTCCCATCCCTTACCAACAGGTCTTGTGTTTCCGGCAAAATCACGGTCGAAATCCAGGCTTGTCCCGCTATCGATTGCCGGACTGTTGGGATGAAGAGAGAAGTCATTGTTATCTATATCTGTGAACAGCGGGTCTTCATTAAGAATATCATTTGGAAAATCCTCCAGGTTATACTTTTGATAAGGATTCGGTACGAAAATAAGATTGTTGGATGCATATTGGTTTTTATCAATGCCGAAATAGCAATTCCTTGCGTTATAAAAAATATTGTTCCGGACTTCACCGGTAGAGGGCATCTCATCTGAACTTCTGTAACCGACACCATGCGTATTCATATTGATGAACAGATTGTTATAAACTTTGACATCCTTCAGGCAAACAATATCTAATCCCCATGCTGCTGCGTCTTTAAATACATTGTTGCGAAAGACGATATCATAGGAATAGTAATGATGTTTGCCTTCACCCATAAAGCCCTGGTGATAGAAATCTTCAATAAAATTTCCCTCGATGACGATATGGCGGGCAAACTCACCATTATTATCAAAGGTTTGAAAGGCGTCAACATGAGAACTGCCGGTCTCTTCATGTCTGGTGCCATGCATATAGTTGCCGCGGATGATATGACCTTCTCCGAAAAACCTGAAATAGTCGGCATCAGCTCCCGAATCAATCAGACGCTCGATTTCATTGTTTTCAACAAGCATATTGGTGCCTGAAACAACTATTCCTTTATTGGTTTTGTAGATATAATTATTTGCTATCCTGCCGTTTGTACCATTTGCTGTGATGCCTGAGTTTCTGTTGATATCGTGGATATAATTGTTCAGAACCTCAACATCTTTGCTGCCTCCCACGATGATGGACTGACCGGTCACCTCAAATCCTTCAATCGTTACGAAATCGCCATATTTGAGATTTGCGCCGGTGACTGCAGCCTTATGGCTGTTGCGCGCCCTGATGACCAGCCTTTTGCCTTCCTCACCATAAATACGGTTTGACAGGAACTTGACCTGATCATCATATACACCGTCTTTGACAATGATCTCATCACCGGGATAGGAGCTTTCAAGCGCCTTGCTGATGGTTTTGAACGGTTTACTTTCGGTGCCTTCAAAGCTATCGTCGCCTTCAGCCTGGCTCACATACAGATTTTTAGGGCCTCCCGGAAGCGTTGCTTGCAGTTTCCCTTTTGTTATTAAAACATTGTCAAAATTTACCCAGTAACGGCTTGTACCATCATCGACCCTGGCCAGCTTGATCCTGCCGCCGGTAAAGCGCTTGACAGCATTGGGATTTTTATCAATGCATGTGAATTCATAATCCTTTCTGTTGTCATATCCGTCACGGTCTGTTGAAATCGTGACAGAATTGCCGTCATTGCGAAAATAGATTTTGTAATGATTCACCGAGGGATTTTGCCTCGGAGAGCTTATCAGCCTCCTCACATCATCAGTTCCCAGTTCCTCTTCAACACCATCCAACATGCGGTAAACCTGTCCTGTCGTCGGGCTGAATGAATAGTAATTGCTTTCATCCTGATACGATACCATCACTCTGGCAGCTGTGTTGTACCAATTAATGGAGGTAAATGCCACCGTATATTCTGACTGTGGCATGACCTGTGTCGAGAGAATATACGCTCCGGCATTCATTTTTATGATTTTACTGTCATAACTGCTGGAAGCTCCTGTTTCTAAACTGCCATTTGCAGTCCAGGTCAGGCCGTTCACCAATTTAGAATCGGATATGGCCAGATCCCCGTCTTCGAAATCCTCCTGATACAATATGTTCTCGGGTGAGACTTTACCAAATTCCTCGTAGGCCAGGATCCGCATCAGCGGAGCATCTCCCATTTCTGCCTGAGCAAGGACACGATCATCATATAGATTCTTTTCTGCAGCATACGAAGCTAATAATGGGCTTGTTGCCAACAGGCATATCAATAAGCTTAGCGAAGATGCGACAAATACTTTAATCCTTCTTCCTTTAGTCGTTAAGAATTCCATAGTAGATCCTCTCCTTTATTAATTGCTGACTTTCCCAGATGTAATAACTTTGCCAGATGCAATAACCCTCAACTCCCAAATCACCGTATATAACGAGGCGATAGATACCCCCGCTTCATTGCGTCTTTTCAACCATCAGTATGAAAAACGCTTAGTGGCAGGAATGAGGTGCTATAACGCATATATATTCTAATTACCCTCATATTCGTAAGGTCCAATATCCCACATTCCATCACGAGGTACCCTATCGAAATCCTTACTGAAATCATATAGGGGAAACTTTTCAACGGGTATCAAACCGGAAATATCAGTACCCCTATCCACCGCAATGCTTCCATCAAACAGATGGTAATCGATGATGAAATCATCTTTGCTCTTCCACACCTCTACATATGCATTTTCCCTTACTGTGTCAATAGGAGTATCAAGCACAAGTTGGGTACGCCAGTTACCTTTATGAACCACCCGTGTTACTTCAGCAATCTGATGCACCGTACTCTGATCATACCTGAGAAAATAGCCAGGTTTGATAGTGCTTTCATATCCGTTATCAGCCAGATATACTGTTGAATCGTTTGTTAAGCTTTCGTATTTGTGCACATCCGCCAACGACCCACTGATAACCGGTGAATTACGAAATAGAGTTGACATATCTGTTGCCGGTTTGGCACTAAGATACAAATCCATACTCTCCGTTTCCGTACTCGGACCGGTCGCGATGATGATATTGTTTGCCGTATTAACATTGATAGATTTGTCACCAAGATACCACGAATTAATCAGGTTGTTGTACAGATGCATACCATTCATACCAGACCACACTGAAATGCCGTTACTTCCATGACTGCCCATTAGGATATTATTGAATAGATAGACATCGGTGCCTTCTTGCATAGTATATGCAATGTTGGAATTGCATACCATGTTTCCAGCTACTAAAATATCCCTTGAATCACCGTAAACCGATATTCCATTAGAATGTTTCCCCTTGTTATCGATAACGGTATTATTCAAAATCATACCATCCTTAACACTATTAAAGTATATTCCAGTCCGACCGGACTCCCGAATAGTATTGTTACGTACAATATGTCCGCTCCCGCCAAGGCAGGTAATACCACGTATGGGGCCGGCATTATTGTAAATCTCGTTTCCTTCCACCAGTGAATTCATCATGTTTTTAACATGGATTGAATCGGGTCCATCAACACGTCTGCAGTAACGTACGACGTTGTTCCGTATCACGCAGCCATTAACAATGGGAGACTGACTCCAGCATATTCCGCTTCCTATATATTTTTGAACAATGAAGCCTTCGATCGCCGCATAATCATTGCCACTCCAAAACTCGACCCCGTCACTGCGAACCGATATGGTGATTTCCTCTTTATTGGGATCCGCACCGTCAAATGGCCAAATATATAATTTGCCGTTAGGTTCATCGAAATAGACTTCTCCCTGACGGTTTAGAACGTTCGTATCAATACTGTTCAATATCGAATAGCTTCCATATGGATTTATTATTTCATCATAGGTAACCCGGTTCGTTGATGTGTCAATAGAAGTAGGCTTGCGGATAAGCACATTATTATTTCCACCCCAAAGTGCCAGATACGAGCCGGTAAGATCTATTCCGGCCAGTGCGTCTTCTTCCAGATAGGTTTCGGTGAGTATATCCGCAGTCGCAAAATACGTAGTATCATCAAAATAGAAGGTATTGGGTTGATCGGGATACTGTGCAATACTCATCATTTGCTCTCCCTGATATGGGTTCAAGGTCAGGGCGCGATTGGTGCCTGTTATCCACTCGGAAGGTACTGTGGTGACCCAGATATTCTCCCAATTTTCATTACCACCACATTCTGCAGATGATTTACATCTTTCCCAGCCGCTAAGTGGTTCAGAGCCATCAATAATCGCTTTACCTTCTCCCCAGCCATCTCCTTTTAAAGTAATCGGATTGCCTTCAGTACCCATACCAAGATTTCTCTTTCCATAATAGGAACCCGCCACCAGCTTGCCGCGATAGACGACATCCGAGCGGAATAATATGGTGTCGCCTGGCAAAATTTCAGCTTTCAATGAGCAACCATCAGCTTCCAAGTCAATGGGAGCATGTTTCCATGCTGTTTCAGGCGATAACCCATCGTTATCATCACTGCCGGATCCGTAATCAACATAATAAACATTTCCTGTTTCCGACAGAGTTGTTGCCTCGATTACGGAGCACCAATCACTCAGATTTCCGGCTTCATCATAAGCCGCTACAGCATAACTGTATGTCGTGTCGGCAGCTAGTCCTGTGTCTGTATAGCTTGTCGTAGTGCTTGTACCGATCTCTGTATCGTCACGATAGATGTGGTAACCAGTTACACCTACATTATCGGTACTGGCTGTCCAGCTTAGGCTGACTACGGATGACGATACTGCTGTACCAGTGAGACCTATCGGTACACTTGGCGCGGTAGTATCAGGCTCCGGATCATCATCGGGGTCACCGCCACCGGAACCTCCTCCACCCGGAGCCCCGGTATCATCAGACCCTGGTTTATATGACACAGCTTTACCACCGTCTGCTATGATAACATTCTGCGGTCTTTCATCCATGGTAACTCCGCCGGAAGCGATCACCACATTCTTAATGTTGCCTCCTCCGGTAATATCCGCTCCGGCATATGTAATCAGTTCTTCTATAAGAGTACCGTCTTTTGCGGTAATAACCGCTCCGGCCGCTGTTTTTCCGACAACGAATCTGCCGACTGCTCCGGACTCCACGGTAACGACTGCGCCGGGGGATTCTATCACTATTTCTCCGAAATCACCATTAAGAACTATTACCTTACCTCTGAGAGTGCCGGATATAATGGTTCTTCCTTTTACAGTTACTCCCATCAGTCTGATCGTATCCTGACCGATACCATCCGTCAGATACAGATCTCCGGCAATATAGGCATCCTTCAGCGTTACATCCTGAGAAGAAACCACCATGTTGCCGTTTACTGTCTTTGTGTATGTTCCGTTTGAGTTAATAAGCTCTCCCATCACATTATCTATCATTTTGACCGCTTCGGAGCGGCTGAGATCATCCTTCGGTGCAAACAGATTACCGGGCCGGCCGGAAACATAGCCCTTCTTCGTCATTGTGCCGACCGAATCTAATGCCCAATCTGCAATTTGCTTATGATCTGCGTATTTTAAGGCTGCCCCAGTATTCTCCTTCGTCGGTGAAGCACTGGAACTCTCATTCACCGATGAATCACCAAAATTCTTACCGTTCACAGGAACACCGGAACTTGCAGCTGTAAGCGTTGCACTAGAGTCTCCCTTTGTCAGCGAAGTACCTGAACTCACATTTATCAGCGCAGCACTCGTATTCTCCTCTGCCAGTGAAAACGCTCTAGTCAGCATAACTGCCGCTTCCTGTCTGCTGATGACTGCCTCCGGTTTTATATTTCCATTGCTGTCGCCTTTGATGTTCCCGGCCTGATAGGCTTTGGCAATTTCTACGGCATACCATGTGCCTTTTTTCACATCAGGAAAGCTTACACTCGATTTTTGTGTGTAGCAGAATATCCGGTTCAGGAGCGTGACAAACTCCGCCCGCGAAATACTGTCATTGGGACCGAATCTGCCGTTCCCATAGCCTTTTATGAGGCCATGTGAAACCCATTCCCTGATGACCGTCTCAGCCCAATGTCCTTTGATATCCACCAGTTCCTCTCCGCTCGACGCAAAGGACGCCGGAGCAGGGGAGAATAGCAATCCGCAAAGAATGCACATACTCAATGCTAAAGAGAAAGACCTCAACGTCCTATTTTTGATTTCATAAACAGTAAATTGCATAACATAAACCTCCAAATATTTCTCATATAACCAGATTTCTTAGTGTCCAGCAATGTTTCTCTCCAATAGCCGGGTATCTTAGTGCCGTCGGGGAACCCGTTTACGAGTTTGGAGTATACAGCCATCGGTATATGGGAGACATACCGCTCATTACCCCTAATTAATCTTAGTTGTCACCCCAGTATAATCCCTTGTCTTTAAGATCCTGTATAACTACCTCCAGCTTCTCCAGCGACTCCGGTCTATCCACAATATCCCATTGAAGCCAGCTTATGTCCAATGTCTCCATAAGCGTCCCATGATGTTCATATTCATCCATAGCCTTCATCCCGCTGCCATCGGTATATGTCATAAATTCAGTGTTGATGCATGGGTACTTACTCATCAGCTCAACTATGCGCTCACTGGTGTTACTCCAGTAGCTATGGAACCCTACAGCTGTTTTTCTCCAGTCGATGCCTTCAAGCCAACCAGCTCTTTCTGATGGCCAGTCTTTAGTGTCACTGGCATGCCCCCCCACCTGACAAAAGGACAAAACTATAATCGGTGTGTCAGGAGCAAGGTCGTGGCATAACTGCCATAATTCAGAGAAATCCTTCAACAGCTCACCATTGTAGTCGTTGGGGCTGTCGAAAATAGGCTCATTCACTAGCTCGAATACGACATTCTTACGGTCTTTATAACGCGATGCCATGCGGGTCCAGAACTCGCGGGCATGCTTCTTGTTGTTTTCATAGGTGTCAAGTCCGTCACCGGTGGAGGTATTGTAATAATTCCCTGGTTCTGGATGATAATCAATCACCGCAGTTATACCTTCATTTTCTGCGCGGTCGATAAGTTGATCCAGCAGCTCTTCATACTTATCAAGTGAATAATTCCCTTCCTTTTCCGGCCGATAGGCGCAGGCAATACGCACCGCATTCAGCTCATTGTCATGGATAGCTTGCCAGGGGGCATCACTGAGCGCCCAACTCGTCTTGGATGATATCCATCCATACAGCCAGAACGTTCCGCCGCGAAGTCGTGAACCGTCCGGTGCAACTATCGTATTGTTCTCGATCCTCGCACGCATGTCATTTGTTTTCACATATTCATACGCGCCAATATCCCATACATTATCTGCTCCTCTGACAGCTCCATCGCTGTCTTTATTGAAAGGCTCATCCAATTCCATGCCTCCCGGCAATTCACGCGAAAGCCAGAAGTTGCCATTTGCTGCATCGATGAACGGGTCCTCTGACAGATCATTCAGTATATTGCTTTTAGATTCAATATTAACGTTTGGTACTTCTCTCTCACAACCATACCAGATATTATTCGCAGCTAAATTTCCATTTCCTGTATTTGCTAGATTGATATTTGAAGAATTATTATGCATATTGTAAAAGGTATTATTGAATATTTTTACGTCAGATAAGAACGGACCTCCATTTGCTCCATTGCTTCCAATCGCACGGCTGGGACCTGCTAACGGACTGGTTTCCTTAAATATGTTCCCGTAAATATAGTAGCCGCTGCTATAGGTTTCGACGTTTTTATCTCCACGATATCCTAAACTGATATATCCGGTGCCGCCACCAGCTGCAAAATTCTCGAAGGTGTTGTACCTGATATGTATATTCATGTCTCCACCGCTACTACGATGCCATACTCCAACTGAATGGTAATCGGAAGATCCAGAGCCTCCATTCTTAAAATAACAATGCTCTACTAGAAAATCGGATTCCGGACTGGAAAATAACATCCATTCCTGACCTGATTCATGTATATAGCAGTATTGAAATGTGATATGTGCTGTAGTACCAGTGGCATATACCGTCCGTGTTTTGTATGCCTCGTCCTTTCCTGAGCCTGCCCACCCTGCATCTTCCATTTCTATATGCCTTAATGTCAAATGACGAACTTCTGTACCATTGGGAATCTGCATACAATTTCCGCCTTTATGTGGTTCTATATTCATCGGATTATATAGCTTTATTCCATGTCCAGAATCCTCACTGCCTGTTTGTCCGTCAATTATGTAATATCCCGTACTAAATTGAAAAATGGGGCCTTTTTCATCTGTAAATTCTACGACTCCTCCACCATAACCATTCTTCCATCCAACATCAGTACCATAATCATTGACTGTTGCCTTTTTCACTACAATATACGAATCCCCTTGCTCCGGATCATCGAACTTGTAGGAGGGGTATGTACCTGAAGCAATGTAATAGGTTGCTCCCCTTTCAAGGACATCCGGAAGCTTTTTATAGGCATTGTTCCAGTCAGTCCCGGTTTCGTCACCTGATGCTCTCTCCCTGATGTAATAGATATTCTGCTGAGGTGTTTCTGATGGTATTACATTTACCTTGAATGTATCTGTTTTTCCGCCAATTGTAACGGTAACTGTCTTTTCTCCCTCATTACGTGAATTGTACCCTGATATATTGCTCATTGATACTTTTTCTGTTTTTGTTGTATTGTCGGAATAGGTTCCGGTCACAACCAGTCCGGTAAGGTCCAGTGCTTCACCTGTTTTATAAACCAGCTTGGATGGTGGGCTGGTTATTGAGATGCCCACAACCACCGGCACTACAGTCAGCGTCAGATTTGTCTTGATTATCTGAGGGTTTTTTATTTCCGCGGTTTCAGTTACGACGCCTTCAAAAGTGAATTCCCCGCAGTACATAGTAGAAACTGAGCAAGGGGCCCAAGATACATCAAGCTGAGCAGTTTTCCCATTTGACAGATTCACATCTATCTTTGCCGGCAACTCATACACTTCATTATGACCAGCTGTGACCTTTATTGGGCTGATAGATGTTACTACTATGTCTCCAGTATTTTTTACAGTCACCGTGAATGAAGCTGTTTTTCCGCCGATTGTAACGGTGATTCTCTTTCCCCCCGCTGTCCCCGAACCGAACCCTGATATATTGCTCATTGATACTTTTTCTATTTTTGTTGTATTGTCAGAATAGGTTCCAGTCACAACCAGTCCAGTAATATCCAGCGCTTCACCTATTTCATACACCAGCTTGGATGGCGGGTTGGTTATTTTAATCGCCGTGAGAACTGGAATATCTTCCTCTTTGTCACCACCACCGCCTTGAGAGCCACCACCACCTTGGGAGCCACCACCACCTTGGGAGCCACCACCACCTTGGGAGCCACCACCACCGTCTTGGGAGCCGCCGTCTTGGGATCCACTACCATCGCCATTTGCAGCAATTATTTTGGGGTTACCGCCTTTGGCAACAAGCTTTCCATTGACAATAACATTATCCAGAGTAGCCTCTCCCTCACCGACCGCTTCCGCTATCTCCAAGTCACCGTTCACTATTATGTTCCGAAGCTTTATACCCGGTATAGCAATAACAACATTACCTACTGTGGCCGTACCGCTTTCAGGCCCATATGTACCTGCAAAATAATATATCCTTGTTTCAGTTCGTACTCTATCCAGAAGGACAATGGCTTCGCTTCGGGTAGTATTTGCTTTGGGGTTTATCCTTCCGTTGCTGCCGGTCACCAGACCTTCCCGGATTGCTCCGGCGACTGGTCCCTTGGCCCAGCTTGCTATTACAGAAGAATCCATGGCCAAGGACAAGATACTGGTATCGCCGTTTGGATCGATACCCATTATTCGAGATATTATAGTAATGGCCTGTTCTCTTGTGATTGTATCCTCCGGTGAGAGGGTTTTTGCAGATGTACCGGTAATGTATCCAGCTGCAAGGGCCTTTGATGCATCATCATAGTACCAGCTTTTCGCAGAAACATCGGTAAAGCTTCCAATGCTATCACTTTTAGCCGTGTAATTCATCACACGGTTAACAAGGGCCATAAACTCTGCTCGGGTGATTTTGTTGTTAGGATTGTAATTCCCCTTATTATCTCCCTTTAGCAGACCAAGCCTTACCCATTCAGTAAGGGTTTCCTCTGCCCAGTGATCTTTGAGCTCATTTATCCCCCTTGTTTCTTCAGCCTTGATTGCCTGTACTACTGTACACATGCTAAATAAAATACATAATGTGATAGTTAATGAAACCATTCTAAGAATTAGCTTTCTCATTCATATTCCTCCTAACCATTTATAGGCTTTATCTATGTCTTCAGAAGACGCTGACCTCTCCCCCGGAGCCAAGCCACATATTGACTGTAGTCAAATGAACCGGATGAAAGACGTTGTTATAGATATAGATGCTATCATTTGGCCTAGGCTGGCTGATAAACAACATTGCCGTGCCACCCGACCCGGCTATTTCAGTTTCATCGTAAAAATCATTGCTATAAATACGAAGATTACTTATCGTTCCTTTATTCGGATTGCGAATAATAATCTCATCCTGATGCGGATTACCTATTCCCTGCTCTGATCCAGGACGAACCTTTTCATCATCATAACGGGCTTCAACAATATTTATCATTTCAACGAGTTTTAGATCATCCGGGTCGCCACCATCAGAAAGCCTGATATATACAGTGTTGAAGCCGAGAGCATCGTTATCGGCATACGCCCATTCCCCCGGTTCAAGTCTGCCTTCGGTTCCCATTGGAGCGTTCTGATAATCATACCATAGCTCATTTACAGGTGTAATATCAGGATCACTGCCATCATCCAACGTTACATAGTACTCATTTTCTCCTTTGGATGAAGGTGTCCATGTGTATTTTAAATGCTGATGAGACTCAGTACCAATCAAAGCGCTAGCCGCCCAATAGCGGTTGCTATAATGGTACAGGTTATAAAGCTTTGAATCATGAATACCTACATTTGAGGTAGTCATGTCTGGTCTGGGCGCGATATCAATCTGCCAAACAATGTAATCATGAAGACGGATATTGCTAATGTCGACATCGTGCACACCATCATATATGCCAATACCCGTACCGCTGACTTTTGTTATCTCAATATCTTCGATTCGAATATTATTGCTGGTGCCCCTTAGGAAGATTCCTCCTCCGGAACGTGCATCTGAGTCTTTGGGATTCGTAACTTGGCTCAAATCCCAATTGCTCAGTTCATGGATGAGCATATCGGAAAGGCCCACATGGGATGACGAGTTACAGGTAATGGCGGATACAGCATAACCCTGAATAATGAAGCCTTTGATCTCAACATGGCTGAGTCCGCCTTCCTTCCAATGGGTCAACATGACGATGGCATTGTCATAAGTCCGGTTGTCACCGTCCAGTATAGCCTTTCCCTGCCCCCATCTGCCGTCTGAGTTTCCATCATAGACTATAGGATTACCTTCGGCACCGTTCCACATATATTTTATTTCAATCTTGCCTTTATACTCCACGCCCCCCTTAAATCGGAAGGTATCACCAGGAAGAGG
Organism: uncultured Oscillospiraceae bacterium; assembly: GCA_964512095.1. Taxonomy (GTDB): domain Bacteria; phylum Bacillota; class Clostridia; order Acetivibrionales; family DTU013; genus DTU013. The sequence continues at coordinate 15,811 of CAZEIH010000049.1, forward strand.
TTTATGAGCGAGAGGATTTTCTGTGGCATTAGCATCACCGGGAGCATGCTTCCATGGTGAATCCTTGGAAGAGCCGTCGTTAGTATCATCACCCTCCGCATAATCTATGTAATATACCGTAGCATTCTCTGAAGTATCGTCGTCTCCGCCGCCCGGGGTATCGCCGCCGCCGTCTTTGGAACCACCACCGTCTTTGGAGTCACCGCCACCTTGGGATCCACCGCCACCTTGGGATCCACCGCCACCCTGGGAGTCGCCGCCCTTGGAGCCACCGCCGCCTTGGGAGCCGCCGTCTTGGGATCCGTCGCCGCCTTTGGAGCCACCGCCGCCTTGGGAGCCGCCGTCTTGGGATCCGTCGCCGCCTTTGGAACCACCGCCGCCCTTGGAGCCACTTCCCGAACCTCCGCCACTACCACCTGCATCGCCTCCCGAGGAATCACTATCATCGGCCTTTGCAATTATCGTCGGCTTGCCGCCTTTGGCAACTAGCTTTCCATTTACAATAACATTATCCAGAGTAGCCTCTCCTTCACCGACTGCCTTTGCTATCTCCAGATTTCCTGCCACGATAAGGTTTCGCAGTTTTATGCCAGGCGATGCAATAACAACATTTCCCACTGTGCCTATACCACTCTCAGGGCCATATGTACCTGCAAAATAATATGTTCTTGTATCTGTCCGTACGCGATCCAGAAGGACAACTGCTTCGCTTCGGGTAGTATTTGCTTTGGGGTTTATCCTTCCGTTGCTGCCGGTCACCAGACCTTCCCGGATTGCTCCGGCGACTGGTCCCTTGGCCCAGCTTGCTATTACAGAAGAATCCATGGCCAAGGACAGGATACTGGTATCGCCGTTTGGATCGATAACCATTATTCTGGAGATAATCGTAATAGCCTGCTCCCTTGTAATTGTTTCCTCAGGAGAGAGAGTAGTGGCAGTTGTGCCGTTTATGTATCCTGCCCCGATGGCTTTTGAAGCGTCATCATAGTACCACTTGTTAGGTGAGATATCTGAAAACACCCTGACCTTGTCGCTTTTAGCTGTGTATTTCATCACACGGTTTACAAGGGCCATAAACTCTGCTCGGGTGATTTTGCTGTTAGGGTTGTAATTCCCCTTGTTATCCCCCTTTAGTAATTCCAGCCTTACCCACTCGGTGAGGGTTTCCTCTGCCCAGTGGCCTTTGAGCTCATTTATCCCCCTTGTTTCTTCAGCCTTGCTTGCCTGTACTACTGTGCACATGCTAAAAACAACACACAATGAGATGGTTAGTGAGATCACTTTCCGAATAAGTCTTTTCATTCAACTATCTCCCCTCACATATCAATAATTAGCTACTTACCCAAGGCAGTGAACTACATAGCCATTGAATTGACGAGCGATTAAGTTTCATCTGTTGTTAAAGCGCATAATTCGCTTCCCATATCTAATTTAAGCCAGCCTTAGTGGTAAAAATATCACAAAATATTGCACCATGTGCAAACAATTACATTATATCAAATTGAACAATGTGGCAGAACGAATAAGACTGTTTCAATGACCTAGTCACTCATATAATGACTTTTGCATTCATATCATGTTTTGGAATAGAGTCAGAATTCGTCCATCGCCATACAGGTGTTTTCCTGGCACAGGTACGTCAACCCACAGGTACGTCAACCCTTGCAAATTTCATATAGATTATACATCGGTCCAATATTTTGAGTGAACCATCATATGACAACTGTCATATGAATTATGACATGGATAAATAACATAAGGGGACTGTTCTTTTGTGTTGAAAGGGTGATGTATCTTCACAAAAGAACTGCCCCCTATGTTTTTCTACCTGTGTTGTATTTATTCCATTCGTTTGAATACATATTTAACAGCCATGTCACCGTATCCCATTTGACCGTCTTCACTAGGCTTTATATCCAAACCAGGTAAAACCATTTTATCATATTGTGGTTCTAAGATAAGCGTTGAATCATCTTCCATCGAACATGTAAATGTCATTCCTCCCAAAACTGGAAATGTAGATATTTTATGCTGGACAACAAAATCCTTTCCGTCAAACACATATGTACCTGCGTCTGCCGCAAAATCACGATCAGTTAGTGATAACATTTTTCCATCAGCGCTTCCTTCTGTAAAATCACGAATGCAGCTGTAATTCTCTTCCAATATGTAAATCATAAATTCAGCATCTTCCCTTGTTCTCCTGTTTTCAACATTTCCAACATCCATGCTTTGTAGAGACCAAGCACCTTGAATTTTTTCGTTGATACTGTCGCTATTGTCACTATTGTTGTTCTGTAAAAATAAAAGTACAGCACCCCCAATAATCACAACCAAAACCGCCGCCAAGGCAATTCCCAGAGTTGTCTTTTTCATTCTTACTCCCCCATCCCTAATTGTTATTTTTATTGTTATTAATATATTCACTATTGCTATACCAAAATAACTAAACGCATGGACCTTTATCTATAACATCTACAATTGTATCAAATTGATTAATCTAGCATAATGGATAATGCTGTTTTGATGACCTAATCACACATTTGATGACTTTTGCACTCATAACCCACACCCTTGTTTTTGATTATATAAACAGTGAATTGCATAACACAAACCTCCAAAATACTTCTCCAATAACCAAATTTCTTAGTACTCAACAATGTATCTCTCGGATAACCGGGTTCATAGTACCATAATTGCGTTTCTCGAACAGCTGGGGCTCTTGGTACTACCATTACATTTCTCATGTGACCGGACTACATAATGTCCAGCATCGATAAAATCTAGTCCCTAACCTACATATGTCTTCATAAGACTATATCAATTACTTTCATCGCCCCATACCTTTGCCAGTCGCTCAAACAGTGCAAGTGCCTCAGCTCTAGAGATTGGGTCATACCACTTGCTCTCTCCGTTGTTTCCCAGAAGCATGCCCTTATCCTTAAGGCACATGATTGCTGGATAGAAGTCCATCGGCACGCCGTTCTCAGGATTTTCAGCAGCGTACACTAGTTGCTTGTACCATTGGTAGCTTTTCGCAGCAGAGCCGCCGGCATCAGGATTTGCTATGGTGACAGCTTTCAAGGTATCACTGAATGCCGGATCTTCATTGCTTACCGCCATTGTATGGTACTTTCCGCCTTCTGAGATATCTTCCTTCCAGAGATAATTTGCCAGGGCATAGAATACCTCACCGCGGGTCATCGGTTTCACGATGGTCTCACTTGTGTATTGATCAACGTAGATCAGACCATCCTGCGAAACGACGATATAGTTCGTATACCAGCTATCTCCCATGAG
>CAZEIH010000050.1:0-11702 GCA_964512095.1 uncultured Oscillospiraceae bacterium
GCATTTATCTAACCTATGAACCTATGCTTGGCCATTATGATAATATTTTTGCCATCCTGTTGGTCTCCATTACCGGCAAGACATTGCCTGATTCTTTGAACAAAATCAAATATTATTACTTATGCATTATCTTTATTTGGAATAGCAATTAAATTCTGCTATAATACAAATAAAACTGTGTCAATACACTCGTGCGGTTTGTTAAGCTGCACGGTAAATAAATGACACAGGACTCGATATCATTAAAAGGGAGGTATATCGTGAAAAATAGACGTTTAATCAGTGTGCTTTCTCTTACCGGCATTCTAGGTTCAGTTCTTAACATACTCATCATTATTACTCTTGATCTCACGGTTCCTGACTATAACAGTACAACTCAATATGTAAGTGAATTTGGTATCACTCCTGGTATTACATCGGAGATTGTTTCGTCCTGGTGGATTGTCAGCGGAATTATACTCATTCTTTTCTCACTGGCTCTAAATAATACGATGGAAAAAGCCGGACGGTTTTCATTTTTGGGACCGCTTTGTATATGTTTGTATGGGTTGCTAGATTCCATCGGCTCGTCGATTTTTCCCATGGACGTGGCTGGAGAAACCATTACAGGAATGATACATACCATCGTTAGCTTTATTGGAATAACTGCGGTTACTTTCTCGCCACTGGCTTTGGTCGGACGGATGAAAAAGGATCCAAGGTGGAATAGACTTGTGGGTTTTACATGGATAACTCAAATTATTTTTTGTGTCATATATGTAGTTTGTGTTTTAGCTTTTACCGAGATTTATTTCGGACAGTATGTTGGTTTTCTTCAACGTGTATTCATATATGGTGTAGACATATGGATTATAGTTTTGGGCCTTAGTGCACGGAAGGCATTGGCAGCGACCGGTATTGACGGAGGAAATGCGGTACCGGCCTGAGCTATATAAGTCAACTCGCTTCGCTGAGGGAGCCAGGTGGAGACTGAACTCTAGCTGACCAAGGAAGCTAATTAATTCGAGAGGTTAGTGCCTTGTTAAGATATAGTTAAAGAGAACATTTATGATATAAAAAAGCCGGCTGCTGAATTGCTCAGTAACCGGCTTTAAGCTTAGTGTACTTCAGATATTGAGAAGGTGCCATCTGCGAAGGGGCCATCACCACTGCATCTACCTGTTTTGCACAGGCTCATTCCATTATAGAGGGATACGAGAGAACAGTCACCGCGAATGTTAAAATAGTGGAATTTTTGTGCAGTTGATATACTGTCACTATCAGCTCTAACGCGACTATCACTGCTTCTCACTGTAACATATTTGCCAGTCCTCAATGACTTTAAAACTACTACAGGAGCCCATTCTGTATAATGATAGTAATCTATATGTTCATAGTAAAGTACTTCCATTTTGTACTGTGCTTTTTTATCTGTTGGATTAACAGGTGCTGCAGCTGATGAGGGATTCATTTTATTAGCACTATCAATATACATATATACTTCTTTACCATTATCGTCTCTATAGCGTGCATTTATAGTTACAGTTTGTGTATATGGAGTCCCATAATCTTCCGTTCCACTAACTCTTATTGTAGAGTAGCCCTTGCTTCCACATCCTTCTGTTTGCATGACCTGATAGTATTGGCTAAAGTCACCAGTCTCCATACCTGCTTTTTCCCAAGCCTTAACATGGTTTTCAAAAGTAACTGTACCGCTAGCGGTGGTGAGCTTTTCACTTTCAAGTATGGCAGTGATACTTCTGCCTCTAGCAGGTCTTGTTGGGACAGTACATGCGTTATCAGCACGAACACTCCAGTACTGGTAAAATGAGCCAGTTCCACCCTTAATCCATGGTCTGTCGTAGCATTCTGTTCTGTATATCTTATATAACTTATCATCACTTTCTACTGTGCCCAGTTGTTTAATGCTAGAGCCTGGAGGTACCCATTTGCCATGTTTTTCAACGACATAGTACTCAGCACATTCGAATTTCGAGCCCGCAGGTAGCTCAGTCCATCCATATACGGCCAAAAAACCTTTGTCGCCGCCAGAGAACTTGCCATCATAGTTTATTAGCCTATATCTGGAGCCGTTTTGCCAACCTTTACCACAGGTAAAGTTTGCATTCTTATCTCCATTACAGTCCCAAGAAACAGTGTAGCGATTGTCATTGAGATTTTGATAGTCTACTGTTCCTTTTCCATTAGTCCAGCGAAACCAGAAGAGTCCATCATGTACACCATCTTTATAGTCGTCTACATAGTCGTCTGCAAAAACATTGAGCGGGTTAAGGGTTGTAATAGTTAGTACTATTGTAATAGCAACTATTCGCAGCAGTGTTTTCCTAAAACTGCCTCCCTTTGGTTGAGGAAATAACCTTTTCATAAAAGCCTCCTTATAAAATAATTTTTGGGAGTTTATAGAATCACCAACAATATACTACCATACAAAGCTCATATATGTAAACATATAAATAATAAATGGTTGCCTAATGTGTAATATAAAGGCTGAGCATGTGAACGGGCAGCTAAGATTATGTAGAATCACCAACAATATGTTACCACACAAAACTAATATATGTAAACATATAAATAATAAATGGTTGCCTAATGTGTAATATAAAGGCTGAGCATGTGAACGGGCAGCTAAGACAAGGTTTTCCTAAAAAGTGCTACTGTCGTAGCCCATTTCAAAAAAACGAAGGTATTTAGGGTAAGTAAAAAAGCTGGCTGCTGAATTGCTCAACAACCAGCCTTAAGCTTAGTAGACTGAAGATACAAAGAAGGGGCCATCAGAGAAAACACCATTACCATCGCATCTACCTGTTTTAGTTAGGCTCTTGCCATTACTAAGAGAAACGAATGAGGAGTCACCACGAACCTCAATGAAGTGGAATTTCTGTGCAGTTGATATACTGTCACCATCAGCTCTAACGCGACTATCACTGCTTCTTACTGTAACATATTTGCCAGTCCTCAGAGACTTTAAAGCTACTACAGGAACCCATTCATAATAGTGATAATAGTCTATATGCTCCCAACATAGTACATGTAATTCATATTGTGCCTTTTCATCTGAGGGCTCAACAGGTGCTTCAACTGATGAGGGATTCATTTTATTAGCACTATCAATGTACATATATACATCATTCCAATTATCATCTTTATAGCGTGCATTTATATTTACAGTCCTTACATATGGAGCTTGATCTTCTTCTATGCCGCTTACTCTTATTGTGGAGCTGCCTTTGCTTTCATATCCCTCGGTTTCCATGACCTGGTAGTACGGGCTAAAGTCTCCGGTAGGCAAACCTGCCTTCTCCCATGCATTAACGTGGTTCTTAAAAGTAATGGTTCCACTGATTTTATTTCCAGGCTGGACCTTAGGCGTGCGGATACTCCAGTATTGATAGAATGAACCATTTCCACCTTTAATCCATGGCTGGTTGATTCGTGTCGACCTATAAAGATTGTAGGTTGCGCCATCACTTTCCATTGTGCCCAAGGACACTACATCAGAGCCATTGCCAGGAGGTGTCCAGTTGCCGTAGCTTTCAACGACGTAATACTCAGCAACTTCATATTCCGAACCTGCAGGAAGCTTAGTCCACCCATACAAAGCCAAGTATCCATTGTTACCGGGATCGAAGCTGCCCTCATAGTATAACAGCCTATTTCTAGAGCCATTTTGCCAGCCTTTACCGCAGGTGAAGTTAAAACCACTGGCTCCATTATTGTTCCAAGAAACAGTATACGCATTGTTGCCGGTGTTTTGATAGTTTACTGTTCCTTTGTCATTAGTCCAGCAAAACCAGAAGGACCCATCATGTATACCTTCTTCATAACTTGCGAAAACATTACCCGGGCTAAGTACTGTAATTGCTGCTATTATTGTAATAGCAACTATTCGTAGCAGTTTTTTTCTAAAGACGCCTCCCTTTTGTTGTGAAAGTAACTTCTTCATACATACCTCCTAATGAAATTGCATTTTGGGTTTATGTGGAATATCCACCAATATATTACCACATACAAGATATATATGTAAATACAGAAATGATAAAATTTTATTATAATGTTGAGCCTGCGAAGGCGCAGTAATTTTGAGCTTATACAAGTGTGTAAGGGCTCCCTGTGAGCCTTGTGTTGCCTACTGTAAAGCAGAATGACTAATAAGCCGAAGGTTGCTTAAACTATGTGTATGGTGGTAGGCAGTTAAGAAAAGACTAAGGGTCTCTTAGGATAAAAATGGGCTATCTACAAGGGGGGCTAGTATTTATGAGAATTGGATATGCATGTCTGGCTATTGGAGTACCGAATACTAGCATGAAGAGATGTATAATGAGGAACGCAAGCCAGGCTAGACTACAAGAACTGATCTTACACAATTTGGTTTCACTTGAAAATATAATTGATTACAATATAGAAAATAACATACGGCTTTTCAGAATAAGTTCAGATATAATACCCTTTGGCTCAAGCTCCATAAATAAAATTCACTGGTGGGATTTCTACAAATCTAAGCTTTTAAGAATTGGTAAGAAGATTAAGGATAATGGAATAAGAGTTTCAATGCACCCCGGACAATACACAGTAATAAACTCCCCTAATGAGGATGTTGTGAAAAGGGCTATTTATGATTTAAGCTATCATTCCAAAGTTTTAGATAGTCTTGGTATTGATGACAAAAACAAAATCATTCTGCATACTGGCGGGGTTTATAATGATAAGAAATCAGCTATGGATCGTTTTATTAGCAACTTTAATAGTATTACAGCTTCGGTAAAAAACAGAATTGTTTTGGAAAATGATGACAGGTCCTTCAACATATGCGATGTGTTGGAAATAAGTGCAGTTTTAGGTGTGCCTGTAGTATTTGATAAGCTCCATAATGACATTAATCCATGCGAGGAAGGAGAAAGTGATGTCTTTTGGATTAATGAATGCAGGAAAACATGGAGGGATAAGGATGGGACCCAAAAGATCCACTACTCACAACAAAATCCCAACAAAAAGCCCGGATCTCATTCGGAAAGTATCATCCTTGAGAGGTTTATAGATTTTTACAAGAGCCTGGCAAGAGATGATATTGATATTATGCTTGAGGTTAAGGACAAGAATTTATCAGCAGTGAATTGCATTAGCCATCTGTCGCTAGATAACAATGTCGAATTATCTTAGTGAAATGAGCCGACTGAACAAAGAATATTTTTCAGTAAAAGTAAGAATAATTACTTGATAGAGAATAGTATTCTGTGCGTTATGAGGATACGTACAGTGAAAGGATTACAAAATGAAACTATTTATGCCTAAGAGGGTTATTTTTGACCCCTCTAGCCTTGAATACCCTTTGGGTAGGGAGATATACAGTTTCTTCCAAAACAAACCTGTGGAGATAATAAAAGGAAGCTCAAGAAATGTGGCGCGGTTTATTCCAGGAACAACTCCCGCCGAAAAATATGCCAATTCCAAGAGAACTATTCTATTTACAACAAATAAAAGCAACAAGCTTGATGTTTGCAGGCCTTCTGCTGATTACCAGTTCTCTCTTGTGAGTAACTGTCCTGGCAATTGTGAATATTGCTATCTACAGACTACTCAAGGCCCTAAACCATATATAAAGGTCTATGTGAATCTCGAAGACATTTTTAATGTTATAAAAGATCACATTAAGCAAGGTGGAGATGCGGTTACCAGCTTTGAGGCTGCCAGCTTAGGAGACCCCCTGGCCTTCGAACATATCATAGGAAGCCTGGCGAAAACTATCGAGTTTTTCTCCGGACTTGAAAATGGCAGGCTAAGGTTAGTTACTAAGTTTAGTAATGTGGATTCTCTTCTAAAGCTTAAACATAATAAAAATACTCACTTCAGAATAAGCATAAATTCCAATTATGTTATTGATAAATTTGAACTAAATACGGGAAGTCTGGATGAGAGAATAGATGCAGTCATTAAGCTTGCTAATGCAGGTTATCCCATTGGCTTCATTGTAGCTCCAATCATGATATATGATAATTGGAAAGAGGAGTACGATATACTGTTTGAAAAACTAAAGAACTGCTTGGGTAATGAGCTTCATCGTGAGGAGCTGACCTTTGAGTTGATACAGCATAGATTTACAGCTGTTGCTAAAGATCTTATTCTTCAAAGATTTCCTGAAACAAGTCTGGATATGGAGGAGGAGAGGAGAAGCTTAAAATGGGGGAGGTTTGGCAGGTTTAAGTATATTTACCCTAAAGAACAAGCCGGGGAAATTAAAGAGTATTTGTCATCTCTGATAGCGGAAAGGTTTCCACGGGCAGATATTAAATATTTTACATAGTTCCAATATAGATGGTGCTTCTAAAAAATTCGAGTATTTGTGCCAGCTTAACTGTAATTCCGATGTACCAGCCTCAAATAAGGCATTTCACCAAGTGTATGTACAAATATTGAGGATGGAGACATTGACAGAGTCATTTTATTATGCTACAAAAATATTGTTGAGGTAAAGGGCTTTGACTAGTTCGTTTGTATATAAAAGTAATTCAGGGAGCTTTTTTAGGGGGAGAATGTGGCATGAGATTCGATGTTGAGCTGGTAGGAAAGATAGGGTCAATGGCATTAATCCGTGAAGCTGAACATGATATAGACTATAATGTTTTCAGCCGTATAGGCAGTGAACTGCGTCCTGGAATGATTTGGGTAAGCTCAGGAGCTGTGGAGATTGGACGCTTGGACTATATTAAGCGTACCGGCCACGAGTTAACTGGCCCGAAAAGTGACATAATGACTGACTATTCAGCTCAGGGACAAACAATACTTATGGAGGAATATAGGCGATATATTCCGGCAAAATACTCCGTTAGGCAACTACTAGTAGAGCATACACATTTTAATGACGGCGAAAAGCGGGAACATATTTATCAATTTCTGATGCGTTGCATAAGGCAGGAGGCAGTGCCAATAGTAAATTACAATGATACTGTCAGCTTTGAGGAAAACCGGCGCTGGGAATTGGAGCAGCTGCGAAGCAATGGGCTAAAAGGAGTTGTGGAATGTGTTGACAACGATGAGACGGCTTCTGTAATAACTACATTGGTTCATCCCAAATACCTGCTTATTTTTACTTCTGTTAATGGAATATATATGGATCCGAAGAATCCCTCAACACTGGTTGAAAATGTAGAGGGCAAGGATGCTGACGAAGTTATTGCCCATATAGATGAATTGCAAAAGCATTGCTTCGGTGCAAGCCGTTCTGGAGCAGGGGGCGCTAAATCAAAATTGGAATTTATCAAGGAACCGATTCGACAAGGAACGACGGTTATGATTGCTAATTCCCGATATCGAATTTCAGATATACTATCAGGTAATAGTCCACGGACCATTTTCCAGACAAGGTGATATGTTGCTTCTGTCATGAGTATATGGTTTTCGCCTTTACATTTGATGATTTATCATCTAAAATCTAGGTAGTATAAAGAGAGTAAGGTCATGACTAGAGTAAGCAGTTCAGTAATTTGTCATTCAGTAACAGCAGGATGGATAGAGGCTAAGGAGTTGTCACAATGAAAATCTATGATGAGCTGGTAGCTCGCGGCTTAATTGCCCAAGTAACCGATGAAGAAGAAATAAAAGAGTTAATTAACAATGGGAAGGCAACATTCTATATTGGCTTTGATCCAACAGCGGATTCTTTACATGTTGGTCATTTTATGGCGCTGTGCCTGATGAAACGTTTACAGATGGCAGGAAACAAGCCCGTTGTCCTATTAGGAGGCGGAACCGGTTATATTGGTGATCCATCAGGACGAACAGACCTGCGGTCTATGATGACGCCTGAAACTATTCAACATAACTGTGATTGCTTTAAGAAACAGATGGAACGATTCATCGAATTCGGTGATGATAAAGCAATTATGGTTAATAATGCAGACTGGCTTTTAAAACTGAATTACATTGAAGTGCTTCGTGAGGTGGGAGCCCACTTCTCTGTGAATAACATGCTTAGGGCAGAATGCTACAAGCAAAGAATGGAGAAGGGCTTATCCTTCCTGGAGCTAAATTATATGATCATGCAATCCTATGATTTCTATTATCTATTTCAGAACTACGGCTGCAATATGCAGTTTGGTGGCGATGATCAGTGGTCCAATATGCTAGGTGGCACAGATTTAATTCGACGCAAGCTAGGCAAGGATGCGTACGCCATGACCATTACCCTTTTGATGAATTCGGAAGGCAAAAAGATGGGCAAAACGGCAAAGGGCGCGGTTTGGCTTGATCCTGATAAAACCTCTCCTTTTGAGTTTTACCAGTATTGGCGGAACGTTAATGACGCTGACGTTTTAAAGTGCATACGTATGCTCACCTTCCTGCCCCTTGAACAGATAAACTCCATGGATAAATGGGAGGGTAGCCAGTTAAACGAAGCAAAGGATATTTTGGCGTATGAATTAACTAGTCTGATTCATGGAGAGGAAGAAGCTCAAAAGGCAAAGGTAACTTCCCAAGCGCTTTTCTCAAATGGTGTGGACGATTCTAACATGCCAACCACTGAGGTTACAGCAGAGCATATAAAGGATGGCGCTATTAGAGTATTGGATTTGCTGGTAGTATGTGGTTTAGCGGTATCAAAGAGTGAAGCAAGGCGCCTGGTTCAGCAAGGAGGCGTATTCATTGACGATGTAAAAATTGCAGCCATAGACCATAGCATAACCACAGCACAGCTAAAAGACGGTGTAAAAATACGTAAAGGCAAAAAAACTTACCACAAGGCATCACTAAAGTAACTCTAAAGTAACTAAATAAGGTGCCAGGCACGGTAGTTAGACACTTATTGTCTATGTTTATGTGAATAAGTGTCTAACTACCGTGCCTGGCACCTTATTTAGTTACTTACCGATTTCTGTTTTTCTGAAGTAGTATCCGCGGTATCTAAGTGGTGTCATGCTGGTATGCTTATGAAATATTTCTGAAAAGTAGCTTTGGCTTGGGAAGGCTAGTGTTGAGGAAATCCGGGAAGGGCTATAGTCAGAGTAAACAAGCATATTTTTTGCAGTTTCAATTTTTTTAAGCTGTATATAGCTACTGATGGTTAGGCCTGTCTCTTTTTTAAAGAGCCTAGAGAGGTATGAGGTATTTAATCCAACATACTCGGCAAGAAATGTTGCAGTTATGCGCGTATGTAGGTGATCACAGATATAGTCGATGCAGTTTGCCACATGTAGAGAGCATATTTTTTCTTTTCGTAGATTTCTCATTCTCTTTGCATAATCTAGAGACATAATTGGGTGTAAGTCCGACACAGCCTGAGGTGTTTTAAAACTGTCTGCCTTCTGTATGTAAAAATCACTTAAGCTAAATGCAACAGAAAGCTCCATGCCGCCCTCAATGCAGTATCTTGCCACCATAGCGGCGGTTATTGCAAAGTGAAATTTCATATTCTGAAGAGAATCCTTTGATAGAGTTCCAAGTCCAGGCTTATCAAGTAATGACTGATTGCACAGCTCCCGTACTTTGTTTACGTTCCCTGATTTAATGACAGAATAAAACTCCAGCTCAGGGTTATAAGGGGCACGAAGGATGTTGCTTTCGCGCTGAACAAATTCTTTATAAAACAGCTCCCGATCCATTTTCATTGCAAATGCTTCTTTCATGATGTGTTATATATTCATAATAGTATGTACTAGCTTATATTGTATGTGGGTATAGTATATCATAAAAACGATATAAACATAATAAAAACGATATATTCAGATGAGTATTTATGTGAAACTATATGTATCATAAAGAGTAGATTGTTTTTCATTAGACGGAGGTATTATGAAACTTAATCGAGGAATCAACATCGGTGGTTATTTGTCACAGTGCTCACATAACAAGGAGCATTACCAGAGTTTTATAGGGGAGGAGGATATAAGACAAATAGGTGAGTGGGGATTTGATCATATCCGTCTTCCCATCGATTACAATGTCCTGGAGACTGAAGATGGTATTGCAAAACCCGAGGGCTATGGATATGTAAGCAATGTTGTATCATGGTGTCAAAAGCATAATTTAGATGTAGTGCTGGACATTCACAAGGCGTATGGATATGACTTTAATAATGCAGACGATGAGGGTAAGAACAACTTGTTTACGAATGAAGGGCTGATTCAAAGGTTCGAAAAGCTATGGGTGAATATTGCCATGGAGTATGGTAAGTACAGCAACGTAGCATTTGAGCTTTTAAATGAAGTCGTTGAAGAAAAAAATGCTGACCTGTGGAATAAGCTTATAAAAAGAGCTGTATCTGTAATTCACGGGATTGCGAAGGAAACACCTATCATATACGGCGGTATACAGTGGAATAGTGCAGGTACACTAAAATATCTGGAGCATCCCGAGGGTGATAACATAATATTCACATTCCATTTTTACGAGCCCCTGGTTTTTACTCATCAAAAAGCATATTGGGTCGAAAATTTGAATAATGAGATGGAAATAGTCTATCCTGATTCAATGGAGAAATACAAGGCTCAGTCGATTGCTCTAGGGTATCAGGGAGGGGCAATTGCCACTGCGAAATCGGAAACTATGGGAACAGGTTTTTTGCGAGAAATGATAGAAGAAGCAGTAACGGCTGCAAAAAAAGCGGGAGTTAGCCTTTATTGCGGTGAATTTGGTGTAATCGATCAGGCACCTATCGAGAGTACTCTCAAATGGTTCGAGGATGTGGACCAGGTATTTAGAGAGTATGACATAGGATGTGCAGTTTGGACATATAAGGAGAAGGATTTCGGCCTGATTGACAGTCATTATGACAGTATAAGAGAAGACTTAATATCATTATGGACGAAAAAATGAAATATTGCAGGGGGAATGAAAAAAATGAAGAAGTGTGAAAGAATCATAGGAATGCTTTGCGGCCTTGCCTTAGTTGCTACTGGAATTTCAGGGTGTGGAAATGATATAGAACCCATTGTGGACGAACCAGAAAAGCAGCCGATGGAAAGCCATAATCAGCCAGCACAAAGTACGATTCCGGAATATAATGGCTATACACTTTTGTGGAATGATGAATTTGACGGTGACAGCCTGAATGTGGATATTTGGAATCGCGAACTACGTGAGCCGGGCTGGACAAATAATGAACTGCAGGAATACACTGGATCTGAAGAAAATGTATTTGTAAGGGATGGAGCTCTTGTTATCAAAGCTCTTAAAACAGTAACCGATGAGGGCAAAGACTACTACACATCAGGGAAGGTCACTACACAAAAGAAGAAGGACTTTATGTATGGAAAGGTCGTGGTAAGTGCCAAGGTTCCTGAAGGACAGGGATTGTGGCCTGCAATATGGATGATGCCAACAGATGAAAGCTATTATGGTCAGTGGCCAAAGTGCGGTGAAATAGATATCATGGAGGTTTTGGGCAACCAGGTAGATACAGCATATGCAACAGTACATTATGGAGAGCCTCATGCAGAACAACAGGGTAGTAAAGTTTTAGCCAGTGGTTCTTACGCAGAAAGCTTCCATGAATATTCAGTTGAATGGGAACCTGGAGAAATGAGATTTTACATAGACCGAGAAATGGTGAATAAGGTAAATGATTGGTTCACTGCAGTGGATGGAGAGGATGAGAAACCATATCCAGCGCCGTTTAACCAGACATTCTTTGTGCAGATGAATCTTGCAGTTGGTGGAAGTTGGCCAGGAAATCCAGACGAGACTACTGATTTTTCTAAAGCGGAATTCGA
>CAZEIH010000050.1:11802-14338 GCA_964512095.1 uncultured Oscillospiraceae bacterium
CAGCCTGAGCTTCCAATAAGAAAGGGGAATAAATACCGCATATCCTTTGATGCATACGCTTCGGAGGAGCGGGATATGATTGTATGTGTATCAGCCCCAACAAATGGGTGGATTAGGTATTTTCCGGATACCGTGATGACATTGTCAACAGAGTTGAAAAACTATACATTTGAATTTGAAATAACCAATAAGGATGACAACAACGGAAGACTAGAGTTTAATATGGGAAATAGAGGCTCTACCGCGGATATTTATATTAAGAATGTTCGCGTAGAAGTGATTGATTAATGGTGCCAGGCACGTCACTTAGACACTTATTTACAAATCAAAGTCCTCGTGGTAAAATATGGATATATTTACCAGGAGGACTTACTTATGGGGAGATTGCGAAGAGAAGAGTATAAAGGCTGGATATATCATGTGATAGCGAGAGGAAATAATAAGGAATACATTTTTAACGAGAGCATGGATAAAGCTTACTTCATAAAGCAAGTAAAGGAAACTACTAAGGGAATGAATTATAGGACATTCGGCTTCGTACTAATGAGCAATCATTATCATTTGTTAGTGCAAACATTTGATAAAAGGCTTCATGAAATAATGCATCATATTAATAGCAAGTACAGTAAATATTTTAACAATAAATATGGGCGGGTAGGGCATGTTTTTGAGGGCAGATATAAAGCAATCCCTGTACAGGATGAAAGATATTTGATGGATCTCTTAAGGTATATACATCAGAATCCTGTAGTAGCGCAAATTTGCGATGCTGTAGAAAAGTACAAGTGGAGCAGTGACGTATTCTACCGGAGAAATATAGATGATTTTATATGTACTGATGTTTTGTTGGACATGCTCAATAAAGACAGGAAGTCTGCAGTGAAAAAGTATAGAGAACTAATGTTGGTCAAAGCTAATACGGATTATGATAATATGAGGGCAATTGGCGATGAAGCATATCAGATAATGTGCATGAGTAGGAGGCGAAACGAATCATCAAGAATGAGGCTTGATGAGATATTGTTTAGTACAGGAATAGAAATGACGGACTATCTTCTCGTAAAGGCGGGTTCAAGAAAAAGAGACTTGACCGTTTATAAACTAGAGTATATACGGGCAGCATTGAATCTGAAGTACACAAATAGAGAAATTGGTCAAAATATTGGATTAACAGATAGCGCAACTAAACAGCTTATAGCCAGGCACGGAAGATAATAAGTGTCTAAGTGACGTGCCTGGCACCATTTTTGACTATTATGTAGCTTTATAATACAATATATACGATGTCTACCAATTGTGAGGAGAATATGTTTAAGGTCTTTCTTGTAGAAGATGAGATAGTGGTGCGTGAGGGTATACGCAAAAACATATTTTGGGAGAAGTATGGTTTTCAATATGCTGGCGATGCTTCTGACGGAGAACTGGCCTTGCCTATGATACGCCAGATACAGCCGGATCTTTTGATTACAGACATCAGAATGCCATTCATGGATGGTCTGGCTTTAATCGAATTGATACGCAGGGAGCTTCCGAGGACGAAAATTGTCATTATCAGCGGATATGATGATTTTTCTTATGCACAGCAGGCTATTCGCCTGGGTGTTGAGCAGTACCTGCTTAAACCGGTGGCAAAGGCAAAGATTGTGGAAATGCTGATTGGGCTGCAAAAGAAAATGGAAGCCGAACAGCAGCAGCATGAATATCTGGCGAGGTTTCAGCGGGAGGTCCATGAGTATGAAACGTTTTCTCGCGGGAGGTTTTTCGAAAAAGTCGTCAGTGGTGGTCTGAGTGTACTGGAAATCACCGAAACTGCAAAAACAATGGGTATAGATGTTAATGCCCCATACTATAATATTGTGCTTTTTTCACTGAATAATACCGAGTACGATGGAAGCGCCCCCGAGAGCTATACAGACTCTTGTGCAGTGATACAGGACAAAATTAGGCAGTTTGTACTTAGTTATCAGGAATTAATTTTATTCGGGCTGGGCGTTACTACATACGCCATTTTAGTAAAGGGCGGGCAGGACAATATCACACAGCGGACAAGGGAGTGCATAAGTAACATTGAGAGCCATTGTGCTACGGCCGGTCACGATGTAAGCTGGCATATTGCCCACGGTACACCAGTATCCCGGCTTAGTGCCATTCCAACGTGCTTTTCTGAGGCGAGCCGTGCCTTAACATATCGTTATGTTTGCACGGAGGAGCATGTCCTGTCAAAATCAAGTATCCGACATTTCACCAAAATGAGGGGTTCTGAAATAGATACAGATAAAAAGGAAATAGATCAGGAGCATATAAGGAACTTTTTATGCAGTGGAAAAAGAGAAGAAATCGACCGCTTTATTGATCAAGTGCTACGAAGCGCTGGTGGGGAGGCGGTTTCTCTACAATTATTCTGTAGGTATCTGACGATGACGGTTTACTTTGCGGCAGTTAAATACTTGGATTCGATTGGCTGTCACGCCGATAGCTTCTGGTCATTGGAGCTTCGGCCAAATGACAGCGTTTCAGATTCGAAGGAAGCCCGAAA
>CAZEIH010000050.1:14438-17750 GCA_964512095.1 uncultured Oscillospiraceae bacterium
GGTCATTGGAGCTTCGGCCAAATGACAGCGTTTCAGATTCGAAGGAAGCCCGAAAGTATATATGCCAAGTCATGGGCAAGGCTATAGAGCTACGTGACAATGAAAGTAAAAAACAGCAGCATAACCTACTGGATAAGGCAATTGCCTTCATCGATGAGCATTATTCTGATGAGTCGATTTCTCTCGATAGGGTGGCCAGAACAGTGAATGTCAGTCCTAATTACTTTTCTGCTGTTTTCAGTCAGGAAGTCGGACAAACCTTTATAGAATACCTTACTGGTAAGAGGATTGACGAGGCGAAATGTATACTACGTAAAACTAACAAGCGCTCCAGCGAGATTGCGGTAGCTGTTGGTTATAAGGACCCTCATTATTTCAGCTTTGTATTCAAAAAGGTTACAGGCTACACCCCTAATGAATATCGCAAAGGAAATAAGCAGTGAAGGCTAAATTCAAACAAGCGGCAAAGAAAGATAAAATGGCTATGCAGAGCAGACTTTGGAAGATGATCCTGGTGGTTACGCTGCCGTTGATGATTGTCATTATTGTTATAGCATTTATTGCGATCTGGTATGCATTGCTGTATTATGCAATACTGAACAATGTCACTATGGCTTCTGATTTCAATCAGAATTTCAAGGACGACATCGATTTGAAAATGTACTATTATGTGATTGATAGCCAGTATTCGGAAGGTCTGCCAATCAAGGAAGTGCAGTCTGCTGAGAAGATCGCACGTGAACTGATTGATACGACAACGGAAAGCGACAGTCTCAGGGCTATCAGTAGTGTGCTGAACCTGTGCCGCAATCTCGAGGAGAAGATTCAGCTCATTGCAGAGACGGCAGAGTACGAATCCCGTATGGAACAACTGGAGAACAACATCTATATTTTAACGGATCTAATTCAGGAGTATATGTACACCTACCTTTATTGCGAGGCGGCGCATTTAAAAGCTCTACAGACAACCATGATTACTAATATGATTGTTTTGATAAGTGCAGCAGTTGTTATGTCGCTTATATTGCTGTATTTCCTTTTAAACAAATCAAAAAAGCTTAGTAGCAGGATTGTTAATCCCATCGATAAGATATGCCAGCGTCTTAAAGATATTGGCAAGGGCAGCCTGCTGGTTTGTGAGCCGATACAGGCAGACGTAGAGGAGGTACAGCTGCTTTCTGACGGTATAGAGCGAATGGTTGGACGTCTGAAGCGACAGATAGATAAAAATACCGAGCAAGAAAAACAGCGCAGACGTACTGAGTTGGCGCTAATACAGGAACAGGTAAATCCCCACTTTCTCTATAATACATTGGATACCATTATATGGCTGATGGAATCCGGAGAAACAAACGAATCAGTTAAAATGGTCGAAAGCCTGTCGAGTTATTTCCGTTTTTCCCTTAGCCGAGGGCAAAATGTCATAACTCTTGCAGAAGAGGAAATCCACATTCGAAGTTATCTGGAAATACAACAGATACGCTACCGAGATTTGCTACAATACGAGATAGATATTCCTGACCAATTGAAGTCCTTTATATTGCCAAAGCTTACATTGCAGCCGTTGGTTGAAAACGCGTTGTACCACGGCATTAAAACAAGACGTCGCCAAGGATTCATCAGTGTGATTGGAAGGAAGCAGAACAAGAACCTGATTCTGGAAGTTACTGACGATGGTGTTGGTATGACGAAGGAATGTTTGGATATGGTGCGAGCATCACTGGAGGATGGTAAGTCAGAAGGGTTCGGCCTAAGGGCGGTACACCAGAGAATTCGTATACTGTTTGGAGCAGAATACGGATTGACTATAGAAAGCACACTGGAGGTCGGTGCAAGAATCATTGTAACGATTCCTATGAAGACATCGGAGGATACCGAAGGTTAAGCTTTTCTGTGAACCTTATCTAAGTCTTCAGATGACGCTGACATTTATTAGTCGGCGATGAATGAAGACAGGTGGAAGCAAATTGACTGGATTAGGAGATGGATACATGAAAATGAGAGTGCTTGCGATAGCTTTATGTTTTAGTGTTCTGCTTTGTGGCTGCAGAAGTGATGTGCAGACGCTGACCGAGGATTCAGAAGAAAATCTGATTGTGGTCGGGTTTTCACAGGTCGGCGCCGAGTCAGAGTGGCGCGTTGCCAACACCGAAAGCATTAAAGCCGCACTGAGCCCTGAAAATGGATATGAGCTGATATATAGTGATGCCAGGCAGGAACAGGAAAACCAGATTAGGGCTATCCGCACATTTATCCAACAAAATGTGGATTATATTGTGTTTTCCCCAAAGGTTGAAACAGGCTGGAATTCGATTCTGCAGGAAGCGAAGGAGGCTGATATACCGGTAATTATGATAGACCGTGATATTGATGTACAGGATGAGGCTTTATACAGGGTGTACATAGGATCCGACTTTTACAAGGAAGGAGACAAAGCTGTCCAGTGGCTTGAGGAACTGCTAGAAAAGCAAGGAAGAAGGGACGAACCAATAAAGATTGTTCACATTCAGGGAACAATGGGCTCAACTGCACAGGTTGGTCGGACCGAAGCGTTGGAACAGGCAGTCAAAGGTAATCCTAACTGGGAAATCGTAGCGCAGGAATGTGGTGATTTCACAAGGGCCAAGACTTATGAGGTAGTAAGGGAGATTTTAAAGCAGACGAGAGATATTGATGTTGTATACTGCGAAAATGACGGAGAGGCACTTGGGGCTATAGATGCAATGGAAGAGGCTGGGCTAAAATGTGATGCGTCTGATGGCGTGATTGTTATCTCCTTTGATGCGACAAGGCTTGGTCTTGAGTATTGTCTGAAAGGCAAAATCGGATTAGATGTGGAGTGCAATCCACTTCAAGGACCCTATGTTGATGGGATTATTAGGCGATTGGAGCTCGGGGAGCGGGTCGAACGGGAAAAGCACATCGACGAGACCCAGTTCGATTGTTTCACTATTACACAGGAAATGATTGACGGCAGGAAGTACTGAAAACTGTCATTGCAAAAGTTTGAAATTTTACTGAAACAAATCAAAATCTTACGGTCGATCAAAATGAGCATATGTAAAAATACGCCAAGGGTTGGCTATCTAATCAAGATAGTTAAAAATCTTATGCAGTTCTTTCGTAAATATAGTTTTAGTTTTTCCAATATGATATATAAAAAATAAAGGTATTTCACAAAAACTATATTAGAAGGGGTGGAAATAAAATGAAAAGATTCTTGGCAATTCTTTTAGTTGTGGTACTGGTACTTGGCCTGGGTGCATGTGGGGCCCCAAAAGAAACATCTGGCTCCAAGGGCTTGATTACTGT
>CAZEIH010000051.1:0-17370 GCA_964512095.1 uncultured Oscillospiraceae bacterium
CCTGGCTTTCATCTCCCCATTGAAATGCGGAGGATTCCCGCCAGTTTCCCTAAAACTAAAACCACAATTTACCCAAATATCGTATTTTAGAAACTATCGTTACGCTGTATGCACTTTTCTAATAACTATAGTGTCGTGCCAACTCTAACCCTTATATTTAGTGCTGATCAATTCCCTCAGTCAGCCTTGTTTTAATTATAACAGAGCAGCTATCTGCTTTTCTATTATTATTTCATTATCTGTCTATCCTTGGATGAGGTTATTTTCTTTCACCCATTTGCACAAATCGTCATAATGTTTTCTAAACATTAACATTGTTTCGGCGATTGCTTTACACTTTTCGCTATCTTGCAAAGTTTCATAAGTAATATTGAATTCGCCTCCTTGTTCCTTGAGTTTAACATATGTTTTTCCCATATCTGCATATGTCTTATCAAAGTTAGGTTTAATATTGACAAGCTCTGGGTTTAATTCAAAGGTTTTATCAACAAATTGTTTGCTGAAAAGATTGGTAGCAAGATTGCAAACATAAATTGTATATAACCGCCAGCAATCAAATTCACTTTCGGAAATGTTGTAAAAATCGCTATCAATAGCGTTTGACCAATCAGTAAATGCCTGTGTTCCAAAAGAAACCCCATTTAATGAGGGTAATGTTAATAAATTGGGTATGTTAAAGAAAGCGTTTTTATAAACATCTGACAATCTCGGCTCTGCTATTTTATCACCGACAAAAACAAGTTTATATGGATATTCATCCTCTAAAGTTATTGGCATAAGGTTTGTAGCTTCTTCAGGCAAACGAAAAAATGTTTTCCCCTCATTTGAATAGCCCACAATACACGAAACCTCATCTGTCATTTGAACCTTATTATCCTTAAATCTATTAAATCCTTTTCCGATAATAGGAATGCCCCTATCAATACAAGATATTACCATCTGCTTATATTTTTCTGTATCAGCTTTGAGTTCGTCCGATGAAACAAAAGTAAATGAATAACCAATACTGTCAAAAACTCGTTTTAATAAATCATAATCAAAGTGTAATTGCGAAAAGCTTGGGTACCACAGGTCTTTGTTTTGTCCAAAAACCTGTGTTACACAATCACCAGACATAAACGAGAAAAAGTAATAATCGTATTCTTCTTTTTCACCAAGACATTCCATTAAATATTTCATACAACCATTAAACACATAATTCTGACCTCTGTCGGGATATTGAAGCTGATGAATATTTACCAACACTTTTTGATTTTCCATTTCACTTCCTCCTTCACCAAATATTAATAATTTCCAGTTCAAATATATGCAAGTGCGTATCACTTCAAAGACTTACCTCTAAAATCCGTGACACGATGTCGCGGTCTCCGCTTTCGATGGCGTATAACGTCTCAACAGTCGCGATGCCGATGAGCTGGACCCTCAGAGTCCTTCTCCCTGGCGGTGCTCGCACCTAGGATGCATAGGCGAGCAGCCGACCATAGTCGGCGACCAGCCCAGCGAATCGGTGTGGTGCCTGCTCGTGCTCCTGCCTGTCAATGGTATATATGATCTATTTGCGTCGTGTGGCTCCCCGATTGTATAATAATGTTGCTTAACGCTTTGTATTTACTGCTATCTAGAAAACTAAGCAATAGGTTTATTGAAAACTCACCCATGAAGCCTTTAATCTGTGGCTTGACAGCTTTTATTGTTGGTCTAAAGATCATATCTACTATGCCATCAATATTATCTTTTTTTCGGTAACGTCTGTAATATGCCATATAATCTCTCTGTAATAAATTGGTCCCAATTGGACAATCTCATTATTAGCAAAAATATCTCGTTCATCGCGTTAATTCGAAGTCATACTGCAAATAGTCAGGCAGTTCCGCTTCCATTAAAATGTCAAATAACAGTGTCCCTTTTGGATTATCTGTTTTTCTATGATTAGTCAATCTCCCGGTACCGACAAAAGTAAACGGGAGAACAATACCATTTTCCGATTCAACCTTTCGTATGAAGAGGTACGCTTTCACACTATTTATAAGTTCAGCTTGCTCGTTATCATTTAACCCTGCCTCGCACTCCCATTGGAAAAGATCAGGTTGAAGGAATTTATCTTTATAGTTTAAGTGTTCTTGAACAGAAGCACCCTTTTTAATAGAAGCAAAAATGTATACAATTTTCTCATATACATAAGTACCCTTCATTGTATACCCGGGGTTCTTGCAAAGCTTGAGCTGGACTTGATCGATTCGATAGCTCTGCCACAATTTGAAGTCTGACGTGTCACCGTAGTCAACAATATGACGAGTTATTCCATATTTAAGCAAATCATTTAAGTATTCCTTGAACTGATCATCAAGATGCACTTGTAAACGCAGCTTGTTACCTTCGCGTTCAATATATCTGATAAATTTTAGCGCATGGTCGAATTCCTCTCGCTGATACCCATTTATGTTCTCCTCCATAGTAGCGTTAACTTCATCCATATCGAAAGTACCATTTACAAGGCATTGCACAATCCAATATTCATGAGTCCTGACGAGTGGTAGAAGCTCTGACAAGTAGTTTATAAATGCTAACTGCTCCTCAGAAAATATCGGCAAATGCTCTTCACCAATGCCATGTAAGAAATTATAGTATGAGAAAGTCTTTCTTCCGGAAATCTTTATGCTCATAAAACGGATAATATCCGGTGCACAGTCATTATTGAGATAGTCCATATGCTTTGGATAAAACTCTGAATTGATATATTTCTTGAAGTTGAAATAATCTTGTTTCATATAGGACAGTCTGTTGAAGTTTTCGTTGTTAATATGTTCAAGTATTTCTTCTTTACTCAAGTCATCAATTAATATATACACACCGAACTGAGCTAGTCCTAATGCGGCAAAGTTATCACGCACAAGTGATGCCATAAGCCGCTTTTCAACTACAAAGTTGTTTGCTAAACTACTGAGTGCAAAGGCAATTTGAACGCTTCTCTTATAGCTGTTTCCGATGAAGTCAAGAACTGTCACAAATGGTTTATTATCATACTTACGAAGACCACGACCAAGCTGCTGAATAAATATGGTGGACGATTCTGTCGGGCGCAAGAACAACACCATGTTCACAGCGGGAATATCAACACCTTCATTCAGGATGTCAACAGTAAATAGTATTTCAAGCTCCGCGCGGTCACTCTGCAGATCGTTATAGGCACGTATCCTCTCTCCAACATCATTTCTACCGGTTAAGTATGTAGTTTTGTAATGTTCGCCCATAGCCTCACACATCATACGCGCATGGGTAACATTGCGGCAGAAAGCAATTGCTTTCAACTTACCCTGTGGTTTGTGAGATTCGATCTCTTTTGCAATAAACTCACAGTGCTCACTATTGGCGAGCTGTGCAATCATTTTGCGTTCTTCGCTTTTCCCAAGCCCGTAATCGACCAGTTTATCGCGAATTCCATAGTAATGAAATGGGACGATAAGATCATTTACAATAGCATCTCGAAGACGTAGTTCGTAAGGAAGGTTTTTATCGAAGAGTTCAAAAACATCCTCATTGTCCATACGTTCGGGAGTAGCAGTCAATCCAAGCAAGAACTCTGGCTCGAAATACGTAATTATCTTTCTATATGTTTCAGCTGTTGCATGGTGACATTCATCAATGATAATGTAGTCAAATTCATCCTTTGCAAACAGCTCAAGAGATCGGCACATTGTAAGGTTTGTAGCAAATACAAAATCAGCATCACTCTCTTTGCTTGTCCCGCTAAAGATACCATAACTTACAGCACTTCCAAAGACATCCCGGAAGGTTTCTAAGGATTTTTTCAGGATTGAACCTTCATGAACAACATAAAGGAGGCGCTTAGGGTTGAAATTCAGAGCATCAAAAGAAGCAAGATATGTTTTACCACTACCGGCAGCCGCAACCACAAGAGCTTTGTTAGTGCCTACTGCGCGATATCTGTTTAATTCTTTTAATGCACGGCGCTGCATAAAATTTGGTTTTATATTGCTACTCGTAAAGTCATAGTCCATATCCCAACGCTCTATAGCAAAATTCAGTTTATTGGAATATAGATTGATAATGTCATTGTTCAGTAAATGAGTATTATCCCATTTGTCCTCGAACTCCTCCATCGCTTGGTTGTACACTTGAGAATCAAGGCTTTCGCGTACAACTATGTCCCACTCGATGTTTCTAAGCAGAGCGTATCTTGTTATATTCGATGAGCCAACAATAAGTTCACAGTAGTCATCGAATTCAAACAGATACCCCTTGGAATGGTATCCAAGCACTGAATAATTATTATTATCGCGAAAGCTTTCGTGATCAAGGTGACATTCGAAGTTATCGCGTTTTCCCATCAAGACAAAGAAACTTTTCAGTGACTCAATGTCGGTGAAATTCTGATATGTCGATGTAATGATTCTTCCTTTACACCCACGATCTACCGCCGCCTCAATATCCTTCAACAGCAGTACAAGACCAGCTTTTTTTATAAAGCTGACAGAGAAGCTAAAGGATTTACAGTGACGTAAATTGTCCTTTATCTTTTCAAGGAATGTTGTTTCTGTGTAGTTCGTTAGGAATTGATTTGTCATAGTATTTCTCTCGGGTATTTTGACATTTGTGGCCTCCTGATAATTGATAGTGAATGTATACAATTCTGAATTTCCACTGAAAACCCCTTCTTTAAAATAAGAATTATGTCATTTTAAGTAATAATATTGTAATGTTTACATAACATAAAAGTTTCACACTTAATTGTAGTTTACTTTATTATAGCTTTACAACATACTGTCCTCCAATAAATGCCTATTTATTATCACCCTTTCTTCCATTCCATTCCTATAAACCAACAACAACCTGCCCCTATCAAAAACTGGTTCTGCCCTATGTATCACCCTATGATGATTCGGACAGATAATCATTTGATTTGATGCGTCATTATTCATCGAAACCACAAAAGGATTAATATGATGTGATTCTACAATATGAGCATCATAACTCTTTCCAAAGTCATCACCACATATCTGACATTTGTACTCATATAGCATTTTGAGGTTGTCCCCTATAGCTCTATTTAACTTTCTTATCTTTGATAGTTGTTTAATCCGTTCTATTGATGCTGTAGGATCAGTCTCAGGATAATTTATAGATGCTTCATAAACTTGCTCAGCCTCATGTACAAGAAGGCTCCTCGCTTCTGCTGTTTCAGTTTGAGTAATACACTCTACGACGTATGTATCTTCATATTCCGTTGTATATATTGCTAAGAATTCCTTATTCTCTTCTTTAATCTTAAAATACCGTCTTTGTCCATCCTCAAGCGTGCTCCTCTGTTCAAGAAGGTAACTATATGTATTCGCAAAGTTCTTCCTAAGCTTATCAGTTAATTCGCTACATGGGTTATATCTGATCTGTAGAATATCCTTGTGGTTAGGGTACCTTTTTTCATTAAACTTTTGATTAACAAGCTTAACTTTGTATGATGCCCCATCCAGCACAAGAAAGATGTCCTTTGATTCACCACGACTAATAAATTTCTTTATGTTGTTTTGGAAGATAACCTGAATGTTCAGAGGTATACTCAACCCCTGGTTAAGCAAAGACCAATCTACTTCTTTTTTATAAACATAGTAATTGTCCACTTTGCCCACCTCCCCCAAATCATTGCAAGGTAAGATATGCTAAATACGCTTTATCACAAATACCTTTTAGTGCCTATACCTCCCATAATACTCCTCAAGCTTATCATCACAGTGCTTCTTTATCCATGCAATATCCTTATTTGTCAGCTTCTTAAACACATGCCTGTTAAATTCAACAAATTCAATCTCGCGGGACCTCTTCATAAACCGCATATCTTCAAATCTCTTAAACGGATTGGCAAAGATATTCCTCTCCGCATTCTTCCGAGTGAAGCCCTCCTTACAATAGATGCTGGACTTCTTTTCAATGAAGAGGCCTTTATCTTTTCGGTCGCCATAAAAATTAATAAAATAGTCAACTATATCCTCTACACGTACCCGGCCGCTTTCGTTAACATGTTCAAACATAGCCTTCAACAGAACCGGCTTATATGAAAAACTCATATCCATGGTCTTTACCATTTCCATGAACTTGTCTTTCATGTTGGCTGCCGTTATGAGCTCCCACCCATATTCCAATGCATATTTTCGCACGGTGTCTTCTCTGAAATACTTAAAGCTCCTCTTGTCTCCTACCGGAACCTCCAAATCGGCCTTTAGCTTACCTTCCCTGATATACCTCTCAATAGTTTCTGTCTGAACGTCAACCATTCTGACAAACTCAAGCTGCGATATCATATCCTTGACTTCATCCTGCCAGTTGAAAAGGTCAATCAACTCATAATCTGCAGCATTCATCGGGAAATCCAGCCAAACCTCCGGTTTCTCACCTTTCGCAAACAGATCTGCATCAAGATCCATCTGTTTCTTTGGTGCCAATACCATCTGTCCGGGCCTGTAATCCTTTATATTCAGCAATCTGTGAATGGAGTATGGAGTGTTGAATAAGCTGGCATTATCGATAAAGTCAAAGACTACAAGATATTCCTTGCCGTCACATTTGCGCATTCCCCGGCCTAGCTGCTGCATATACAGTGTCTTTGACATTGTAGGCCTAGCCATAAAAAGCACTTCTGTCTTCGGACTGTCCCAGCCCTCATTTAAAAGGTCACATGCGCACAATACATTTATGCTTCCATTTTCATACTCGTCCAAAATTCTAGTTCTTACAGAATTCTTCAAGTTCCCCGAAACCGCCTCGCTAGCTATACCATGTTCTTTAAAAAGCTGAGAAATTGATTCTGCATGCTTTATTGAAGCACAAAAAACAACGGTTTTTTTATTTCTAACATACTGTAAATAGGTATCAATGATTATTCTATTTCTTTCAGGTACATACAGCTTACTCTCTAAGTCCTGGGAATAATACTTTATTCCGTTTATTCTCACCGTCGATAAATCCACATTCGTCCTGATTCTGATACAACGGACAGGGGCTAATTCATCTATTTCAACTGCCGTCTTAAGATCAAGCTTATGTGCGACATTTCTGAAAAGCTCTAGCAAATCCTCACCATCAGTTCTTTCAGGTGTAGCTGTCAACCCAAGGGTGAATTTGGGCTTGAAATACCCAAGAACCTTTTTGTAGGTACTTGCCGTGCCATGATGGCATTCATCGATTATTATATAACCAAAGTCATCGGGCTTGAACTGTTCAATGTTCTGCGCAACACTTTGAATGCTTGCACAGACTACATATGCACTCACATCCTTTTGTTCCGCTACATACATACCGACTTGCTTGTCTTGCCAAACATCCTCAAAGGTTGCTTTTGCCTGAGAAACAAGCTCCTTTGTATGAGCAAGAAAAAGCGTCCTTTCTCCACAATCCTTTGCATCGCTTACAGCTGTAGCGGTTTTTCCGGTTCCTGTAGCATGATATAGTAGTGCAATACTCTCTCCGCTTCCCCTCATCTCTTTCAGGTTATCTATTGCTGATTTTTGATGCTCCTTTAGTTCGAAGATCTTACCTTTTTGCTTGGGAAGATAGTCATCCAGCTGTTTGAATTCCGGCATTTCCCCGACAAAAGTTATCAGCTCGTCCTTGACCTTCTCCCTCTGCTTTTTTAACTGGTTATATGCCCATCGGTATACTTTCCAATTGTTATATATAAGGCTGTTTTGCTTTAATAAATCATCATAATATTTATTATTTGAAACCTTTTTAGGGTTATGATATGTTTCCCCGTCTATCTCAATCGCTATTCTGAGGCTTTCATTCTCAAGGGCAAAATCTATAGACCTTCTGTTACCGTATATATCAACAAAAGGATACTGGACATACAGATATTGAGTTTTTTCAGGTCCAAATACATCGCAGAATAATTCCACAAACAAATCTTCTGCTATGCTCGCAACACTTGTTGAATACTTGATTTCATGTCCCATTTAAGTCTACCTTTCAATGACCTCGATAAGCAGCAGCCTCTTTTCAAAAGCGCCTCGCTCAGCGGCTTTTTTCAGCCGAATACCTTCAAACTCATCTATATCGACATCTCTATGCCTAAGAATTGCATATACCACTTCAACAAGATCAGCAAGTTCTTCAACGCTATCACTTGTCAAATACTCCTGTAGCTCTTCACCAAGCTTAGCATCCAAAAGTCTCTTGTACGCATCTCTGTCAAGCGTTTCAACTACAGCACTTTGCCCTGCTTCGTCAATAATCTGCGGGATTTTATCTCTCACAAGCTTGTTATATGTAATGGTGCCCATGAACCCTCGCCCCTCTGTTTAGTAATGTGATTTCTTGTATGCGGGGTACTTTATTATTTAGGTCATAGCCTCTATATGGAAAGCTATCTTTACATCTAGGTGTTCGACATAATTCCTCATATTCCTTCATTTTTGTCAATTTTTTACCTTATTTGACGTGTAACAGGAGGTTCATTGGTTTACTTGCGTTTACAACTGAGTGTGCAAATTCCATCAATGCCTTTGACAGGTATTATTATACAGATTAGTTGAGATCTGATATTATGGCTATAATGAAATAGCCAAAGTAATGGGTGCGTATAGAATATTATTAAGTGCCTCTGCCAGCCGTATCTCTTCATTGCTCTCATTTGTCTTAAATCGAGCAATCGGTATATTGTATTTCCGTAATATTTCATCTTTTAGTATATCTCTCTGGTGCTGTCTTGTGTCCTGATTATGAAAGGCATACCCGTCCACCTCAACTACCAAAATGGGCTGTTTGCTAAGCTTATCAAATATCAGAAAGTCAACATGCGTAAGAATATTCATGGCATACCTAGTTTCATCATCATTTAAGTGATGAGGATCTCGAATGATCATTTTTAACGGGACATGGAGAACAACATCCAGCTTTGAAAGTGATTCCGTTGCTAATACTTTACGTATTATACCGTACATAAGGTTCTCACTGTCATACTCAGATACCCGTTTCTGCTTTGCCCGCAGTTCTGCTCTTTTTTTGTAATAACTTTTGTATAGATAATCAAAAACTGAGTATATTTCGCTTTGAATAACATCGAGATTATTGTATTGGACATATTTTATCAAGTCGCTCATGTTATTGGATTTATTAGACTTATTTCCATCAGTCACAATAATTAATTGATTGACAGCGCGAGATACAGCCACATTCAAACGATGTGGGTTATCTGTAAAATCAGATACTTCATTATCTACTGTACATAGGATAATCGTATCTTTTTCTTGACCTTGAAACTTATCAACCGTAGCCGCTTTCACCGTTGTGTCTTTGAATGAATTCTCCAAGGCTTTTGTATGATTGCGGTATGGCGAAATGATACCAATTGACTCATCGTCAACTTTTAAGTTTTGACCTGGTATAACCTCTTTTCTTATTACATCGATCTGCCTTTGGTTAATATGTTCACGTGCGTGATTTCCTTCCACCGTTCTATAAACAACAAGCGGAGGCTTATCTGTTTTAGGAGATGAGAGAATAACAAGCTGGTTGTTATAGAATTTTTTATTGCAGAAATCAATTATTTTCGGATGGCAGCGGTAATGCTCTTTCAACATAACCTGGGGCACATTTTCAAATAGCTCAGTGACGCAAGACAATAAACTATGGTTTGAATAACGATAGGCCTCCGGCAAAGTGAATCGATTAAAAATGCCATCTGTTGTCTTCCTTTCTTCGCTGGTCACTACATTGGGAAGCTGTTTCAGATCACCAACAATCACTGCTTTTTTTGCGCACGAAAAAGCCAGTGCACCTGTTGCCAAATCCACCTGAGACGCCTCATCAATAATGACATAATCATAAACAAACTTGTTGGATAAACTGCTGCGAAGAGAGTATGTTGTACTGAGAGTAATCGGGTAGTCGGATATGAATTGCTCTGAATTTTTCCATAAATCATTTATCTCGTAAATCTGCCTTTTCGTGGCGGAACTATATTTTTTCGCTATGTAGAATTTAAAAATATGCATTGAGAGCTCTGAATACTCATTCATTTTTGTATCGAAGGAATAATTTGATAGTTTCTTTTTAATTTCGTTTATTTGCTTTTGCAATTCGCTTTGAGCCGTTTCATAATAGTGTTTTTGACAGATTGCTGTTATTCGCTCAAGCGAGTTTTGATAAAAATTCTGATTATATATTCCAAATTGAAAAAAGTTTTTTATTTTTCTCCAAGCCGTAATCCTTTTTTTTCTTTTACATAATGCTCGCTTTGAGCCCAAAGCTTTAGTACCGCAGATGCTTTCATTTTTCTGACCGCTCGAAAGTCAATGTCATTTTCGTTTGTCTCATTGTAGTATTGCATGAAATACTTCTGCTCCAGATGAATTGCCTCAATTTCCTGTGTGAGAAGTGAAAGTCTATTTTTATTTTTTAACATTTCGTCCAGCTCATTGCCCATTTCTTTGAGTTCAGTTATTATCTGACTATATTCATCATTGTCTATGGTCCACGATTCGAATAATGGCATCGTTTGGCTTTGATTTTCGATAAATGTTTCTTTGTTTGTTGAACTTCCAAGGTATGCGGCAATAAAGTCAAGATTATATTTTTTCAGTTTGTCAAAAACATTGGCCGTTGCTGAGTTATTACTTGATACTACCGCAACACTTTCGCCCCTCATTACTACATTGGCAATAATATTTAATATGGTTTGAGTTTTACCCGTACCGGGGGGACCTTCAATAATGCTCAGTTTGTTATTCAGAGCATTATCAATTGCTTCCTTTTGACTTGCATTAAAACCGAAGGGATACACTGCTGTTCTGGACTGTTTGTCATTTGATAAGGGCGGAATACCGCTTAAAAATGATGCCAGGATACTATCCTCCCGAACGAAATCGATTTTGCCGTAGCGTTTGCCCAGTATATTGCTTCCGTCCTCTGTGTGAAGGCTTACAGCAATCGCTACCTGCTTTAGATATTCGAACAGGTTATTGGAATTTGCGTCTGACAGGCATGAATGTACAAATTGAATTTCCCCTGAGTTGAATGTTTCAGTGAAACCATTTTTATAGATAACTCTTATGTATGACTTAAAATTTTGTATTCGTGCAACACCTGACAAAGGTTGATTATTCCTTAAAATATGACTGTCTTTCGGCTCAATCTCAACTGGATCCTTAAAGAACTTGACATTATAGTATGCATACCGAAAACAGGCACCATCTTCATAAGTTATCACTATACGCCCATCCCGATATTCCCATTTACGAATGTCCTTGGTACGGTCTTTTCCTTTTACTAGAACCAGATTCTTATTGATATTCATTAGAAAAAATCCTCTTTTCCATCAAAAAGGTCACGGATCAGCAGAGGTAAAACTAACCCGTCTGTCACTAATAAGGGAATAATTCAGGCCTGACCCCATAGTTATATATTACCAATACATTCTGTATGCGTCAAGAATTGACACACATGGGTAAATAATTGAATAGAACCAAACTACTGTATATATCACAAAAAATAGAGAAATATTGTGTATACACTATTCAGCTCTGCTACAATGAAATAGCCGAGATGAAGACTATGAAGCTGCATTAGCTACCAGCTATGTTGAGTGAAGCAGTCACAATGACTACGTCACCACTCAAGTCTCCTCCCTCTCAAAATACACCTGCGGCAAAACAATAAGTATCTCCTGCTCCGAATTCTCATTCTGCCAGTAGACAACAAACCTTGCTTTGGCATACTTGGGAACATAGTTTTTCTGCCGTATTTCTTCGACCTTCTGAATAAAAGCTTTAGAAAAGCCGAATATCTTTCTTCCATTAGTATCATAGCACCAGTCCCCAGCTATCTTTAGGACATCTCCACCCATGAGTTGGGATATGCTGCTCTGACATTCTGCAAAGCTGCCTAACCAGACATCCCTGTGGGATAGCTGCATTGCCAGCTGAGACGGCGGTTTATAAACTCCGGGATTACTTATTTGGACCATGCCTTCCACCTTGATTGAATCCAAAAATCCGCCTTTACAGTGAATGGTCAGGTTGCGTTTTGCCCTTGTCAGGGCCACATACAACAAGCGCTTATTTTCCTCCGACTCAAAGCCATTGCCACTCTTTAAGCTTTTGCTCGATCTATCCAGCATCAGATAAACATTATCGAATTCACGGCCCTTGGCCTTGTGAATGGTTGAAACAAATATGGTTTCCATATTGTCATCGTAGAAGTCCTCCAGTTTGGATTCCCGGATAAATATGTCCAGGTCGGACTTGTATTTTATCCTTGTATTTGTAGCTTCGAAATCGGCTATCATATTTTTGCACAGCTCCAGATTAATGCTTCTGCCGAATTGTTCCTTTAGCCTGCTTTTTGCGGCTGTCCAGGCTTCATCGTCAATGGCATGCACCCCCTCTGGCAATTGAAGCTGATCCAGAAAGAACCTCACTTCCACGAGATTGTGCAATTTGAACCCATCATTGGATTGTATCAGCCTGACCGGCATCCCGCTATTTAGTAGGAGACCGGTAATCTGCATCGCCTCTTCATTCTTTAGCGTCAATATACAGGTGGACCCTGACAGACCTGATGAAAGAACGTCCTTTGAAAGGGGTTCGATCAGGTTGCCACCGCTGTATCGGAGTATCCTTATGTTACCATTATCGACCTGTTTTGCAGAAATAGGTGTTTTTTTGAGTCTGTTTGCTATTCTTTTTACATACTCGTTTGAGTAATCTACCAGATTCTTTTTGCTTCTATAATTCTCAGTAAGCTCATATAAAACCGAATTTTCCTCATGCATCAGCTTTTTCATATACTCTGAGCTGGAGCCCCTGAATTCGAAAATATTCTGGTCATCATCTCCGACGGCAATGACTCTCATATCATCGTTATATTCCATGAGTGCTCTGACCAGCTCATATTCGTTGGCGTCCATATCCTGCGCCTCATCAATTACCAGAACTGATTTTGTTATCCGCCCTGATTCAACCTCACCGCTACGTATCTTCTGTATCGCCTCCTGTATAACCTCCTTAGACTTCTCTAATGTTCCCACTTTGCCAATCAAATCAAAACAATAGGAATGAAAGGTTTTTATTTCAATAAAATTGGCCGCATTTCCAATTAGCCCTATGAGCCTCTTTTTAAACTCCGTCACTGCCGACCTGGAGAATGTCACCATCAGCATTTGGTCATGCTTGACATCCTCCATCAGCATCAACGATGCCAGCTTGTGGACAAGGATGCGTGTCTTGCCGCTTCCAGGCCCGGCGGCTACAACTATATGCTTTGAGTCCTTGTCATTGATGATACTTAACTGGGTTGCCGATAATTCACCAAAGAGCTTCCTAAATTTTTCTGGCGTAATATTTTTTTTGATCTCGTCGCCACGGCTTCCTTTGAAATATTTATTCAAGAATGCACTATAATTCATTTGGAAATAATCATCGGTGAATTCTAGCGCCGCCTTGTAGTCATCAATCATTTTCCTTGCATACTCGCCAACGATATGGATTTGATTTATTTTGTTTTCATAAAACTTGCGCAGCTTCTCATAGTCCTCCAGCTTGTACCTCTTTTTATTATCCTTTTCGAGCCTCTCGATGGTCAGCCCGTTATAAATCACCATGAAACCGCCATCGATATTAATAGCCCCGATTTTGGACAGGTAAAACAAAGCATCTTCGATATCTGCGCATGAAGCCGGTGCTGCGCCCAAAGTAAGCTGTCTGGCATATTGCTCCTTCAGCTCCAATACGGAGAATTCAACAGGCACCTCCTCTGGTATATTCAACTGGCCCTGCGAATTTTTACCAGAGAGCTCCGTAAGGTAATCCACGATGAATTGTGACAAAACCATCCTTTTATCCAGCTTCAGTCTTATTGCTGCCCGATCAAGTATTCCCATTACAGCGACATGGTTAGGCGATACTGTCTGGCGTCGTATCCACTTGCTTATAACCCATAGGTTTAATAATGTCTTTACCCTTGCGGGCGTTACATCCTTACAGCCGAATTGCTCCGCCTGCTCGTTCAACTCCTTTATGTGGATTGTCTTTTCTTCTCTTTTAATCACTGTGAGCAGAAATTGTTCCAGCTTGCCATAAGATTTCAAAACATTCTGGGGCTTGTTTTTACCTTCCTTCCTTCGAATAAATGCCACCAAATCCTTGGCATCGGCAAGAATACCTTCCTCACGCATCAGATTAACGGCTTCAATTACATTACGTTTGTCTATTGCCAGACGGTCTGAAATGTAATCAACTCTAGATTCCGCCTCGCCCTCTGAGGGCTTTAGTCTACTCCTACTTCTGCTGGATATCAGTGATTTAATGATGCGGATTGCATTCACCTTCTGGGTTGCATCAAAGCGAAAGGATTCATTGATTCTTGCGATGGCATCTTCTGCTCTTTTCACAAGAATACTGTTCGCATAAACATATGGATTATTTTGTCCCCGTTTCAGGTAACCTGCATCCTCCAATGCAGCAATGGCTGTTTTAACACGTGTTTCCAGCTCTTTGAGATTTTCATCCCATCCTGCTTTGCGGGCAATTTCCAGTGCAGATTGTGATACCTTTGAGCGAAATCTTGTAATATCCTTGATTGCCTTCCAAACCTGTTGTATCTCCCGAATGCTCACCTTTGTCTGGTTGAGTAGTATAAAGTGTTTGTTGAGGTCTTCATCATTAAACAGCACAAAGCAATCAGCAGAGATATTTTCGTCCCGGCCAGCCCTTCCCGCTTCCTGAACGTAGTTCTCTAGTGAATCCGAGATTTCGTAGTGGATTACCATACCCACATCTTTTTTGTCGACACCCATGCCAAATGCTGAGGTGGCCACCATTATCGAAACCTCGCCCTGGATAAAGCCATTCTGATTTTCCGCTTTATCCCGCTTGTCCATATTGCCATGGAAGGGCTTGGCCGGGAAACCATCCATACTAAGTCTATTTGCAAGCTCCTCGGCTCGTTTTCGCCTTGACACATAAATTATCGTCGGACAGTTTTTCTCTTTCACCAAACTCCTGACGGTATTATATTTTTCATCATCACTCTCTTTTTCAAAAACCCTGTAGTGAAGGTTGCTTCTGGCCGCCCCTGTTTTAAACACTTCCATTTCAATGGACAGCTTTTCCTTAAAATAGTCCTCTATATCTTCTATTACCTTCAGCTTGGCCGTTGCCGTAAAGCAGGAGACTGGAATACCCTCCTCAAGGTTTTTCTTTTCCTGGTAGCTTTTAATAAAGTCGCCAATGTACAAATAATCGACTCTGAAATCCTGCCCCCATGAGGAGAAACAGTGTGCTTCATCAACTACGAACCGCACCACATTTCTTCCCAGTAGTAGCCGTTCGATGGTTCTGGACCTCAACAGCTCAGGCGATATATAAAGCAGGCTGGCCGAACCGTTTTCCACCCTGTCCATAGACTTTGCCCGTTCAATAGGATCCAGAAGGCCATTTATAGTAACAGCCTCGGTGATACTTGCTTTTTCAAGATTATCCACCTGATCCTTCATCAATGACTGCAGCGGAGAGATGACAACAGTTAACCCATTCGAATTGACACCGCTCATTAGGGCAGGCACCTGAAAGGTAATCGATTTGCCGCCGCCGGTTGGGAAAACGGCCAGCAGCGATTTGTTGGCAACAGCGGCAGCCACTGCCTTTTCCTGCAAGGGCTCCCCTGCATAGGTCCTGTAGGAATCGAATCCAAAAAAACGTTTCAGGCCCTTATGGATATCAAGAGCTTCATTACAGTATACGCACCCCTTCAGGCAAGGCTTTCTTCGAAGCTGATACATCAGGCGCTCCACGTTCGGGTAGTTTCGCAAAACCCATGGGGGAGTGATGGAGAATCTGCTATTTGCGTTGATTAACGCGAGACAGTAAGCTAGTTCAACAGAATAATGACCGACCATATCGTAGAGATTTGCATGTTCACATATTTTGGAGTAGAATTTCTCCCTTACAACTGCTTCTATGTCTGAATTAGGCATACTATAATCCAGAAAGTGAAAAAATGCTTGAAACTCCTTCTGATTCTTCAGTAGGAAATAATAGATCCGCTTCATACTGTCATCCAGACGCTGAAAGGCCGTTACCTCGTCGAAAAATAAGTCTCTTGCCTTTATGGAATCATTGAGGGGGTTGTTGAGTTCATCTGTTTGTAGCTTGTCATCCTTTACCAGTGCATGGTATGGCCTTGCAGGGAACAGTAGAGGCGACAGGTGCAGTGTGTCTATACACAAGGGTTTGTTACCCGCTGCTCCCTCTGCACCCAAAGCTTCAAGGCTGCCTTGTATATACTTCAAATCATGCTGAAAAATATTATGGCCGCACAAATACTGAGAGCCCTGAAGAAACCGGACAAATCCGGCCGGGTAATTGGAATGGAATGTACTACCGTCTCCCTTGATACTGCCGATATCCAGAAGCCTTCCGCTGTCAGGTTCAATTTCGGTGTCAAAAAAGGTAATGGATTTCAATTATTGCCTCCAATCAATTCGCTTCGCGCAGGGAATCACATCTTCATTCATCGCCTACCTATAGAGGCCAGCGTTTTCTGAAGACACAGATAAAAGCATTTACCAATTTACACTAATTTATATTGATATTCGACATGTTTTGTAAAAATCCTTTGAAAAACGGTGGTTTTTTCCATTTGTTAAACAATATGAATTTACCTTGAATGATATATTATACCGAAGTTTGCAATAGACATTTTGGGGTTTCTTCTTCGCCTTTTGTACTCATACGACAGTAGATGCCTACTCGCTTTTCCCGCTTAGGTGGATTTCATTCACTTCTCCCTTCAGTAATTTCATTTTCCTGCTCGTAATAATGTATCTGTCAGATATTTTTTCCGTAAAGCTTTTATCTCAAAAATCAAATATATCCATATTTACCGAAGTTATTTTGCACTTCCGTGGATGATACCTTCATCTTAGCGACCCTCTTTCAACTGTTAGGTATATTGTATCGTTACACCAGACATTTCTATTGTCCCTAGCTGCTGAAAACCTCCCTGAGCGGTGCCTCCAGGCCTTCAAAGCAATAGGATTGGCACACTTCATCCACTCTATATGTGGTGTGGAAGTCAATTCCAGAGCCCTTAAAGCCATAAACAAGTAGTGTCTTTTGCTCAGGGTCGACTACCCAGAATTCCCTGACCCCGGAAATCATGTAGGTATTTAGCTTATCAACCATATCTCTGGAGCGGGTGCTGGGTGACAGAATCTCTACCACCAGTGCAGGCGTACCCATATAGCGGTCTTTTTCATTAAGCTTTTCCTCAAGGTCACAAGCGATAAATAAATCAGGCTGCATAACTATAATGATACCAGAAAACAAGACAGACAAAGCAGCGAAAATAAGTTAGAATAGT
>CAZEIH010000052.1:0-16256 GCA_964512095.1 uncultured Oscillospiraceae bacterium
CAAAAGCAGGGTTGATGACCTGATACATCAGTCCAGAATTAATTGTGATGATAAAGACAAAAAGACATAGCAATATTAGTGGATTTTTAATGCTATCATGTGTCTTGTTTTTAAGTGTTTTGTTTTTCTCATTCTCCTGCTCCACCGGCAGCATCCAAATGAAGACCATACCAATCACCAGGCAAAGCATAGCAAGACTTAGCCCGATAAAGGTTGATCTGTTCATGGCAACCACATTGACTACAATCATCAACAGATTGGAATAAATCAGAACGTCAGCGCAGGATTTAATGCGCCCATTTTGGGGAGTATAGGCTCTAAGGAAAAATCCCCATGCTGCTACCGCACAGCCGCAAAAGTATCCGCTGACAATCAGTCCGCCCAACCATAGAGAGGAGGGAGTAAAAAAGAAGGGAACGGTAGCGGCTAAGCATAAGCCCATGCCGCCAAGCATCATGTTTTTGGCGGCCGCCTGAGACCTGACGAACAGACTACAGGTGAAAAGTCCTGCAAAATGTGCAATCATGGCAGCTAATATGTAAGCAGAGGCATTTACCTCATGCAGATCCAGCAGGCCATACAGCACCTGACCCTCAAACTGGAAGGACAGAATATAGGCAAAGAGAAATGAGAATCCTGCAATAGAAAGCCTGCGGGAATTTAACAATTTGTGTCCGCTCATTTTATACCTCCAGCTCAACGGAGGTTCCGTCTCTTTTATCCCATTCATCAATATCAGCGGTTTTGAAACGCCAGAGCTTTCCCACCTTGAATGCGGGCATACCGCGCTGCTCAATCCAGCGCATAATGGTATGGTGCTTCACGCCAAGATAGTCACAGGCTTCTTGCAGGGATATCCATCTATCTTGATCTGCCATGGAAAACACCTCGTCTCGACTTTGATATAAATCTATTATTTCATCTATATTTGTTGTTTTGAGTATCATTGTGTATTAACACTCATTCTCGAACAGGTAGAAACGAACAATTGAAGCAAACATGTTGTGCATTGAATCAACTGTACATTTCATGCATCTCATTATTTCGAATTAATGATCTTGGTAAGCTCCACAGGTGGTACAATTTTGCCATCCTTATAGACGCGCATATTGCCACTGGCAATTTCATCAATCAGGATAACCTCGCCGTTATTAAAGCCAAATTCGAACTTAATGTCCCACAGCTCCAGTCCCATAGTCTTAAGGTCATCTGCGATAATACCAGTAATGCGTAAAGTCTGCTCCTTCATGCTTTTAAAAAGCTCTTCACTCATAATGCCCAGTGCTGCAAGGCCCTCACCTGTAATCAGCGGATCGCCCTTTTCATCGTCCTTCAGTGTCGCTTCCACATAACCGCCTACTAGCTCTGCACCATCCTCTATGTAAGCACCATAACGACGGATAAAGCTTCCAGTAGCCTTCAATCGGCATATTACCTCTAGTCCCTTTCCAAATGGTTTTGCCGAAAGTACTTCCATTGTCGCATTTTCAATATCTGCACTGATATAATGGGTTTTGATTCCCGCTTCCTTCAGCAGCTCAAAGTATCTTATAGAAGTCTGTAGGTTAGCTCTGCCTATGCCCTCAATGGTTAATCCTACGGCATTCTCTCCCGGATCAAAAACACCATCCTTGCCAGTACAGTCATCCTTGAACTTTAAAAGAGCATTTCCGTTTTCCAGCTTGAATACATCTTTTGTTTTTCCTTTATAAAGCATTTTCATATTAATCCTCCATTCTGCCATAAAAACAAAGCAGCATATATAATAAAAATTTGTGCACTTATCTCAGCATTCACAATTATACATAAAAAATATTATTTAGTCATTAGTCATATTTATAGTTTGAAAAACAAAATTCCTTGCATTATACATCAATTTTCAAAAATCACTACTACATTTACTGCAATTAGTACTTGTCAACATAAAACTGCAAATACTCCTTTACCATAGCCTTGGCATTCTCTAGATCGTGACCGCCTTTATACATATGAAACTCAGACTCTATACCTCTCACTTGCAGAGCTTCATAAAGGGATTGAATACCTACAAGGAAGGGATCATTGTTAGTTCCACAATCAAGATATACACTTAGCTTGTCCATACCCTTTCCTTTATCAAAGCTGATTATATCAGCAACATCCTTTACATTATCATAGGGAAATAGCCATTCCTCAAGCTGTCTGTCAGAATAATCGTTTGAAATCACAGCTGCACTGTAGCCTCCAACCTTGCTAAATATGTCCGGATGGTGAAATGCGACTCTAAGAGAAATCATCCCCCCCATAGAGAATCCGCCGATAAACCTAC
This sequence comes from uncultured Oscillospiraceae bacterium, assembly GCA_964512095.1. Taxonomy (GTDB): domain Bacteria; phylum Bacillota; class Clostridia; order Acetivibrionales; family DTU013; genus DTU013. The sequence continues at coordinate 2,309 of CAZEIH010000052.1, forward strand.
CCTCACGTGATGACACTGTGTCAAAGCTAGAGTCGATATACGACACCAATTCCTTTGTTATATACTGATCAATATTCCTCTCTCCGAATTTCCCGTCATCGGCCAGGTCCTTTTGTATCTCCTTTAATGTAGCATCCTTAACAAATGGAAATACCATTATCAACGGCTTAATCTCGCCATCTTCTATCAATCCATCGGACTTTTCACCAACACCCACATCATTTAGCCACATGGATTCACTTGAGCCGCTTCCATGCAGTCCATACCACACCGGGTAGCTCATACCGTCACCGTAGCCCTTGGGAAGGTACACCTTACAGGGCATTTTTCTTCCCATATGTTTACTCTCCACAGAAAGGTCGATAACCTTGGATTCCTCCAGTGGTAAACTAATACCTAATTTGAGCAACTCCTCATTTTTTACTAGTTCGATAAGGTTTTCATTTTTATCGATGTTTCCTGGAGCATCAGTCTTTCCAGGGCCTTGTGTCCCATTTGTTTTATCTGCACAACCAAAAAACATCATACATGCTAATAAAACAAAGGCTATCGCAGCGCATCGAATTATTTTACATAGTAATTTCCCCATGTAACATAATCTCATAATATAATACCCCTAATAATATCCCTAGCCGTAAATTCATAATAGCTCTCCTGCCAGTCATCTAATATTATACAAGATATCTATGTAATAATACATAAAAACAATACCCTAATCATCATTTTATGTTATAAGAGATTAGAAGGAAATGCATTTATGAAATTTATGTAATAATGCCCAATGTAAGTGTTATTTTAGTTCCGATTCCCTGTGCACTCATGATAGCTACACCGTACTTCGGTCCATAAATCAGCTTTATTCTCTCGTTTATATTTATAAGCCCAATGCTGCTGCTATCGCTGCCCAATCTGCTTCCCGAGCCGCCGAGGCTACTTTCATAGCTTTCGCTGATAGCTGGGTGGAAATTCTCATTTCCACAAAGTTTTTCATTTATTTCCCTCAGCTTCTCTAAAGGCATACCAAGGCCGTCATCCTCGACTGATATAACAATACTATCAGCAGTACATATAGCCCTGATATTAATATGTCCCTTATCCCTCTTTATCTCCAGACCATGCTTGAGGGCATTCTCTACCACTGGCTGGATGAGCAGCTTTGGTATTTTAGCACTCATTGCATCCTGTTCTATTTCAGTCTCTAGACTGAACTTGTTATTAAAACGCAGCTGTTGTATTTGCATATAGGAATTAATATTGGCCAATTCCTCCCACAAGTATATAATTGATCCCTTTTTACTGATACTATATCTGAATATATCTGCCAATGCCTTTGTTGTTTCTGCAATTTCAAGAGAGTTACAGCATATGGCCTGTCCACGTATCATCTCCAGTGTATTGTATAGAAAATGTGGATTTATCTGACTTTGTAAAGCGTTTATCTCGGCCTGCTTCTTCATTAGCGCCGCAGTAGACTCTCGTTTAAGCAGCAGTTTTAATATATCTACCAGACTGTAATTCTTATAATCTATCGGGTTATCTGACTGGGCATTTTCTTCTGTTGCCAGCTGTGAATGCATGAGAATATTTACCTTTTTTTCAACATCAGCTATAGGAAAATAAATCTTTCTGATCAAGATAAACACGTTTATGAAGAGCAGCAATATATAGGCGACAGTAAGCCAGGCCATCATTGCTGAAAAATGCTTCTCCCCTTTCCATCCCAGGACCGCGGTTGCAAACAATAGAAGCATAATTACTTCAAAAATCAGGTGAACAATGATCCCTGCTCTGAGGTTATACCTTTTGTTTTTGTTTTTGTTTTTGGTTTTGATATTATTCATATCCAATCATCAGCTTTCTATATTCTGAGGGTGTTATACCCACATACTTTTTAAAAGTTTTGCTGAAATGCTTTGCATCGTTATACCCGACCATAGATGAGATGTCAGCTAGCTTGTAGGACACATTCTTCAGCATTTCCTTAGCTACTTCTACTCTTCGCAGAGAAATGTACTCCTTGAAATTGTATCCTGTTTCCTTTCGGAAAAATTCACAGAAATAATTGGAGCTCAATTGTATTATTTTTGAAACATCATCAAGGCCTATATCGCACATATAATTGCTGTCTATATATCTTTTTGCTTCATCTATCAGTATTTTGTTTTTATTGCGTTCATCATTGGTCCTGCATCTTATTATTTCCTCAGCTATTTCAGAAAATATTGCGATTATGGCTCCTTTCCCGATTGAAGCCTCAATCCTTATCCTTTTTTCTTCAAAAAAGTCCTTCCATTCATCGGGTTTTTTTGAAGTGCCATGTGTATTTCCAGTTAAAATCTTTAATATGTGCATTATCCCATTGTATAAGGTCACCGGGTTTTTCGAATTAACAATGGTCAATTCGACTATCCTTTTACTTATTATTGAGATAACTGCTGCCTTATCATTTTTGTTCAGAGCCTGCTTAAGTTCCACATCAAGCTCCGGGTCAGAGGGCGTGCTCTTGCCGAGCTGTACAAATTCCCTGCACTCATACATCCGGTTAACTCCCTGAGTAAGACGTATAAAGCCGACGGTCTTTGCATTATAGTATGAATTGTGCAGTCCTTCTATCGATTGTTCTTCTGTTCCTGCTGCAAGAGCTATTTTCTTTGTTATCCTGCTTTCCACTAGGCTCCCGAAAAAGTCTCTTGTACAATTTGCTACCTGCTGCGCAAGTTCCTGCTTGTAGTTTAATATTATTACGATATTGTGATTGATATTAAGTGCAACTATAGCTATGCATAATGATGGAAGACCGCATTCCCACAGGTTTTTCAGCACATTCTCCACTACCTGGGCTTCATCATCTACCTGTCCGTATATCACATTAAGCACCTGAAACGTACCGTCATGAAAGTTGAGATTAAGCTCCCGGTTTATCTTTTCTATAGATATGGTTTCGTCAGTTACACCTTCGAAAATATTGACGAAATACTGCTCTCTCAATTTGTCAATAGCATTGTCATATGTCTCTCTGAGATCAAGTATATCCTGTTGCCTGGATCCCTCTTCTAAAACGATATCCTTTACTTTTAGCAATATCCTTTCAAGCTCATTTTTATCAATAGGCTTGAGCAAATAGCCGACGGCACCATAAGTGAGAGCGGCCTTGGCATACTCAAAATCACTGTAGCCACTGATTATAGCAAACAGTGTATCCTTGCTTTCAGCAGAAAGCTCACGTATTATATTCAATCCGGTTATCCCAGGCATTCGTATGTCTGTAAGAACCAGTCCGGGCTTTATTTGCCGGATTCCTTCCAGAGCATCATAACCGTCATGATAGACTTTAACAATACGGAAGCCATATGCATTCCAATCGATAATATTCTCAATTAGCTTTGTTACCCATATTTCATCATCTACTATAACAACATCAATCATGATATACCGACTCCTTCATGTCTGCTGTTTCGATTAACTGCCCAATTCTGTCGTATGTCCCTTCACCTGTTCCAAGTTCTCCTGCTAGTCTGCCCTTGTGTAAAACTATAGTCCTGTCACAAATCTCAGCCAATGCGTCAAATTTTGAATAAACCACTATAACGCCGCAGGTTTTGCTGATGCCATTAAGAATAGTGCAAAGATCCCTGACCCCATTCTGATCAAGCTCTCTTGTCGGCTCATCGAGAATGATTAGCTTTGGATTTGTTACCATACATTTGGCTATTGCTACCTTTGTAAGCGCCGCATTATTCAATACCTCAGCTCTGCTTGCGCCATCTCTTCCTATGCCGAAGCGTTTGATATACTCGTCTGCTAGTAGGTCCTCCTTCTTTTTTTGGATGAATGACCACCTGCTTATCCTGTTTAGAACTGTCATAGACAAGTTCATCCTAATTGACTGAGACAGGGGCAATAGCATTTCTTTGCGGTCCTCCAGGCAAAGGCATATTCTATTTAAAATCGCCTGTTTCGGGCTACGGCAGGTTATCGGTTTCCCATTTAGTACCAGGCCGCCCCTATAGTTGGGTATATGTCCGCCTATACATTTTGCAATCTCTGTTTTTCCACTTCCGATAAAACCTGTGATACCTAAGATCTCACCCTTGTTCAATACAAATGAGACATCACGAATATGCTCAGAGTATAAATGCTGCACCTCCAAAACGGGCGACGCTTCCTTGTCAGTTTCTTTAGGCTCTTGTAAATGCTTAAGCTTCTCATCCAACGTATTATCAACGTGATATACCGCCTTGCGTATGGTTTCCCTGTCTTTATAGGGACTGCTGAATTCCGCCAAAAGACTTCCATCCCTTAAGATAAGCAGCCTGTCAGAAAACCTCATTACTTCGATATAGTTGTGTGCCGTATATACGATAGAGGTCCCCTTCGAGGTAACATTTCGTATGATGTTATACAGCATTTCAATTTCTTTTTCAGAAAACCCGTCTGTAAGTTCATCTATTACTAATACCCTTGGAGGATGTATAAGCTGTCTGGCTACGTGCACAAGTTTTTTTTGCGGATAGGTCAGCTGAGCCGCTTTCAATGAAGGGTTTATATGCAAACCAAACCCCCTTAATACATTTTGGGCTGTTTTTTTTAGCCTTATGTGGTTAAAAAAAATCCCATTGTGTTCACTTTGTCCAAGAAACAGGTTTTCAGCCACCGTCATGTTGGGAAGAAGGTCAGGCGCTTCGCTGATATACCCTATACATGAACCGATATCGTCTGCGTAGCTAGTAATTACCTTTCCCTTTGACGGTTCAAGTACGCCTGCTATTATTTTGGCAAGAGTACTCTTCCCAGCAGCATTTATACCAACTATTCCAAGAATCTCCCCCTCATACAAACTAAATGAAATATGGTTGAGAATAGACTCGGCTGTCGTTTTATATGATATATTTTTTATACCAAGAACTTCCCTGTTCATTGCACCACCACAAATTCTATTGTACTTTTATATTAGCATTATTGATTTTTGTCCACAAGATGAAAATAATGTAAAAAAACATAGACCTTGCCAGAGACAAGGCCTATGTTTCATTTAATTGAACTTACCACTTATTTATTCTTGGGAAATTAGTTAGGCTTTCAACTCCATCTGCACGAAGCACACATGTATCTTCCACACGGGTTCCGCCAACTCCCGGCTCAAGCAGTGTTATTTCGAAGCAGAATGTCTGGTTGACCTTAAGGATGTCGTCACTCTCAGGTCCGATTGTCGGGATCTCTTCTTCAGGATCCATACCAGTTGAATGAGCACACCCGCGGCCTTCTCCTGCAGAATGATCATAACCTGCATTGTGAATTACTTCATTTGCGGCTATATCGGCTTCCTTACCTGTCATTCCAGGCCTCAATGCTGCCATTCCAGTTTCCCATGCCTTTAGGCAGGTTTCTACCAGCATGTGCTGTTTGTCGGTCATTTCGCCGTACTCTATGCCTCTTGCCATATCAGAAGAGTAGTCGTTGAATCTTACACCTATATCAACAAGGATGATTTCACCTCTCTTGACTACCTTGTCTGTTGGGTATGCCAGGAAGTACTTCTCAGCATTTATACCTGACTGTACCATGATGTCAAAGGATTTTGTGTCTGCTCCAAGACGGAACATTTCTGCCATTGCCTGGCGGGCTACTTCACGTTCAGTGAGGCATTTTTCGGTTTCTAGCAGTTCCTTGATCTTCCAAAGTCCTTTATCTGCAAGATCAGCTGCAACCTTCATATTGCGCAGTTCGCGTTCGCTCTTCACTGATTTCAGCTGTTCTATTAGCATTGTCTTCTCGAGCTTTGCAGATCCGATATTTGCCATGATTTGTTCATAAAATTCTAATGCGCAGTATTTAGCGCCACTTAGCCCGATTTTTGCTCCAGGATGCTTAGTAGCAAAATCGCGTACTACGTTGCCCAATTCCTGCCTAATTCCGCGAGTATCATCAAACCATGTTTTTTCTTCGGCATAGCCTACAAGACTACCTTCTGCAAAGAGTACAGGGTCTCCGTTCAATGGCACGAACACCATTGCCGGGTATGGGAACACGCCATCAAATGCACGGTAATTTGCTAGCCATCTGACATTGCTCATTCTAGCCGAGTCAGAATAGACCAACAGACCCTCCAAACCTTTGCTTGCCATCTCAGCCTTTGTTTTGGCTAGACGCTCCTTATACTCTGCTACTGGTATATCTTGTAGTATGTCTTCGTAACCCATTATGTTACTCCTTTCTGTTTGTTTATATTTTTAGTTACTTAGTTTGCTTAAAAATTATTCGCCAGATAATCATCAACGCTCTCTGCTGTAACCATTTCATATGGAAGAATTATCCTCTTGTCAACTTTTTCGCCATTTGCCAGCTTGTATGCAGCTGCAAGTGCTTCTTTAGTATCAGAGTTATTGGTTATTGTGAGTTTGAAGGAACCTCCTGCTTTAACTTCCTGAGCAGCATCCTCCTGTCCATCCATTGATATAATCTGAATTTCATTTTCACGGCCTGCATCCTGAATCGCCATCAAAGCACCAAGAGCCATTTCATCATTTTCTGCATAAACAAGATCGATGTCCTTGTTAGCCTGAAGGATATTTGTCATAACTTCATTAGCTTTGAGTCTGAGCCACTCAGCTGACTGTTCAGCTATGACCTTGATTCCAGGGTACTTTACTACTTGCTGGTTCCAGCCTACATAACGGTTGACTGAGTTTGTGGATTCGACAACGCCACGAATCATAACAACATTACCTTGGCCGCTTAACACAGTATTTGCGTAATCTGCTGCTGCTATACCCATTTCAACTTCATCTGTCGAAACAAAAGTGTCATAGTAATTGTATGCATCCTCATCTTCCTTCGCATTACCCGAAGCTGCTATTATCAGCGGGATGCCAGCATCACGGACCTGCTTATATGCAGGGTATATAGCTGTTCCTGAAAGAGAACTTACTATTATTGCGTCACAGCCCTGCTGAATAAGTGATTCAATATTGGTGATCTCAGTCTGGACGTTTCCATCGCCTTCCACTACAACTATTTCCACATCGTCATATGCTTTTGCTGCTTCCTTGAAGGAATCAACCATAGATATACGGAACGGGTGGTTCATAACGCACTGGGAGAAACCGATTTTGAAAGTGTCTTTTCCTGGTGATGTCTCATTTCCCTCAGAGTCATTTGATTCAGAGGGTGTGGTTGAGGGTGTGGTTGAAGGTGTGGTTGATGGCGTGGATGAATTGTCTGTTTTGCCACAGGCAACCATAGTGAACACCAGAACCAGTAAAAGTAGTAATGCAATAATTCTTTTCATTTTGTAACCCCTTTCGCTACATTGTTTTTTGGTTTACTATATTTAAACAGACATTATCTGCTCAAATCTGTTTGACAAGAGATTTGCGTTTACCAAGCATTTCTCTGGAAACTATCAATGCGACAATTAGTATTATTACCCCGTTGACTATCGGCTGTGCATTGGTATTTATGTTCATGAGATTCATTAGGTTCTTAATGATGCTGATAACCATCAATCCTACAAATGTTCCTGTTACAGTGCCCTTTCCTCCTGTCATGCTGACCCCTCCGACAACACATACAGTGATGGCCGTCATTTCGAACCCGTATCCGGATCTGGGCTCGCCAATGCCTATCCTGGCCGCAATGATCATCCCTGCAAGCGCTGCGAGTATGCCGCTTATTATATATACAGACATTTTGACTTTGTCGACCTGCACTCCAAATAGCTTTGCTGTTTCCTCACCGCCGCCCACAGCATATACATGTCTTCCGAAGCGTGTTCTCGTAAGGACGATCCCAGCTATGATGAACAATATTATTACATAAAATATTCCATATTGTATGTTCAGGAATTTCCCCTTTATTATCTGAGAAAAGCCTGTTTTTATAGAGCCTGTCAATGGACCGCCACCAGTGAACAAGAATGTACAAGCGCGCATCACCATCATTGTTCCTAATGTTGCCATAAATGCCTCGACCTTTGCTTTAGTTATAAGCAAACCATTGATGGCGCCGATGACAAAGCCAATAGTTATTGTAACGAGCAATATCAAAAGTGTGTTTGCTCCGGCAAGGGCCATTTTCGCACTCACAACTGTAGAAAACGCCAACACCGATCCCACTGAAAGGTCGATACCACCCACCAGCAATACCAGAGCCATTCCGATGGATACCAACGCAGTCTCAACTGCGTATTGTATGATGTTTGAAAAGTTTCTAACTGACAGGAAACTGTCAGAAAGCTGGGAGCCTAATATGATTAGTGCAACTAGCATTATTATCGACAGTAGCTTTGAAACTTCAATCTTTTTCATTTCGTCACCTCACTAAAGCATGCTGCATAATACGTTCCTGCGTAGCTTCTTCCTTCGAAAGTGCGGCCTTGAGCTCGCCGCCTGAGAATACAAGTATTCGGTCACACATGCCAAGCAGTTCAGGCATTTCCGTCGAGTACATAACTACAGCAAGTCCTGCTTCAGCAAGTTTATTTATATGATAGTAAATTTCCGATTTCGCGCCGACATCCACACCTCTTGTAGGCTCTTCCATTATTAGCACCTTGTACTGATCCAGCATCCATCGGCCAAGTATTACTTTCTGCTGATTGCCTCCACTCAGCTCTGACAGCCTGGTATGCAGTCCAGCCGTTTTGACCCTTAGCTTAGCTACCATCCGTTCACTATCAGTTCTCTCTTTTTTCTTTTTAAGGAGACCTCTTTTACTGAATACATCAGCCAAAGCACTGATAGTGAAATTGTTTACCATGTTCTGATTGAGGAACAAGCCCTGCGTCTTTCTGTCCTCTGTGAGGAAAGCAACTCCCTGGCTTATGCTTTCCGCTGGGTTTTTTATATTGAGCTCCATTCCATTGAGAAATACCTTTCCCTCAGGTTTGCCGCAAAGCCCGAATATCGTTTTTGTGACTGCGTTTGCACCTGAAGCATCCAGACCAGCGAGTCCCAGAACCTCCCCTTTATGGACTTCAAACGTAATGTTCTTAAAATGGCCTTCCAGTGAAAGATTCTTCACTTCAAGCACTGTTTTTTTGATGTTATGTTCACGTTCAGGATACAAATCTGTGAGCTCACGGCCAATCATTAGTGTGATCAAGCTCTTTTCGTCATACTGGTCATTATTTAGTGTTGCTATGAGCTCTCCATCACGCAACACCGAAACACGGTCAGCAAGGCTGAAAACTTCATTCATTCGATGAGATATATATATAATTGTAGTCTTGCTTTTTTTTAGTTCATCAATCATCCTAAATAGCGCAGCCATTTCCTCAGCATTCAAATTAGCCGTAGGTTCATCCATAATCACCACTGATGCCTTCTGACTCATAGCCCGTGCAATCTCGACCATTTTTCTAGATGAAACGGGAAGATCTCTCATCTTGGAATTAATGTTTATATTGAGACCGAGCCGTTCAATAAGCTTCTGAGCTTCAATCCTCAACTGCTTGGAGTTCACCAGCAGCGAATTCTTAAACCTTGGTTCTCGACCCAGGAATATATTTTCTGCAACAGTCATTTCGGGGATTTCCTGTATCTCCTGGAACAGTGTGCTTATACCGGCTTTTTGTGCTGCATTCGGTGTAGCAAAATGCACTTCATTACCGTTTAGAAAAACCTTACCCGATTCCTGGTGGTATACACCAGAAATAATTTTTATCATTGTTGATTTTCCAGCCCCATTTTCCCCGACTAATGCATGCAGCTCACCGCTTTTGAACTTAAGATTAATATTGTCAAGAACCGGTGTTCCTGCAAATATTTTCGTTATACCACTTAACTCAAGAACTGTATTCATGGTTCCCTCCATTTCTTTTTCTCAGTTTGAATTTGGAGGAGCCACCGCTCCTGCCGGCAGCAATTACTGCGACGATTATTATCACACCCTGTATCAGCTGTTGCAGATAAGAGTTAACACCAATCAGCGGGAATAGATTGGATAGTGCTCCATATAACAGGGCCCCTAACAGCGAGCCAATGATAGAGCCTTTTCCTCCCGAAAGAGATGCGCCGCCTATTACAGCCGCTGCTATGGCATTCAGTTCCATGCCGGTAGCTCCACCATGTGTAGTCGAAGGCTGAAACGCACCCGTTCTAGCAACTGTAAGGATGCCAGAGATTGTTGCAAGCAACGCGCACAATATATATGCGGTAATCTGTATAAGCCTTACATTCGTACCGGAATTATAGGAGGCGACTTTGTTTGAGCCTGTTACGAAGAGTCTTCTGCCATAGGTTGTTCTTGACATAAGCACCAGTGTTATTATGAATACCACCATCATTATGACAACAGGAACAGGGAAGATTCCTACATATCCGGTTCCTATATTAGAAAATTTCTCAGACACCTTGCCTGATATGCTTGCTCCATTCGTTACCACCAGTACAATACCATCCATTATGCTCTTTGTTACCAGTGTCACTACAAAGGGCTGTAATTTGCCATATGTCACAAACACTCCGTTAACAAGACCTATGGTCAAGCCTATTATTAGAACGCATATTATTGTCGTTAATGTGGAATATCCCCTTGTTAACATCATTATGGATACCATTCCGACGACCTGTATTGTCGCGCCAATCGACAGGTCTATACCACCTATAAGTATGACGAAGTACATACCCATTGCCGCTATTGCCGTATAGGCTGTCTGCCTTAGCAGATTCAAGAGGTTGTCACCTGTCAGAAATACTGATGAAAGAAGTGGTGATATGCAGGTTATCAGAACAATAAGGGCCGCAATCGATAACTCATTCATGTTTTCCTTTATTCCAAGGACAATAGTATCTTTGGTTAATGTAATCCTTTGCCGTGTCATCTCATTTCCTTCCTTATTTATAATTTACATAATAAGTTACACATTTCTTTCAAGAACTTGATTTAGTTTGATTACATATATTATGTTAAGGAATTTCAGAGTAATCTTCAACACGATAAATTTCACATTAGGGGTAATATATTCAGATTCATCAATAAACAATAAAAAAAGCCGTATTTCTACGGCCTAACAAATTGATTAAATGTAATAGGTTGCTTTCATTGGATTAGTTCCGACTTCTATAAAAGCGATTTATTGGTCGCTACAGTACTTCTGTCAGGAACCTTCCCGTATAAGATGCTTCAACCCTTGCAACCTGCTCCGGAGTGCCTTCTGCTACCACAAATCCGCCCTGGTTGCCACCCTCAGGCCCCATATCTATAATATAGTCTGCTGACTTTATCACATCTAAATGATGTTCTATGACAAGTACCGTATGCCCTTTGTCAACTAGCCTTCCAAGGCAATCCAGCAGCTTCTGTATGTCCGACAGGTGTAGTCCTGTCGTTGGTTCGTCCAGTATATAGAGGTTGTGAGCTCCTCTCTTGATTTTTGCCAGCTCATAGGCCAGCTTCACTCTCTGAGCCTCACCTCCAGAAAGCGTTGTCGAGCTTTGTCCCAGACGCATGTAACCAAGTCCAAGCTCCTGCATTATTCCAAGCTTGTGTTTTAGATACTTCTCATCCGTAAAAAATTCAAGGGCTTCTTCCACTGTCATTTCAAGCACATCTGCTATACTTTTCCCTCTATACTTAATTTCAATGCCTTCATCTGAAAATCTCATGCCTTTACACACAGGACAGATAGTTTCCATATCGGACATAAACTGCAGGTTGGTTACAATTATACCATCACCGGAGCAATGCTCGCAGCGGGTACCATTTGCATGGGTAAGGCTGAAGTCGATTTCCTTATAGCCTCTTTCAATAGCCTCGGGCTGCAACGTTGAACAACCATTTAAGTAATACTTGCATATTTATGCACTCTATTGTATATTTATACTATTAAAAAAGTTATTTCTCCCCGGGAGGTGTAAAAATGCTCAAACCCGAAACAATTGACATGGATAAGTATCTGCAATTAACAGACATAATAGATTTCGACCATGACCTCATTAAATCTTCAAGCAAGCTAATGATGGAAAATGATGAATGCAGCTATGCTAAATGGGCATTTGAATATGTCCGGGATTCTTTCCCCCATTCATTTGATCTGCTCGAGTCCGCAAACACAATATCCCAGGTGTCGTGTAAGGCTTCAGATGTCATTTTGAACGGCCACGGCATATGCTATGCCAAATCGCACTTGCTTGTAGCATTATTGCGATACGCAGGTATACCCGCCGGCATCTGCTACCAGAAGCTACTGCTATCGGAGGATAATCCTAAAATTGTACTTCATGCAGTAAATGCAGTATTTTTACAAAGAGTGGGCAGATGGATCAGGCTTGATGCAAGGGGCAACAAATCCGGAGTCAATGCGCAATTTTCTGCAGGTGAAGAAAGGCTTGCCTTTCCGGTAAGACCTGAATTAGGAGAAGAAGATGGGAAGGTCATTTATGCTGAACCGTCGCTTAACGTAATCAATGTATTGAAAAAGGCTCGGACAATTACCAACCTTATTGATAATCTACCAGATTGCATATGATAGTGCAAAGTAGCTGATGAAAAACAGCCTAAAGCACTATCAAGATAGAAATGAACCAAGAAAAGTAAGAAATATAGGGGAGGAATGTATATAATGAAAAATTCGACTAGTGAACACATAAAGCAGGCTGAAGCTAGTGAACATCTAGAGCAGACTGCAACTAGTGTGCTTTTAAAGCAGGCTGATGATTCAATCCTTTTTACTGCCGTGAGGCCTGATATAGTAATGGAAAAGGGTGAAGGAATGTATCTTTGGGATACTGAGGGCAAAAAGTATCTGGACTTTATTGGCGGCTGGGCTGTGAATTGCCTTGGCCATTGCCCTGAAGTCATATCCCAGGCTCTAAACGAGCAATCCTCGTTACTAGTGAATGCAAGCCCGACATTCTTCAACAAGCCGATGATAGAGTTTGCAAAATTGTTGACTGATATATCTTGCTTTGACAGGGTGTTTTTCACAAGCACAGGTGCAGAGGCAAATGAAGGTGCCATCAAACTCGCCAGGAAATATGGTGCAAAAAGTCTCAATGGAGCCTTTGAGATTATTACGACAGTTAGCAGTTTCCATGGGCGCACACTTGCAACTATGTCCGCAACAGGCAAAAAGCTATGGGAAGACCTGTTCAAGCCCAAACTTCCCGGCTTTAATCATGTCCCATTCAATGATATAGATGCCATGGCCACAGCAATCAACAATGACACCTGCGCAATAATGCTTGAGCCGGTACAGGGTGAAGGCGGCGTAAATGTAGCTGATGAAGCCTACATTAAGGCTCTTCGCAAGCTGTGCGATGATAAAGGCATATTGCTGATTTTCGATGAAATACAAACAGGTATAGGCAGGACAGGCAAAATGTTTGCATATGAGCATTACGGTATTGAACCCGACATAATGACGCTGGCCAAGGGTATTGGCGGAGGCTTCCCGCTTTCGGCAATGCTGACAAAGGAAAAATACAACATATTCGATGCCGGAGACCAGGGAGGAACCTATACTGGCCAGCCTCTGGCCATGGCAGTAGGGCTTGCTGTCATAAAGGAGGTAATAAACAAAAAGCTGCCAGAAAGGGCTGCAATAATGGGCGATTATATAAAAGAGCGCCTTGAAGAGCTAGCTATAAAATATGCAATAAAAAATATCCGCGGAAAGGGACTACTTACAGCCTTCGATTTACCAGAACCAATTGGCAAAAACATAGTGGGCGAATGCCTCAATGAGGGCTTGATAATAAATTCGCCCCAGCCTTCATCCATAAGGCTGATGCCACCATTAATAGTAACAAAATATGATGTTGATAGTATGATAGAGGTGCTTTGCAAAGTATTGGATTGGTACGCCTCATTAAAGAGGTAGATTCATTCTTTCGTTAATAAGATTCATCTCTATCCTAGCAAGATAGTAACTTCACGATAAAAACGCCCTTATTTGAGGGTGCGTCTTAGGGATTTTTAATCCCGGAAAAATATCGGCATAGTTTGG
>CAZEIH010000053.1:0-15876 GCA_964512095.1 uncultured Oscillospiraceae bacterium
GCGCCGCCCAACGCCGCGCTACCACCAGCCTCTACGCCCGAACCTGATTGAGCAAACTCATCACCATTATTACTGTAAAAACTGTTTTCCACACAAACATAATCATTACCTACATAAACTATAGCCTTACTTATTCTTGTTTCAATATCGTCTGCTAGATTTTCCAGCACACCTTCAGTAAGCTTCCCCTTAATATTTGAAACCTTACGGGCAATAAGGGCATCCTCTAACCTCTGTTGCTCTAGTCTTTCTTCAACAATAAGCTTCCAAAAGCCATCCATTCTCGGAAGATAAATATCATCAGCGTAAAGCACCTGATGGGCAGAGTTGTCTGTAGTGGATATCCAGTATGTACCGTACTTGTAACCTCCAAGACCATCGGCAGTTTTCACAGGAATCCGTACTCCCAACAAAAGTCCCGAGCGCACTGGTTGCTCGTTATCCCTTGAATCATCCAGCGCATTCTGCTCACTCTCATTAATAGCCACCTTCTGATCTGTGCTGAAATCGTCAGATGTCTTTTTCATGCTGTAATAGCTGTCATCTATTACTGCAACCTTTGCGCCATTTTCATCCTCTATAAACTCAAACAAAAAGTTGTCATTGGAATAAACGGTGGTCACAACAATTTCGCAGTTATCACAATCTAGAGTTTCCGGCAAGCCGTCTTTTTTGTGTAAAAAATACTCATACACATTTACGCGCTTAACCTTGTATCTAATATCATAATATATTTTGCCATCAAATAACAATAAGTTCTGGGAAAATCCTACAACCCCACCTTGCATAGGATCATAGCTGTCAACAAGCTCTGCTAAGTTGCCAGAAATGTTTTTTTCCAAAACCCATGTGCCTGCAAAGGGTACTTCCTGAATGGATGGGCTCTCTATCCTGTCGGCATGTTCCGGCACAGCCTTTGAACAACCGGTTAATGTAATCGCAAATATAACCAGCACCATAGATATAAAATATAGAGTACGCAAATACCTTCTCATACCTTTTCCCCCTCCGTAATCGGGATACGTATGACAACTCTCGTACCCTTATTGGGAACACTGTAGATAGCGAAGCTGCCACCCATCAGCTTTATTATTTCATCACATATAGACAGGCCGATTCCACTGCCCAGCTTGCTATTCCTTCCCTTATAAAATTTCTCCATTATGTATGGCAGTTCATCTGTAGGAATGCCGCAGCCCGTATCAATTACCGAAAAAATGACTTCACCGCCACTAACAACTGACTTAAGAAGAACACTGCCGTTGACGGGCGTAAATCTGAATGCGTTGTCCAGTATATTAATAATAACCTGCTTTAGTCTGTTGCCATCAGTCTGTATTTCCGGCAACTCCCCCTCCACCTCTACGCTAAAATTCAGTCCATCCCTTACAGCTCTCGGAGCCAGCTGTCTACCAACTGTATCAACAAATTCCTCAAGCTGTACACTTTCTTTCCTTATAGTCATCTTACCTGACACAAGCCTTGAAATATCCAGCAATTCTGCTACCATCGCCGTAAGCCTGTCGCATTCCTTTTCAATAATATCAAGACCTGTCTCCAACAATTCCCTGTCTTCTCCATCAACCTCCATCAACGTAACAGCCCACCCTTTAATTGATGTCAAAGGCGTTCTCAGTTCATGGGAAATAGATGAAATAAATTCATTTTTCACTCTATCCCTTTTATTGATTTCATCTGCAAGGTAATTTAACGTGTCGGACAATTTTCCAATTTCGTCATTATAAGTTTTTTTACTACGGATATTAATATCGCCTGAAGCCATGCGAGCGGCAACGTCTGTGACCTTCTTAAGTGGATTAACAATGGAATTGGAAAGCAAAAAGCTCAAAATTATAGATACGATTGTAACAACAGCACCGATAATGATAAAAATCCAGGATACAGACTTAACATCCTCATCCACACCCTTCAGTGTACTAATAAACCGTAGGGCGCCAATGGTTTCCCCCTGGACAATCAACGGGCTTGAAACCGCCATTATTCCATAGCTATCATAGGGAACCTTTCCTGACCATACCCCTCTACCGGTTTCAAAGGCCTTCTCAATGTCAGGCATCCTTTCATCCTTATCAGGCATATAGCCTATAGAGTCCATCAGCACCCTGCCATTAACGTCGAGTATCTGAACCTGGGCACTTGTCTGCTTCCAAAATGTATCCACATTATTTATGACATTGTCTGACAGCGATGCATCAGAAAAATATCTAGTATACATTTCACAGGATACCTTTACCTGATTGTAAAGGTTGGCTTCCAGGTTTCTATAGTAATTTACCCGGACTATATTTATTATCAGTGCCTCCAGAACCAGTACCGTTAGAATTATGATTAAAATAAAGCCAACGGTCATTCTTTTTCTGATAGTCAGAACCATTTTTTATCTCCCGGCCTTACAAGCGTTTTGGTATGTAGCTAACTTCTGTAGCTCACTGTTGCCCTAATCCAGTTTTGGCCTGTTTTCATAGGCTACTTCCGGTTTATTTATCACACCATCTGTATCCGTACCCCCATACGGTTTCGATATATTGCGGTTTTGATGGGTTCTCCTCGATTTTTTCTCTTATTCTTCTTATGTAAACATCTAAGGTCTTAAGATCACCAAAATAGTTTTTTCCCCATACCGAGTTAAAAAGCTCATTACGGCTCAGCGCTCTCCCAACATTCGACATAAACATCTTTAAAACAGAAAACTCAGTAGGAGTCAATTCAATTTCTTTGTCATCCTTAAAAAACTTTTGCGATTTTAAATCCATAACAAGGTTTTTGTATTGCAGAGCAACATCATCAGGTATCTTTGATCTTTCCATTCTTCTGATGACTGTATTTATCCTTGCTGTTAGCTCCCGTGGATTGAAGGGCTTGACCATGTAGTCATCCGCACCCAATTCTAGACCCGTAATCTTATCTATGTCCTGCCCTCTGGCAGTAAGCATAATTATGATAATATTAGGCATCATATCTCTAAGCTTTTTGCAAACCTCAAAACCATCAATTCCAGGCAGCATAACATCAAGGACTATTACCCCCGGCTTGTAGGCTTCTGCCATTTCAATAGCTTTTTCTCCGGTATCAGCCTCCAGAACATCAAAGCCACTTCTCTCCAAATTAATCGCAATGAATTTCCTAATAGAAGCCTCATCCTCAACAACCAGTACTTTGACCTTTACTTCTCCCATTTTTATACCCCGTTTAAAAGTGAAATAAATAATGTAATACTATAATTCTACAATACTTTTAGTATAGGTTCTATTAATATTGTAGAAATACATCTGTTATTATATAGAAACATATGCCGAATCATATATTTGAGATGTTTGTTTAGACTCGCAAACAGCCTTACGACTCACTTCACTGGCTGTCCGGTAAATACTCGCATAAAAATTATTTGTACATTTATTTGTAGTCAGCAATGCAAAAACTTTGACGAATACCTCCTGTGTCAGTTGGCTTGCAATGAATTCATCGCCGCACTCTCTTAGCATAAAATTGTAAACGACGACCTGATGGGATGTCGTTAGCTCTTCAAATGCCGAAACCCCACCTTTTTTGGCAGATTTTAGTAGTTGTTTTTCGTAATCACTCATATTTTACTGCCTCCATATTCATGATACATATATATGGGAAATAATTATTTAATATTTGGTTAAAATTTTCAACTTTGCGTATGAATTGGATGGCTCTCATCCCTATTGAAAAATTTAACTTAAACAGCCGTAAGTATTGTGTTATGATAAATACATTGCATATTAGAAGACGCAAGGAGGGATAAATTTGTCTAATACAATAAAGCAAATTGCAGACCGCATCCGGGAAATTAGAGAGATTTCTGATATTACAGCTGATACATTGGCTCAAATGCTCAATTTACCTTTGGAAGTTTATCTGCAATATGAAAATGGTGAGGAGGGTGTGCCAATATCGACACTTTACCAGATTGCAGGTATTTTAAAAATTGAGCTAACAGAACTACTAACTGGCTCAACACCCCGCCTACATAATTATTGTCTGGTAAAAAACGGCGAAGCGCCATATATTGAGCGCTATAAGGGTTACAAGTTTCAAAGCCTAGCCTTTAGCTTCGTTAATAAGAAGGTAGAACCTCTTCTTGTTACCATCGATCCCGAGGAAAATAAAAATATGTCCCTTGTGAGCCACCCCGGCCAGGAGTTCAATTTTGTGCTGGAGGGACGAATTAAGGTCATACTTGGCGGTAAGGAAATTATAATGGAACCGGGGGATTCTCTATATTTTGACCCTAATATTCCCCATGGGCAGGCCGCCGTTGATAGTAAACCAGGTAAGTTTCTTACCGTAATCCTAAACGACAAAGGAGTAAAATAGTAAATGCTAGAAAAATTTTTACCACAGATAGATTTCAATTCATATGAGGATTTCAAAAACAACTACAGCGTACAGCTTCCGGAAAACTTTAACTTTGCCTATGATATCGTTGACCAATGGGCAGCGGAATCTCCGGACAAAACCTCCATGGTTTGGTGCAACGATAATGGTGATGAGCGCATATTTTCCTTTAGTGACATGAAAAAATTAAGCGATAAGGCAGCCAACTTCTTCAAGGCCAACGGCATCCAAAAGGGCGATGTGGTTATGCTTTTGCTTAAGAGGCGCTGGCATTACTGGGTTTGTACACTGGCTTTGGAGAAGGTGGGAGCAGTTTCACTACCTGCTACTGTACAGTTAACAAAAAAAGATATAGTATACCGCAACAATGCAGCCTTGGTCAAAATGATAATGTCTGTTGATGACCACGAGATACTGTCTTTTATAGAAGAAGCTCTAGATGAATCTCCTACAGTAAAATCCAAGGCAATTGTCGGACATCCTAGAGATGGCTGGTTAAACTTTGATGTAGAGCTGGAAAAAGCGTCAGAAAGCTGGACAAGACCTGTGGGCGACAATGCAGCTGGTGGCCACGATAATATGCTGATGTACTTCACCTCGGGCACAACAGGAATGCCCAAAATTGTGGTACATAATTTTTACTATCCCATTGGTCACATAGTTACAGCTCACTACTGGCAACGGCTGGGCAGTGAAGGTCTACACCTGACTGTCTCGGAATCGGGTTGGGCAAAATGCGCCTGGGGTAAGATTTATGGTCAATGGATATGTGGCGTAGCACTTTTTGTTTATGATATGGAGAAATTTGTACCGGAAAAGCTATTGGAAACTATTGAAAAGCACAAGATAACGTCCTTCTGTGCGCCACCAACCATATACCGTTTCCTTATAAAGGAGGATCTATCCAAGTACGATCTTTCAAGTATCAAAATGTCAAGTACCGCCGGAGAACCACTGAATCCAGAGGTTTACAGCCAGTTTAAAAAGGCCACTGGTCTCAATATAATTGAAGGCTTTGGGCAGACAGAATCAACTGTTCTTTGCGCTAATTTTCAATGGATTGATCCAAAACCGGGGTCAATGGGCAAGCCGTCTCCTCTTTATGATATTGACATTGTTGATGACAATGGAAATCCTTGCCCTCCCGGCGTTGAAGGAAGAATTATTATCAAGGGTCTTAATGACTTTATACCACCTGGACTTTTCAAAGGTTATTACAGGGATGAAGCTGCAACATCGCGTGTTTGGAATAATGGAGTGTATGATACCGGCGATGTAGCCTGGCGGGATGAAGACGGATACTATTGGTTCGTAGGGCGGTCAGATGATGTAATTAAGTGTTCCGGCTACAGAATCGGTCCCTTTGAAGTTGAAAGTGCACTGATTGAGCATGCCTCAGTATTGGAATGCGCCGTTACTGCCGTACCGGATCCAGTAAGGGGGCAGGTGGTAAAAGCCACCATCGTCCTGGCAAAAGGCTGGCAGGGCAGTGATTCCCTTAAAAAGGAGCTTCAAAATCATGTGAAGAATACAACTGCTCCTTATAAGTATCCAAGAATAATTGAATTCATGGAAGAACTTCCAAAGACAATAAGCGGCAAAATAAAGCGAAAAGAAATACGACAAAAGGACAGTGAGTGAAATAACAAGAAGGCCGGTTGATATATCGGCCTTCTTCTATTCCCTTGCTTTATTCCCCTACTTATTCTGTCTTTATTGCCTCTAATGCGCTGAGCTTCATAGCTCGCCTTGCTGGCATAAAGCCTGAAATGATTCCAACAAGTGTGGCAAAGCCAAGAGCTAGCAGTGCCAGCCACGGAGGTATCAATGATACGATGCTCTCTTCTCCTCCGCCATAGTAATAGCCTCCCCCGAACAACCCTCCTGCAAAGCGGTTAAGCACTACGGAGGCTCCATAGCTGAAGGCAAGCCCCAGCAAGCCTCCAAAGAATCCTATCATTGCAGCCTCAATAAGGAAGAGGGTTCTTATATCTCCTAGCATACAGCCCAAAACCTTCATGACGCCAATCTCTCTAGTTCTTTCATATATAGACATTACCATTGTATTTGTGATACCAATGGCTGCGACAAATAGTGAAACAGCTCCTATGCCACCAAGCACAGCCTGCATCGTTGCTGAGGTTTCCTGCATGCTCTTGAGTACGTCGGTAAGACTGTACGCTCCATAGCCCATAGCCTTTATCTCATCTTGCACCTTCTGTACATCATTCATATCCTTGACCTTAACCTTGACCTGCTGGTAGCCCTCTTGCTGACTTCCGCCTGGTCGTCCACCCATAGAACCCTGAGCACGCTGATTTTCCTTCATTATCTTTTTGAGATAATCTATGTTCATGAAAATAGAATATGCCCTTTCATCCTGGGATTCTTCAAGAATACCGATACCCTTGACCTTATAAAGCTTTGGTTTTTTGTTTCCTCCCCCAGAGCCGCCGGATCCTCCCGGCCTATGCTCTCCATAGCTCATATCAAAGGTCATTTCCAGCTTGTCATTCATTACATCTACATCGGGTGCCGGCCTTTCTTCTCCTCCATTGCCCTCCCCCATGTAAAAGTATCCTCCACCTTTACCATACATATTATTTCTGTCTCTAGGGTTGTAAAAATCGTAAGGCGTATTGCTACCAAAAAGCAACGCTGTGGTATCATCTTCAGTCAATAGCCTTCCTTGTGCTGTTGTATAGCCAAAAGCTTCAAGAGCTTTGGTATCGACCCCCATAATGTTTGCATACATTGTATATTTGCCTGAAACCAGTTTCAAACCGGTTTGAAGAAATGGCGTCACAGCTTCCACTCCTTCAATTGCCTCTATCTTTGCCACCGCATTATCATCAAGAGTAGTCTGTCCAGAGTATCCACCGCCATTGCCATCCTCAACAAAATACCATGGATTTACGTCAATAACATTAAGGCTACCCATACTGCTCAACTGTCTTCTGAAGCTCTCGTTCATACCAATGCCCAGCGAAAGCATGACTACAATCGCAGCTGTTCCGATTACAACACCCAGTATTGTCAGGATAGATCTGGTTTTTCTCCGCATGAAGTTTTTTAAAGCAAGCCTTAATATATCATTTTTATTCATCCAGGCTCAATTCCTTTCTCCTCACATGCCTTTTCCTAAGTATTATAATTAATACTATCGCCACTATCAAAACGCCTGCACCTATACCTACATATAGCCAGATGCTTTTCTGCTGAGGTTCGCCGGGCATACCTGGCATACCTGGCATAGGTTTACCACCACCCCAGGATTCGTCAAAGCCGCCACCATCTATAGGCATTCCATTTTCGTCAAGCATGGGGCCCTCTTGCATCATTTCCATTACATTAAGTTCAAATTCTTTGCGAATTTCTGTCTTTACACCGTTAGCATCCTCAAAAGCAAATAGTACGCTTCCCTTCTGCTGGCCCGGATTCATCGCACTAAAGGAAACATCAATATAATCTGTTCTGCCGGGTTCGAAATTTCCTACATAGTAGTTCAGCCCTTGGCCCTGGAAGTCACCTTCAATTGATACCATGAGATTAAACAATGTGGATTTGCCCATATTGTAGAAATCGAGATATACCCATACCGGTTGCCCCACAAATGTTTCAGGCATCAGATTTAGATCTCCTGTAACCAACCTGGGATTCTGAACTACTCTTGCACTCATAGTTTCTTTTGCTGTATAGGGATTCCCCTTCTCATCCTCATATTCAAAATCAACATTCAGAATATAGGATTTTTGTTCTGCATCCGGCTTTACATGGAGTAACAGCTCACGTTCGACATTTTTTGTCCTTGGAATGCTTTCAATGTAGAAGGTGTTACCTGAGTCTGTAGGTGTAAATGTACCGTCCTCAGATGAGACAGTTACTTTAATGTTAGACACATCCACTGTCTTGCTGGTATTCAGGAAGGACATCTTTAGGTTAAAATCCTCTCCTGCGTTAACCGGAAATGGATCCATGGAGTAATTGTCGATAATAATCCTTGGAACTGTCTTCCCTGCATCATTTTCAATGAATACACCAATATACTGGGATGCATTGTATTTGGTTCCAAAGGTATCCTCATACTCCACGTTGAGAGCTATAGGGTAGTTCTTTGTTGGTGTATCGTCAGATGCAAATAGCTTAAAGGATATCTTTTCTGCTTTTGCCCCGTCCAACTCCATCAGATATACCGGATTCATAGACCTTGCAACAATGCCAGCATCTGCTGCCAGTGTAACCTTAACATTCTTGGCTATTGCACCACCACTATTTATGAGGTCAAGGCCAACTGTAAACTCCTGTCCGGGGGTAACAGCATTCTGAGGGGATACAATCTTTTCAAAGGTTAAGTTAGGTCGCGAGCCCTCTCCTTCACCAACCGGCACAAACACCTGGTTCTGGTCACTATAAGCTGTACCTATGGCGTCCTTGTATTCTAGCTTTACAGACAATTCATTGCTGGCTGCTGCGCCTGATGCCGGAGGTAAAAGCTCATAAGAAACTGTTGCTGTGCCTTTTCCGCCTATACTGTTAACATATTTAACATCAGTGGAGTTATGTGCTATAAAGCCACCACTTTTAAGTCCTTGAAGAGTGACCTTGACATCGTCGGCTTTCAAATCACCAAGATTTTTCAACACCAGTTCAAGAGTAACTGCCTCCTCAGATATAGCAGATGGTTTTAATGATATGCCATCTACTATAAGCTTTGGGCTTATATTATTGTTTTCGATTTTGATATAAACTGTTTCTGACTGCTCAGGAAATTCAATATTATATGCATTGGAATATTCAAATTTCAACGCCAATGGGAATACTCCCTGGGGAGAGGTCTTATTTGTTTTTATATCAAATATGATGTCCTTAGTGCTGTTGCCTTCAATGCTGGCTACAGTCTGCCTCAGATCAAAGTTCTCAAGCACAAGGGGGGCCTTTTCAGAATCCGCCATCACCAGTGATACCTTAACGTTTTTCGCCTGATGACCACTTAAATTTTTAACATTAAACTTCAGTCTGTATGACGATCCGGCTGGAATTATTGGTATTTTGCCGGAATTGTCTACTGTCAGGTTAGGCTTGTATTCTGACAGATTCGGATCGCTTTTGCCAGGAGGCTTTTGCTCGCTGTCTTTGGACACAGCCTCGGTTACTGACAATATATGAGATTCTGTATATTTTTCCTCACCAATATAATATGTGAAGTTCAACTTCAGTGAATTTCCCGAGCCCTTATATACAAGCTTATGGTTGGTCAAAAATTTGAGAGCTTGTCTTTCGTCATCCTTCGTTAGTTCCTCCAAATAATAAAACTCTGTCATTTTCGGATCTCCATAAAAGTCTGATGACTCATCTATATCAACTTCAATATTTTTTAACACTTTTTCCGACTTATGTCCGATAAATACCGTTAACTCAAAAGGCCTTCCTTCCCTAATGGTGCCTGTGTCAGAATTGGAGTCTACTATTCTGATATTATCCCCTTCCTCTATCTTAGCCCCAAAAACTACCGTGCCACTAAATACTTGCAGACATAGCATCAGCACTGCTAATAAAACTGTCAGCTTTCTCATTTGAACCCCCCCTGGCATTATTAATGTCGATTCTTTCTATATTACCGTCCAATATATGAACGATTCTATCCGCATATTGGGCAATCCCCAAATCATGTGTTACTATGACCAGAGTCTGATTATTCTCCCTGGCTATATTTGTAATCAGCTCCATAACATCCTTTGTTGTCTTGGAATCTAGATTTCCTGTCGGCTCATCGGCAAACACAATCTCCGGTCTGGCAACAAATGCTCTTGCTATACCCACCCTTTGTTGCTGACCGCCACTCATCTGTAAGGGCTTATGCTTTATATGAGTCATTAACCCAACTGCCTCTAACATCTCTTTAGCACTCTTGTCCCTGGCGGATTTTGGCATTCCTTTAAAGGTCAAGGGCATACTAACATTTTCAAGAGCCGTAAGCATGGGCAAAAGATTGTAGGACTGAAACACAAACCCCAAGTGCTCTTGTCTGAATTTCGCCAGCTTCTTCTCACTCATTTTTTCAATACTTTTACCCTTAATTCGGATAGTTCCCTTGGTAGGCTTTTCCAGTCCGGCCATTAGATTGAGTAGAGTCGATTTACCTGACCCTGATGTGCCCAAAAGACAGCAAAATTCGCCCCTTTTTATGTCAATGCTAACATCGTCCAGGGCTACCACCTTCTCTTCGCCAATCCTGTACACCTTTCTGAGATTCTTTAATTCAATTATGTTTTCCACGTTGCCTCCATGCTCCTTTGTGCAGGCTTATGTCTGCGTTTATTAATCATATTATTTTAGTTATCAAGTAATATTACATAGTGAGCAATAGTTGTAATACGAATGTTAGACTATTGTGTTCCAGATAATGTTCCTATATTTCTATAATTTTAATAATATATTAATATTTGAATTGCAGCTCACATAACTGCTTGTACACTCCATTATACTCATATAATTCAGAATGGTTTCCTGATTCGATAATTCTTCCCTCCTGAATCACCAATATTTTATCTGCCTTCTTAACTGTAGAAAGTCTGTGAGCAACAACAATAATCGTCCTGTTCTTAGTAAGCTCTTGTATTGCCTGCTGTATCTTGGCCTCAGTTTCCACATCAACAGCCGCCGTCGCTTCGTCAAGTATCAAGATTGGAGTGTTGCGCAGAACAGCCCGTGCAATTGACAAACGCTGCTTCTGTCCCCCGGATAGCCTGACTCCCCTTTCTCCAATAACAGTGTCATAGCCTTCAGGCATTTCTATGATAAACTCATGAGCTCTTGCGGTTTTTGCAGCCTGAACGATTTCCTCCTTGGTAGCCTTCCTGCTGCCGTATGCAATATTTTCAGCCACAGTCCCATTAAACAGGAATATATCCTGCAATACAATACTTATCTGGTTTCGTAGAGATGAAAGGGATATATCCTTCAGCTCCCTTCCATCGAGGGAAATTTTCCCTGATGTCTGCTCATAAAAACGTGCCATAAGGCTTATAATCGTTGTCTTGCCAACACCGGTAGGACCCACCAGCGCAACCATCTCACCAGGTGCCGCCCTAAAGCTAATATTCTGAAGAACCGGTACATTGTCAATGTAGTTGAAGCTGACATCCTCAAAAACAATATCCCCCTTGCTATTGTCTATGTTAACCACATTCGGGCCGTCCTTTATGTCCGGCTCCATATCAAGGACCTCAAATACTCTTTCTGCTCCTGCCAGAGCCTGCTGAAGATCCTCAACAACCCTTGCTAGAGCGCCTATGGGCTGATAGAAAAGATTAAGATAGAGTAAAAAACCAACGATTTCCGATACTGTCAGATTACCCTCCAGTGCAAGCCACCCACCAAAGAGCACCACAATTACTGTTCCAAAGGAGCTAATGGCCTCAACTGTAGGATGAAATATAGCGCTTAGCTTTAAAGCATGGAGTATGGATGATGTATAGTTTTGCGCATCCTTTCGTATCCGAGCTTTTTCCTTTGGCTGCTGGTTGAATACCTGAATTTCTTTCATGCCTGAAATGTTGTCCTGTAAGGTTGCGTTTAGTTCCGCCAGATTTCCTTGGGCAATACGAAAATTAGGCCTGACCTTCTTTATGAATATCCAGCTACCCAGTAAAAGAAAGGGTATCGGTATCAATGTGAGTAGCGCAAGAGATACATTCATGCTGAACAGTATTACTGATACACCAATAATTATCAGTGCATTAGCAAACAGCTCAGGTACCACGTGGGCTATAAGCATCTCGAATGTAGCTGTGTCATTTGTTGTTCTGGACATAAGCTGACCGGTTTGCTTGTCTTGATAATATCTCAGGGAGAGCTTCTGGAGATGATCATACACCCTAACTCTCATGTCTGCTACCAGATTCCAGGCCGCTTTATGACTTAGGTAATTGTTAAGGAATCTGAACAATACCCTCATCAGATATGTTCCTGCCAATATCAGCGCCAGATTGCGTATTAAAACAATTGAGCCCTTATCTAAATCATTCGAGAGAATATCTATTAGCTTCGTTATTAGCCTTGGGCCAATAAGGTTCAGAACGGTTATTGTAATTGTACTTATTGCTGAAATCACTAACAGATACCAATACGCTCTTGCATATTTAACAAGTCTGAGTATGTTTTTCATGTTTACCTCGCGATGGATTAATTATTCTATTTCCAATGGGGGCAGGCCCCCTTACCTCCTCGTTACGGGCAAAATGAATTCGCCCTACGCTGCACTCCGTGCGCTACGCCTAAACGTGGCGTTTGAACAACGTCGGCTGGTCGATGACTTCGTCATCTACTCGCCCATGCATCCTGACTGGGAGATTGTACTCGCCACTGACGGCTTTTTCAATTGGTAACCCCCACCTAAGAGGAATGGGAATGGGTCTGTGACATTGTTCAATTACTATTATAGTCATATCTGCTCCATAAGTTAAGACGCAAATATGAGAGTCCATTCACTTCGCACCACCTGACCTTCTGACCTATAGAGGTAAGCGAGATATGAAGACATAGATAAAATTTGTAAAAAATAGGGTGAAGCTTAATTCACCCTATTTTTCGAGGAGTTGAGTATATATGTAAACTTAGTAGCTATCAACCACATTTACTAAAGCCACAGTGCCTGCAAATAACACAGCCGCCCTCGTGTTCAACTGCCTTGCCGCATTCGGGACAATTTGCCATATGAAGCGTATCGGTGATGTTATAGCTTTCGCCCTTATGGCTTAACAAGTTAGCGCTATGCTGATGTTCCTCTAGTAAAGAGGAGTTTCCCGTAGGCTTTGGTATAAAATCAAGCCTTTCAGCATCTGATTTTGATTTTTCCACTGCACTCTTTATTTTAGCTGTTTCACCGTTGCCGTTGCCGTTGCCATTAGCGTTGCCATTAGCATTACCATTACCATTCTGAAGCTTCAATACCTTCTCAACAAGACGTCCTATGGCATCAGGACATGATAACACTCTGATATCCTTTTGCCTTATAGTCGACGGACATCTTATCCCCTTAAGCTGCTCTACAATTGATTTTGCATCAATTCCCGATCTCAGGGCTACCGACACAAGTCTTGCTGTTGCTTCGGACTGTGACGGGCACCCGCCTGCACGGCCGGTATTGGTAAATACCTCACAGATGCCGTTCTCATCATAATTAACTGTAATATAAAGGTTGCCGCAACCGATTTTTACCTTCTCAGTAAAGCCTGTAGTGATATCCGGGCGTGGTCTAGGTGCAATACCTTCTGTAAACTTGGGATCCTTATCTGAAGCTGCGACATCAGCTGCCCCAGCCTTACCTGCTTCCCTGCCCTTGACCTCACCGATATTAAGGACCTGCATATCACGGCTACCGTCTCTGTAGATTGTCACTCCCTTACAATAAGTCCTGTATGCCAGCTCAAATACTGCCTTAACATCCTCTCTAGTAGCATCATTACTAAGATTGACAGTCTTTGATACTGCATTGTCAGTATACTTTTGGAAGGTTGCCTGCATTTTTACGTGCCACTCCGGAGATATGTCATGAGCTGTTACGAATACCTCCTTGATATCCTCAGGAATTTCGTTAAACTCATGGAGTGAGCCTTTTTTAGCAATCCTCCTCATAAGATCATCTGAGTAGAAGCCTCCTGTCTCGGATAATTCCTTAAATAACGGGTTGACCTCAATGAGTTCGTCATTGTCCATAACATTTCTAATGTACGAAATAGCAAATATCGGCTCTATTCCACTGGAACAACCTGCTATGATACTTAGCGTCCCTGTGGGGGCTATAGTTGTTATTGTTGCATTGCGAAGCCTTACCCCAAGGTCTTTATATATGCTTTTATCAAACAGTGGGAATACTCCCTTTTTTTCTGCAATCTCAATAGAAGCTTTCTGGCCTTCCTCCTGTATAAAGTGCATTACCTTTTCAGACAGCTTTATAGCTTTTTGCGAATTGTATGCAATGCCTAGCTTACATAGCATATCTGCCCAGCCCATAACACCTAGGCCAATTTTTCTAGTTCCTCTTGTCATTTCATCGATAGCTGGCAGTGGATAACGGTTTACATCAATTACATTGTCAAGGAAATGTACTGCCTTCCTAACAACCTTCTTTAGTCTGTCATAGTCAACTTCAAGCTTATCGCCTTTTGCTTTTACCATCAGGCTGAGATTGATGGAGCCCAGATTGCAGGCTTCATGGGGTAGCAGTGGTTGCTCTCCACAGGGATTGGTGCTCTCAATTTCGCCTAACTCAGGTGTTACATTGTCCTTGTTAATTCTATCAAGGAATACAATGCCCGGTTCGCCGTTATTCCAGGCGTTGTCGATAATCATGTCGAATATTTCTCTTGCATTTTCCGTAGCTATTGGTTTTTGAGTCTTCGGATCAATAAGATCATATGTAAGCCCTTTTTCTGCGGCTTCCATAAATTCTTCAGTGAGGGCAACACTAATATTGAAATTTGTGATGTCCTCGTTGTCCTGCTTGCATGTGATAAATTCTCTAATATCGGGATGATCAACTCTGAGAATGCCCATGTTGGCGCCTCTTCTGGTTCCACCCTGTTTAACTGCTTCAGTGGCGGCATTAAATACCTTCATGAAGCTAATGGGTCCGCTGGCGACTCCTCCAGTGGAGTTGACAGTAGCTCCCTTTGATCTCAGCCTTGAAAAGCTGAAGCCTGTACCACCACCGCTCTTGTGTATAAGCGCGGCGTTTTTGATTGAGTCAAATATGCCCTCCATCGTATCCTCGATGGGCAAAACAAAGCATGCGCTCAATTGTCCAAGAGGCCGTCCTGCATTCATAAGCGTAGGTGAATTAGGCAAAAACTCTAGATTCATCATTAAATCATAGAATTCTTTTTCGATCTTTTTTAGTTCTGATGCGGATACATAAGATTTGTCTGCTGAGGCAATTGCCTTAGCTACTCTTTTAAACATACCCTCGGGGTTTTCAAGAAGCTTACCAGTTTCGTCCTTAGTAAGGTACCTTTTTTCAAGGACCTTTACAGCATTTTCCGATAAATTCATTTCTTGGCCTCCTTGAACCTAACACAATATTTAGTATAGTAAATTTTTCTTTGCACTGTATATTGTATCACTTTTGTTGAACAAGTCAATATGGAAGCAGAAAAATTAATTAGGTAATATGACCTATTGCAAAAAGCAACATAATATGCTTCTATGATACAAAACATGACACAGCGTATAAGCTATCTGTGATATAAATGATTTCCCATCGCCCAGGGAGTCAAGTGTAGACAGAAATCCACCTGACCAAGGAAACTAATTAATTAGGGGTCGGGTTTTCTGAAGACTAATATAAAAGTAGCTCCCCGGCAAAGGGAAGCCATCTCATTTTCCTATTACGAGTAAGGGGCGCTGCCATGCTTCGCTTCCACCTACTCTTTATCTATGTCCTCGGCCTTTTGTCCATCTGTAGCTGTTTTGCCTATCCATAGCCGTTTACTC
>CAZEIH010000054.1:0-5315 GCA_964512095.1 uncultured Oscillospiraceae bacterium
TTCATTTCGCCCGTAGCGAGGGGGTATGGGGGCCTGCCCCCATTGGAAATTGAACCTTCGAATTTTGTTGAATAAGTCTCATTTTATGTTAAAATGAATATGCACAATTGACGTACGGGGGGGTCCATTTGTACTTAAAGCGACTAGATTTGCAGGGTTTTAAATCCTTTGCCGAAAAAATTAGCCTTGATTTCAATAGTGGTATTACATCTGTAGTAGGACCAAATGGTAGCGGAAAAAGTAATATTGCAGATGCCATCAGATGGGTTCTTGGTGAGCAGAGCGTAAAAACACTCCGAGGCGCCAAGATGGAGGATGTTATATTTGCAGGCACTGAGCACAGAAAACCGCTTGGATTTGCTGAGGTGTCCATAACTTTGGACAATTCTAATTCTTCACTCCCCATAGAATATGGAGAGGTCACTATCACAAGGAGAGTTTTTCGTTCAGGAGAAAGTGAATATTTGATAAATAAAGCAACCTGCAGGCTTAAGGATATCACGGAGCTGCTTCTGGATACCGGCATTGGCAAGGACGGTTACTCAGTCATTGGCCAGGGCAGAGTGGACGAAATATTAAGCTCCCGGTCTGAGGACAGAAGGCGAATATTCGAAGAAGCCTCTGGAATAATGAAGTATAAGGTCAGAAAGCTGGATTCCGAAAAGAAGCTTGAACTAACAAGGCAGAATCTAGAAAGAATTAATGACATAATAATAGAGCTTGAAACACAGTTGGAGCCACTAAAACAGCAGTCAGAGACAGCACGCAGATATTTGGATCTGCGAGAGGATCTGAAGGTACTGGAAATCAATGTATATCTAGACTCAATGGAAAAGTTCAGAAAAAAGCTTAAATTATTTGATGAACAGTATAAGACGGTTAAGAATCAGGTGGATGATGAAAACAAGAAGCTTGACGACATCACAAGCTCAAATAAGGAAAAAACCGATCTGTTGAAATCCATGGATGAACAGTTGGAGACAGTAAGACAACAATTTTATGAAATAGATGGAAATCTAGAGCGTTGCTCTTCTGAAATCAAGCTAAATAATGAGAAGATTACTAATTTTCAGCAAAACATCCAGAGACTAGAGTCTGAGATTGCTGACCTCGAAGAAAAAATTGATACTCTTGATAATGAGGAAACCGGCAAACAGGACAAGCTGAAGTACCTAGAAAAGCAGCTGGAGGACTTCAGTGTTAAACTGTCTGGTTACGAAAAACAGATGGAAGAATTGCTTAAGACACTTTCAGACGATGAGAGAAATATTGAATTAATGAAGTCAGGCATTATGGACAAGATGGACATACAGTCTGATAAAAAGCTACAGATAAACAATGTAAAGTCCCATATGGAGAATACTCAAAAACGAATGGGAAGTATAGACAGTGAGGTTTATCAAAACCTGGTGGAAAACGACAGAGAAAAAATGAAAAAAGAGGATTTGGTTGATAGTGTCAGATATGCTGAAGAGCAGATAAAGAAGCAAAAAGCCCAGCATCAGGTATTGCACGACGAGCGAGCACAATCTGATAAAATCCTTGAGGAATTAAGGTCAAAGCAAAGTAAGCTTAAATCCGAAATGCAGTTCAAGTCTTCAAGGTCGAGGACATTAAAGGAAATGGAGCAAAACCTAGAGGGCTACAATAGAAGTGTTCGTGAAGTGCTTCAAGCCTGCCATGAGTCTCCTCAGTTTGGAAAGGGTATACATGGAGCTCTTGCACAGCTAATTGAAGTAGAAAAAAAATATGAGACAGCTATAGAAATAACCCTTGGAAGTGCATTGCAAAATATAGTTACTCAGGATGAAGAGGATGCCAAAAAGGCTATAGAATTTCTTAAGAAAAATAGGCTTGGTCGCGCAACTTTTCTTCCTATTAGCTCAGTAAAATCCAGAAGCTTTGACGCCTCAACATTAGGGAAAATAAGCCGATGCGAAGGCTTTTGCGGTATTGGATCAGAATTAGTTAAGAATGGACCCAAATATAGTGGCATTATAGGTAATTTGCTGGGTAAGGTAGTTGTTACCGATAATCTTGACAACGGAATTAAAATGGCCAGAAGATTTGGGTACTCTTTCAGAATCGTGACTTTGGAAGGCGATCAGCTAAATACAGGAGGTTCAATGTCTGGTGGTAGTCTAGACAAAAGAGGAACAGGAATTCTTAGTCGAAGCAGGGAAATTACCGAGCTTGAAGCAGAGATTAAAAGCCTAATGATTACCGAGGCAGAATTGGAGAAGGATATAAAGCTTCTTGTAGGCGATATTGGACAGATTGATTCAGATATTTCTAGAATTTCTAATGATATTAAAAACAATGAATTGGTTAAAATAAGAGACGAAAGCCATTTAGCCCAGATAAATGAAAACATCAGCAGGCTATCGGCTAGAGTCGAAATGCTTAGACAGGAAAAGGAACAGCTAGAAAGACAGTTAGGCGATATAAGTAAAGAGATGGAGAAGTATCAAGAGGAGCTTTCGCAAATAGAGCTTGAAATAAGCGAAGCAAAAAATACTGTTACACAATATCAGGAAAAGCATAAGGAGGATCAGACAGCTAGGGATGCCCTCCATGCAGATATAACTGATTTCAAGATATCGGTGAATTCTATAGTCGAAAGTATTGCAGGCGTCAAGGAGCAATCTGAAAGACTCAATTCTGAAAAGGAGGCTATAGACAGAAGTATTTCAAAGAAGAATAATGAAAAATCAAGATATTTTATTGAGATAAGCAAGCTGGAGGAGCAGAACGAAGGTCTAAATATAAGAATTAGAAAACAAAATGAAGAAAAGTCTGGCAAAACCTATGAAATCGACAGGCTTGCCGAGGAGAGAAAAATTCTGGATGAGGATCTTTATGACACGGTCAATAAAATAAACGATGCCAATAAAACCATATTGCTTTTACAGGAGGAATACTCAAGGGTAGAAGTAAAAAAGGCCAAGCTTGATACTGAGATGGAGTCACTGCAGGACAGGATATGGAATGAGTACGAACTGACTTATTCCAGCGCTTTGGAGATGAAAAAGGATATTGGTAGCCTGACAACCGCTCAAAGAAAGATTAACGAACTTAAGAGAATCATAAAAGAGCTGGGACCGGTTAATGTAGCTTCAATTGAAGAATACATAAAAACTAAGGAACGCTATGAATTTATGAATTCCCAGAGAAACGATATGGAGCAAGCAAGAGAAAAATTACTCCGGGTAATATATGAAATGACCTCTATTATGAAAAAGCAATTCTTAGAGCAGTTTAAGCTAATTAATGAAAACTTCAATATAGTATTCAAAGAGCTTTTTAATGGGGGTAGGGCAAGCTTAATAATTGTAGACCAGGAAAATGTACTTGAAAGCGGTATTGACATAGAGGTACAACCTCCCGGAAAGAAATTGCAGAACATGATGTTGCTTTCAGGCGGTGAGCGTGCTTTCACAGCGATAGCACTTTTGTTTGCTATACTTAGGTTAAAACCAACACCCTTCTGCGTCCTTGATGAAATAGAGGCGGCTTTGGACGAGGCCAATGTTTACAGATTTATTGAATATATTAAAAATTTCTCCTGTAATACGCAGTTTATATTGGTCACCCATAGAAAGGGCACTATGGAAGGTTCTGATACATTGTATGGTGTGACTATGCAGGAGCATGGAATTTCTAAAATAGTTTCTATGAGAATGGGAGAAAAGGTGGGATAGTATGGGCTTCTTTGACAAACTTAAGGAAGGACTTTCAAAAACAAGGAAGGGTATAACTGAAAAAATAGACCAGGTGCTAGTATCCTTTGGCAAGGTGGATGACGACCTGTTTGATGAACTGGAGGAGGTGCTTGTTACTGCAGACCTGGGAATTGATACAGCAATCCGAATTATCGAAGATACTAAACAAAAGGTTAAAGAAAAAAAGATTACAGATCCCTTGAAAATTAAGGAGTTAATTAAAGAAGCTCTTGTTGAGATATTAGGTGAGGAAACCCAGAGGCTTGATATAGAGCCTTCACCTGCTATTATAATGGTGATAGGTGTCAATGGTGTTGGTAAAACCACGTCTATAGGAAAGATTGCTAATATGCTTAAGAAGCAGGGAAAGAAAGTAATGCTTGCAGCTGCGGATACTTTTAGGGCAGCCGCAATAGACCAGCTTGAGGTTTGGTCAAAACGGGTGGATGTGGAGCTTATTAAACAGGATGAGGGTTCTGACCCCGCAGCTGTTATTTATGACGCAATTCAGGCTGCCAGAGCCCGTAAGGTCGATGTGTTGATTTGTGATACCGCAGGCCGGCTTCACACGAAGAAAAACCTGATGGAGGAGCTTAAGAAGGTTTCGCGTATCATTGATAGAGAAATGCCTGGTGCAAAGCGCGAGAACCTGTTGGTGCTGGATGCGACTACAGGCCAGAATGCAGTTATGCAGGCTAAGACCTTTAGTGAAGTAAGCGAGGTTTCTGGTATTGTGCTGACAAAGCTTGACGGTACTGCAAAGGGAGGCATTGTTATTGCGATTAAGTCTGAGCTAAATGTGCCAGTAAAACTCATAGGAGTGGGTGAACAGCTGGACGATCTTCAGCCCTTCAACGCTAAAGACTTTGTAGAAGCACTGTTTTCTTGAATACTAGTCAATTCACTTGTTCAGGGAGTCAGGTGGAGACTGAACTCCACCGTCTTCCTTCATCGCAGCCCTATAGAGGTCGGAGATGAAGGAAGACGTAGATAAATACTGGTGGTTCAATGGTACCACTACGTCAGGGGACATCGCTAGGTTGCTGGCGGGCCCATGCTACCATTGCGGCAGGGGAAATTGGTGGGGCATTGGTGGCCCCATGGTGCCGTTGGGGCAGGGGAAATTGGTGGGGCATTGGTGGCCCCATGGTGCCGTTGGGGCAGGGGAAATTGGTAGGGTTGCTTATCACGTTTATGTTTTAGACCATTATAGCATAAGCGCATACAGGTCCTCGACCTTTTCGCTCATATACGTTTGCGTATCTGCAATTGCCTGATTATATATATGTGGCCCAATTTTTTCAAGAATGAAATCCAGGATGATGCCGGAGGCAAGGTCTCCAAGAGTTTCGTCCCTCTCCTGTTCAAAGAACTGCTTAATTTCATCAATGGCAGTTTTTTTGTTCTCAGCCGATAGTTCAATATTTGTCATAATTGCCTCCATAAATCATTATGAAATATTTAGGTTTATTCTACATTTCAATTCTACCATAAACTGAAGTTTTAGTTTATGGCAATCAAAAAATCAACCACTGTATTGTCCAGTGGATGACATTGCAAGTAATGGGCAGAAAAATGCGTAAAAGTCTTGAA
>CAZEIH010000054.1:5415-14904 GCA_964512095.1 uncultured Oscillospiraceae bacterium
TTTATACACTTAAAGGATTGCCGGTTGATACTTTTTCGTGAGTAATCTGTGATATAGACTTGGATGTATTGCCAACATTGTGCTAT
The DNA here is from genome assembly GCA_964512095.1 of uncultured Oscillospiraceae bacterium. Taxonomy (GTDB): domain Bacteria; phylum Bacillota; class Clostridia; order Acetivibrionales; family DTU013; genus DTU013. Next base: position 5,502 of record CAZEIH010000054.1, read on the forward strand.
ATTGTAGGAATATTGTAAGGATATCGACAACGATAATAAAAACAGTCACAACAATGTCCAGTGGATGACATTGCAAGTAATGGGCAGAAAAATGCGTAAAAGTCTTGAATGTGTAGACATAATTACACCTAAACATCCATTATCGCCGTAATTATAGGTATAAAAGTGAATATTGCACTGATTAACTGCCCATTAATTGAAAAGTCAGCCATTTACCCCGACCATATATTTATACACTTAAAGGATTGCCGGTTGATACTTTTTCGTGAGTAATCTGTGATATGTTAGCGTAAAGTTATCGTAGGGGGAATTAATGGAATAAAATAGTAGAACAGTAGAAAAGAAGATGACAGCAGCGGCATTTGATAAGATGATTGGACTGACTAAGCTGAAATAGCTTGCTTTTGAAAAATCCCTTCGGGGATTTTGGGTAAAGGATGAAATTTACGCGTAGGCCGTAGATCCGTCACTTATGTATATTGAAAATTATTTGTAAATGTAGTAAGTTTAAATAGAATTACATCAGTTCAGTCTCCACCCGAGCGAAGCGAATTGACTTTGCCCAAAGTTTCAATTTGGTCTTTGATGTGTTGCATGCAATATGCTATATTGTAGTATGTACACGAAATTGATAAATGAGGGTTTGATGATATGAACAACAAGCTGACACGGGAAAATATTAAAAAGCTTCAGGAAGAAATAGATTACAGGCTCACCGTTAAAAGAGGTGAAATAGCAAGAGAAAAGTCGGTTGCCGCTGCACATGGCGACAGGTCTGAAAACGCCGAATATAAAGAAGCCTGCGCTAATTACAGAGAGAATGACAACAAAATACAATACCTGATGAGTATGATTTCAACAGCAATCATAGTTGAAGATAATAGTGATGATAAGTCCGTTATGGGTGTTAATAGCAAAGCTAGAATAAAATTTATCGAAGATGGCGATGAAGATATCGTCACCCTTGTGACTACAATTGACATAGACCCAGCGAATATGAAAATTAGCATTGAGTCTGATCTAGGTAAGGCGTTGGATGGCAAAAAGTCAGGTGATAGGGTTACTGTGGATGCCCCAAATGGGAACTACACCGTGGAGATATTGGAAATATTATAGAAAAATAATAATGGCAATTATTTTTATGTGGTGTAATCGAAAAAATGTTTTTATAGCGAATTGACTTGTAAGACAGATGTCCTCAAATTATGAGTGTTCTTACAGATGGAAGGGCTTTACTCCGCTAATATTAGTGAAAATGACAAACTTAATAAGCTTAGCGGGGGAGTTTAGGTTAGCAAGTGACAACGATATGAGCTTAGCGGGGAAGTTTAGGTTAGCAAGTGACAACGATATGAGTTTAGCGGGGGAGTTTAAGCTAGAAAATGACAACGAAATAAGCTTAGCGGGGGAGTTTTGGTTAGCAAGTGACAATGATATGAGCTTAGCGGGGTAGTCTAAGCTAGAAAGTGACAACGATATAAGCTTAGCGGGGGAGTTTAGGTTAGCAAATGACAACGATATGAGCTTAGCGGGGTAGTTTAAGTTAGAAAATGACATCGAAATAAGCTTAGCGGGGGAGTTTTGGTTAGCAAGTGACAATGATATGAGCTTAGCGGGGTAGTTTTAGTTAATTTGTTAGTTCAAGAGGAGTCGATATGAGCAGCAAAATCAAAGCTCAGGAGGATTGTTTGTCCAGTTTCAATTCACTAATCAGAAACTGGTTCATAGAAAATGTAGGTTCACCAAGCGAGCCACAAAGAAGAGGCTGGCCAGAGATAACATCGGGTAAAAATGTGCTTATCTGCTCACCAACCGGCTCTGGTAAAACCTTTGCGGCTTTCTTAAAATGTCTTGATTGGATCCTAAGTGAAAAAGCAGCTGAATTTAACAAGGGCATCAAAATAGTGTACATATCTCCGCTGAAAGCTCTCAATAACGATATCTACAGGAATCTTGAGCTTCCTATTAATGGTCTGAGGCATAAAGCAAAAGAGGAAGGTATTCAGCTACCTGAAATCAAGGTAGCTATTCGTACAGGAGATACTCCTCAAAAAGAGAGGGCGAGAATGCTAAAGGATGCTCCTGATATCCTTATTACTACCCCTGAGTCCTTATTTATCATGTTAACAGCAGATTCCTCCAGAAAACTGTTCAGTAATGTCGAGTACCTTATAGTAGATGAGATTCACTCCATATGCGCAAATAAGCGTGGAGTACATCTTTCTGTAACTATAGAAAGGCTTGAGAGGCTAGCGGGTAAGCCATTAAAAAGAATAGGGCTCACTGCCACTGTCAATCCACTGGAGGAAGCAGCAGGGTTTTTAAGCGGCGGCAGGAGTGTCAGTATAGTCAACTGCGATAAAAAAAGAGCCTTTGATCTTATGGTAAGTCTACCAGTGAAGGATCTAAAGGTATTGCCTGAAAACACGGTCTGGCCGGCTATATATGCTGAGCTGATGACTCTCATAAAGGCACATAGATCTACGCTGATTTTCGTGAACAACAGGAAAGTGGCAGAAATGGTAGCCGCAGGGCTCAATATCCTTGCAGACGAGCCTTTTGTTAAGACTCATCACGGAAGTGTCTCTCGAGAAATCCGGCAGGAGTTGGAAAGACAGCTAAAGGACGGCGAGTTAACATGTTTGGTGGCCACATCATCACTTGAACTAGGCATAAATATAGGCAGCATTGATCTTGTAGTACAGGTCAGTGCGCCTGGAACGGCTTCACAGGTGTTGCAAAGGATAGGACGGTCAGGACATAGGCTGGATGCCGTAAGTAAAGGTGTCCTCATACCCAAGACAAGAGGCGATCTTCTGGATTCTTCATTTATCGCATATCAAGCGATGCAGTTTGAAATAGAAAATGTAAAGGTGCCTCAGAACTGTCTCGATATACTTGCACAGCAGATAGTTTCCATTTCATGTGAGGGTGAACAGGACAGATTAGAGATACTTAGTATCATCCGAAGATCATATCCTTACCGGGAGCTTCCTGAGAAGCAGTTTGAAGACGTTTTGCTTATGCTGTCTGATCCTTCGCCATATGATGCACCTGGTTCAGTCAAGCCCAGGATATATTATGACAGGGGCACAGGTAAAGTACGAAGCACTCCACTGGGTAAAAGAATGTGCGTAATGAACGGTGGAACTATACCGGATAAAGGAAACTACAATGTTTATCTAAATGACACCGGTGTAAAAGTTGGTGAGCTTCAAGAGGAGTTTGTTTTTGAAAGCAGAATGGGGGATAGGTTTTTTCTAGGGAGCTCTGTCTGGCGGATAGAAAGGATAGAGAAGGACAGGGTAATCGTCAGCCCTTCAAAGGCATCAGGTGCCAAGATACCATTTTGGATAGGTGATAAAACCTTAAGGACCTATGAAACAGGAAAAAAGCTTGGGAAATTCCTTATGCGACTCGAAGAAGAATATGCTACAGAACAGTTCTTCGATTTTATGTATAGTGAATGCGGCCTTGACAGGACGGCTGCAGAAAATCTGAGGACCTACATATCTGACCAATTGTCCGTATCTCGTCATTTACCCTCTTCAAGCAGGATTATCTGTGAATATTTCAGTGACGAAACAGGAGATAGGCGAATAATCGTACATACTCCCTTTGGTGGCAGGATTCATGCTCCGTTGGCTTTACTTTTAAATGAGAGGCTCTCAAGACTGTTAAATTGCCGTATGGAATACATCTATAACAATGACGGTATCCTTTTTCATATATTCGGCTACACCGGCAAACTATCAAACCTCTTTTCCCTTTTGGATAGAGAGAGCATGGAGGATGAAATTTTTGAGCTACTACCAAATGATCCACTGTTCAACATAAATCTTCGTTACAATCTTACCCGTTCACTACTAGTCAATACGCCAGGCTTTGGGAAAAGAAACCCCTTGTGGATCCAACGACTCAGATGCTCCGAAACAGCCGGTCAGGTCTTGAAGCAGCAGGATCATCCTACAGTTGTTGAAACCTACCGGGAATGTATGAATGACATCTTTGACATAAAGAGCCTTTATGAGGTTGTTGAGGATATAAGTGCAGGTAAAATACATGTAACAGATATATATACGGAGAATGCTTCTCCTTTCTCATCAGAGCTACTATTCAACTTTTGGATGATATATCAGTATGCTTATGAGCTACCTGTTGCTGAGCGCAGAAATCAGCTATTGGTCAATGACAGGGATTTTATACAACTGGCGGGAGGTTTGAATGCCGAATATAGTCTTCTTGATCCACGAGCCATAAGCGAAGTCCAAGCTGAACTGAATAGATACAAATATGAAAGAAAATTAACAAGTGCTGATGAACTGTACTTCTTTCTTTATTCTTTTGGAGAAATCAAGGCTGAGCCGTATACAACCTCTGTTTTTACAGAAGAACCCGCTGATATTGTCTATGGATATCTTGAACAACTTGAAAGACAAAGAAGAATTGTCAGAACTCATATTGACAGCAGTGATGATGTTTTCTGGGTCGCAGCCGAGGATTTTCCCTTGTACGCCATTACATCAGGCAAGAAACCAGAAGACATAATGCTTAAGGTTGGCTGTCCCGGAAAAGAGCTAGAAGAAAAAGCCGTCAATCTACTAAACAGTTATATATTCGCCTTGACTCCTAGTGAAGTAGAGGCGGCAATCAGGCTGATACGACGTTATGTTATGTTCTCTGGCCCATTTAGTATCAGTGACATAGCCAGTAAATATGATATGAAGCCTGAATACATTAATCAATCAATAGATACCCTTGTTGTATCCGGAGAAGTATTAAAGCTGAAGGAAGATACCAAAGCTAGTGAGTGTATTTATTGTCATAAGAAGGTTTATGAGAGGATCAAGCACAAGACCATTTTGCTGGCACGAAGCGATATAGAGCCAAAGGCTCCGGAGGTATACTGCTCATACCTTTTCAATAAGCATCTTATTAAGGAACAGGTGCTATCACCGGACGAAAAGCTACCAGAAATTTTGAAAATTCTAAAAGGCCAATACTACCCAGCTGTCTGGTGGGAGGATTTCATTCTTCCATCCAGAGTGGTTAGATACGACCACAAACTGCTGGATTATCTGTGCGCAACAGGGAATGTGAAATGGATGGGAAGGCTTAACAAAAACACAAAAGAAATTGCTTTTTTCATTAATTTTGAAGATGAGCAGACCGAGTATGAAGGTGAGAATATATCGATGAATGTCAGTAGATCTATCAAAAATAGAGTAAATGGCAAGATAATCGATGCTCATGCTGGCGGTGATTTAGCTGCTGGCGGTGATTTTGCTGTTGGTGGTAATTTTGCTGCTGCCGGTGATTTAGCTGCTGGCTGTGATTTTGCTGTTGGTGGTAATTTTACTGCTGCCGGTGATTTTGCTGTTACCAATAATTTTACTATGGACTGTGATTTAGTGGCTACCGATAATTTGGCTGTTACCAGTGATTTGGCTGTTACCAGTGATTTTACAATGGATGCTACAGAGGAAATGATTCTTGAACTGCTTGATTCAAACGGCGCAGTTTTTCTGAAGGATCTTTCAAAAAAGCTTAAGCTACCGCCGTCTGATCTGCTGGCCAAAATGGAAAGACTGGTATGGTGCGGTATTATAGCAAACGATTCTTTTTCTGTAGTGAGATATTATTTAGACAATGACAAAAAGAATTCACCCTGGACAAAGTATAACACCTATCCCAACATGGGCAGATGGTACAGGTGTACTGATCATGTGAACAGCAAAGCCAGTAATTGTGTTGAAGACTTTATACACAATTTGCTGGAGCACTATGGCGTTGTTTCGAAAGAAATAGTAAACAGTGAAAAGGGCAATTTCAACTGGTCTGACACATATATATGGCTGAAAAACAATGAATTCACCAGTGGTATTAGAAGAGGGTACTATATTTCTGGTTTATCGCCGATACAGTTTGCTCGCAATGAGGATATTGAACTTATTCGCGGCCAAGAGACACAAAGTGATATGGATGAATATGTTACCTTATGTAGTTGTGATCCAGCAAACCCATATAAGGACATACTTTCGTCCTCTATCAATGGTACCAGTAAGGATACTAGTAGGGGTACTAGTAAGGATACTAGCAAGGATACTAGCAAGGATACTAGCAAGGATACTAGCAAGGGCACTAGACTGCAAAAATTGCATAGCAATGCCATTGTTTTCAGAAACGGGAAGCCCGTTCTTCTTATCAGAGAATACGGACATACGTTCCAACCACTTACAGACCATGTAGAAGTATTGGAAAAGGCCATTATGTGCTTCATTGGGGCATATCAAAGCAGGAGACTCTGGACAAGTAAAAAGAACTTATTCACTGAGTACTGGAAGGAACCTGAAGGCAATGAAGAATTGAAAATAGAGGATTGGCAGATGTATGAAGTATTACTGCATCAAGGCTTTGACAGGGGATATAGCGGAATGACACTGTGGAGAAAGGCGTTATAATTGCGGAATGACACTATAACATCTATACAAGGCGATACGAGAAATTTTTCTTGACAGTATAGGTCACATCACTTACAATAGGGTGTAAAGTAAATGTACTTTACAGATAATAAGATTAAATTATGGATGATTTATATAAAACGAGCTTGCTGCTGGATTTTTACGGGCAGATGCTAACTAAAAGACAATATGAGACACTTGATCTGCGTTGCAATGGGGACTACTCCTTTGGAGAGATTGCCCAAGAGCTTGAGATAAGCAGGCAGGGGGTCTATGACAATATTAAACGCGGCAAGGCTGCTCTGTTTGATATGGAAAACAAGCTTGGTCTAGTTTCCAGATTCAGCCACCAGAAAAAAAGGGCCTCTGAGATATTAGAGCAACTGAATGCAATTGATATCTCGGTTTTGGACCAACCGGATCGCCAACGAATAGGCAAAGTAATACAAGAGGTAAGAAATATTATGGAGGATTAATATATGTCGATTTTTGAGGGATTATCTGGAAAACTTCAGAATACGATAAACAAATTTCGCGGTAAAGGCAGAGTTACAGAAAAAGACATCAAAGAAATGATGCGAGAAATAAAACTTGCATTATTAGAAGCCGATGTAAATTTCAAGGTCGTTAAGGATTTTATAACAAAAATATCTGAACGCGCTGTAGGACAGGAAGTCCTTGATAGTCTAACTCCTGGACAGCAAGTCATCAAGATAGTCCACGAGGAATTGATTGAATTGCTGGGCAGTATTCCTGCAAAGGTCACCTTTGCCAGTAAACCTCCCACAACATATATGATGGTGGGGCTACAGGGGTCTGGTAAGACGACTACCTCAGGAAAACTAGCAAATCTTCTCAGAAAGCAGGGGAAAAGCCCTTTACTCGTTGCATGTGACGTATACAGACCTGCGGCTGTAAAGCAGCTACAAGTTGTTGGAAACCAATTAGGGATTCCTGTATTTGCGATAGAAGGCAATACTGATCCTGTATATATTGCAAAGCAAGCGTTAGAGCATGCCAATGCAAAGCTTTATGACCTTGTTATCATCGATACGGCAGGCCGTCTTCATATAAATGAGGAATTGATGGATGAACTGGATAATATCAAAAACACTGTTCATCCACAGGAAATACTTCTTGTCATTGACTCTATGACAGGTCAGGATGCAGTTAATGTGGCGGACAGCTTCAACCAGAAGCTGGGAGTCGACGGTCTTATCCTCACCAAGTTGGACGGTGATACAAGAGGTGGCGCCGCGCTATCGGTTAAGGCTGTTACAGGCAAGCCTATTAAATTTGCTGCCACAGGAGAGAAGCTAAGCGATATTGAGCCTTTTTTCCCAGACAGAATGGCTTCAAGGATACTAGGTATGGGTGATGTTCTAAGCCTTATAGAAAAAGCTCAGGACGCCTTTGATGAAAAAAAGGCAATTGAGCTGGAAAAGAAGCTGAGGACACAGCAATTTACATTAGATGATTTCCTTGATCAGATGCAACAGGTAAAAAAAATGGGGCCTTTGAACCAGGTTCTTGGTATGATACCCGGCATGAATTCAAAGGCACTGCAGAATATCGATGTGGACGAGAAGAAGATGGGTCATGTGGAAGCGATTATTCAGTCCATGACTGCTAGGGAGAGGAACGATTCCGGTATAATTAACGGTAGTCGCAGGAAAAGGATAGCTGCGGGAAGTGGTACATCCGTTCAGGAAGTAAACAGCCTTCTTAAGCAGTTTGAGGAAATGAAAAAGATGATGAAAATGATGAGCGGAATGGGTAAAAGAGGCGGAAAAGGTTTTGGAAAGCTTAGAATGCCTTTTTAGATATTATTCCAACACCTGAGAGGAGGTGACAGAAATGGCAGTAAAAATCAGACTTAAGAGAATTGGAGCAAAAAAGAATCCGCATTACAGAGTAGTTGTTGCAGATTCAAGATTTCCACGCGATGGAAGGTTTATAGAGGAAATCGGAACATACAATCCACAAACTAATCCTTCTGAAATAAAGATTGATGGTGAAAAGGCTACAAAGTGGATAGAAAATGGAGCACAGCCAACTGAAACAGTGAAGTCATTATTAAAGAAAACAGGAGTCATACAGTAATTGACTTAGTAATGTTCAGCTTTAAAACAGGAGGCAAGTAGAATGAAAGAACTTCTCGAAACAATCGCAAGATCACTTGTCGATTATCCTGATGAAGTTAGGATTAACGAGGTGGATAGCGAAAAGACCATAGTCCTAGAGCTTAGTGTCGCAAAAGAAGACATGGGCAAGGTAATTGGAAAGCAGGGTAGGATAGCTAAGGCTATCCGCACAGTAATAAAAGCTGCAGCCATAAAGGAAAATATCAGGGTTGTAGTAGAGATTGTTCAATAAAAAGGTGTTACCATAACACCTTTTTATTGCATTTTCATGAGGATAAATCAAGGAGTGGGGCAACAGTTAAGCAATGCTTATAAATGTTTACAAAACACTATTGAACTACTATATATAAATTATATAATAGTATAGAGGCGTTTTATATGAAATATTATTCAATCGGAAATTTTGCTAAGTTAATAGGATTAACCCGGCAAACCCTTAGAAACTGGGATAAAACAGGGAAACTAAAACCAAGCCATACAGGAAATAGTGGCTACAGGTATTACTCACAACAGCAACTTCAATATTATTTAGGTACCGTGAGTTACACGGGAATTTAAGCCTCTGGAGTGTTACATCAAACGATATTAGGCTAGCCGAGGTCGGACACGTTGAATGAGGAAGCAAACATAAATTTTTCAATGTTTTTACAGAGTTTTATAAGTTTTGCGTAACTGTAGTAGCAAAATACTATACCCCTTGATGAGCCAGGGGCAGACGATAAGGTGAAGCAATGGGTTATCTTGGAGGAGCTGTGCGATAAGGTGAAGCAATGGGTAATCTTGGAGGAGATGTGCGAT
>CAZEIH010000055.1:0-14833 GCA_964512095.1 uncultured Oscillospiraceae bacterium
CTAGATAAACCACTAGATAAACCACTAGATAAACCACTAGATAAACCACTAGATAAATCTTTAGATAAATCTATTAATTCTATAATTGTAGCTCTTTTGTCTATTATAGCAGTTGGGGTGGGCATTCAGCTCGGGAATTTATTGTACAAGCTTGATTTTCATATCATTGACAGTATTGATACTGAAAATTTCAGGAATGTTGTTAATTTGACTATGCCAATTGTTGAGTCAGTCTATAATAACGGAAAATCTAGCGTTTCATTTTCAGGAGAAATAAAGGAGTTGTTTACCAGGACATTTGATTTTGACCTGGATTCTCCTGCTACCATTTTGAACGCCCAATCTCCAATATTCATGAGCTACTATAAAACAGAAGCACGCATAAAAATGGATGGGGTTGAACCCGGAGTAGATAATAATGGAATGCAGTCAGGTAGCGCAAGGGATGGTAGCGGCAGCGGTGCCACTGGAGGAGACTCTGGCAGCAGTGAGGCGAATGGGGGCACCAACAGTAAGGGGAACGGGGTCAACGCTAGCGGGGGCACCAACAGTAATGGGAGCGGGGGCAACGCCAGCGGGGGCACCAACAGTGAGGGGAACGGGGGCAACGACAGCGGAGGCACCAGCAGCGGGGAGAGCGGAGGTAGCACCAGTGGAGGCAAAGCCAGCGGGGATACCGACAGTGGTGTGACCGGAGGAAATGATAGCAGAGGTCATGAAAGTAGCATGAGCGTTGGTACTGAATATGGCTCAAGCCAGATAACCGATACAGGCAATGAAATGAATATTGTACAGGGAAATCAACTTATTAGTAGCATTACCTATGAAATCGAGGATGAAATAGATGGTGAAGAAAAGGACTCGGTTGAGTTGAACAAAATTAGAGTAAACAATTATACCAACCACAAAATTGATATTGCTAAGCTACTAAAGGAGCCTCTTAATATCGATTTTTCTAAGAAGGGTCCTAAGGTTTTGGTTTATCACACACATACCAGTGAAAGCTATGTATTGAAGGATGCAGATTTGGGAAAAAAGGAGGTCCCAAGCTTCAACAGCAATCCAAAGTATAACGTAGTGCGAGTTGGTGAAGAACTGACAAGACATTTGAAAAAGTATGGTATAGACACTTTGCATAATGGTACAGTGCACGATAAGGTGCGAGATGCAGCTTACGGCGTTTCAATAAACACCTTACAAAGCTATAAGAAGAGTTATCCGTCCCTACAGGTATATATTGATGTTCACAGGGATGCAGTAAAAGATGATAAGCCTAAACTCCGCATAACAAAGGAGATAAATGGCAAGAACTGTGCCCAGATAATGTTTGTAGTTGGCGCAGATGGTATGTTGCCACACCCAGAGTGGCAGGAGAACCTGAAATTTGTGTTGAAGCTGCAGCAAAAGCTAAACGAAAAGTATCCAGGCCTGGCAAAGCCAGTCAGAATAGTTGGGAAGCGTTATAATCAGCAGATTGCCAACAATGCGATTCTCATCGAGGTAGGAGGCGACGGAAACCTGTTGAGTGAGAGTATCGAAAGCACAAAATATCTTGCTGAGGTGCTAAATGATGTAATGATGGAGAAATAACAGGTTATACTAAAATTGAGACATTACAACGGAGCAATAGATATTTCCCGCCCACTCAGTATTTCAGCCAATAGGATGGAAGCCCTGGGAGGCGGGTAACAATTTTCTCTTATGACGGAGGCCGGGACTTGAAAAGAGTAGATACCTATAAAAATAAGAGGTGCAGACGCTGGAAGTGTTTTGGAGCAATAGTATTGTTCTTTTTCATATTGACTTTAGGAATTCTGACAGTGGACCAGGTCACCAATAATCTTGTCGCCGGCCAGGAAGGCTTTTCGATAGCCACATTTGAAAGCCACGAAAGCTTCGTTGAAATCACTTTCATGAACCGAACCTTTTACATAAATACCGAGTACATTAACCGAGACCTCCAGCGTCTTCGCAAACTCTTTTGAAACACGTGGTCATATCTCATGTTTCAGCCTTGAAAAAAAATTTATTTGTTATATGATATTATAGGGATTATTGTCAGAATGCAGTATGTCTCGATTACTTGCTGTGTTGTTAGTGATCCATGCTTATTTCAATAGACGATGCAAGGAAGCGGTTGGTCTATTTGTAAAAGCGTTTAAAGCTGATATCAGAACTGTTATAATGGAATCTGACACAGGAAAGACTGCATCTAATCCGCTGGCAGTCCATGCTGAAGTGTGCATCTGTGGTCAGATGAGGCTTTTGATGTAATGCGCGATAGTAACTAATTTGATAAAGAAGAAAGGGTGGATTTAGATGAGTACACCACTAATATTGGATGGGAAGGTTTTGGCGAAAAGCATAGAACAGGATTTAGCAGTGAGGGTTCAGAGGATAAAGGACAGCACAAATACTATCCCTGTTCTTGCAACAATTATAGTAGGTAACGACCCTGCATCAGTTACATACGTTAGAATGAAGGGTAATGCATGCAAAAGGGTAGGTATGCAGTCTCTCAAGGTTGAGTTGCCAGAGGAGACAACAACCCAACAGTTGATCAAAAAAATCCAGGAGCTTAACGCAGATGAAAATGTACATGGTATATTGCTTCAGCATCCAGTTCCCAGCCACATTGATGAATCTGTCTGTTTTAATACTATAGACATATCAAAGGATGTGGATGGAGTCAATACTGATACATTTGGCAGGATGACTATGCAGCTGGATTCCTTCAAGTGCGCAACTCCGTATTCCATTATGACTATTTTGAAGCATTACGGCATTGAGCTTGAAGGCAAAGAGGCTGTTGTAATAGGAAGAAGTCCCATACTTGGCAAACCTGTTGCCATGATGCTGCTCAATGAGAATGCTACGGTTACAATTTGCCATTCCAGAACAAAGGACCTGCCACGCATTGTAAAGAGGGCAGATATTGTGGTTGCTGCTGTGGGCAGGCCGGAATTTGTCAAGGCTGACTGGATTAAGGAAGGCTGTGTTCTAGTTGATGCAGGCTACAATGAAGGGAATGTTGGAGATATTGACCTTAAAAATGCCATAAGTAAATGTTCGGCATACACGCCGGTTCCTGGGGGAGTTGGACCGATGACAATCAATCGGTTAATTGCCCAGACTGTTGAAGCGGCAGAAAAGAAGTTTGGCATTGCATAAAAAATCTATTGACTAATGGGCAATATATAGTAAATAATACGTATTACAGAAGCAAAGCTATTAAGCTTTGAAAAAAATATTAGAATAATCTGGGAGATGGATAAACTCAACAAGTTTCATGTCCCTAGATAAGGGGAAGAATTGATGTCAGGCAACAGACAAGATAATATTCGCAATTTTTGTATAATTGCACATATAGATCATGGGAAATCAACGCTTGCGGACCGATTAATCCAGATGACAGGAGTGCTTACGCAAAGGGAAATGCAGGAGCAGGTTCTTGATAATATGGATATTGAACGCGAGCGTGGTATTACAATAAAGGCCCAGGCTGTCAGAATGGTTTATAAGGCAAAGGACGGGCAGGAGTATATTTATAACCTAATAGATACACCTGGACATGTTGACTTTAATTACGAGGTTTCAAGGAGCCTTGCAGCATGTGAAGGAGCTATACTGGTGGTTGATGCTGCTCAGGGAATTGAAGCCCAAACGCTGGCAAATGTGTATTTAGCTCTGGAGCATAATCTTGAGATTTTGCCGGTAATTAATAAAATAGATCTTCCAAGTGCACAGCCGGAGCATGTAAGGAAAGAGGTTGAAGATGTAATCGGGCTGGATTGTAGTGAGGCACCGGAAATTTCAGCAAAAAACGGTATCAACATTGAAGCAGTTCTTGAACAGATAGTTAAATATATACCGGCTCCAAAGGGTGATGTTAATGAACCTTTGAAAGCACTGGTCTTTGACTCCTTTTATGATAGCTACAAGGGGGTTATAGTTCACATAAGGGTTAAGGAAGGCGCAGTGAAGACCGGCGATATAATCCGCATGATGTACACTAAGAAGGAATTTGTTGTCAACGAGGTCGGCTTTTTCAGGCCTGGCCAGTACACACCGTGCGATGGTCTTTTTGCAGGGGATGTAGGGTATATATCTGCCAGTATTAAAAATGTCAGGGATACCAGAGTCGGTGATACGGTTACACTGGCAGAAAGACCTACTAAGGAACCGTTGCCGGGATACAAGAGGGTTCAATCAATGGTGTTTTGCGGAATTTATCCTGCGGATGGTTCTAAGTATGGCGACCTTAGGGACGCTCTGGAGAAGCTTCAACTAAATGATGCTGCTCTTACCTTCGAGGCAGAAACATCTGTTGCATTAGGATTTGGCTTTAGATGTGGTTTTCTTGGACTTTTACACATGGAAATCATTCAGGAACGTCTTGAAAGAGAATATGATTTGGATTTGGTAACAACAGCGCCAAGCGTAATATATAAGATTACTATGACAGATGGTCAGGTCTTGGACATTGACAATCCTACAAATATGCCTCCTGTTACAACTATTGAACGAATGGAAGAGCCTATAGTCAAGGCTACTATTATGACACCTATTGAGTTTGTAGGAAGCATAATGGAGCTTTCTCAAGAGAGGAGAGGCATATATAAGGATATGTCCTATGTTGATGAAAAAAGAGTCATTCTGACATATGAGCTTCCCTTGAATGAGATTATATATGACTTTTTTGACGCATTGAAATCTAGAACAAAGGGTTACGCTTCCTTTGATTACGAGTTGATGGGGTATCAAGAGTCGAATCTTGTTAAGCTTGATATCTACCTCAATGGGGAGGTTGTGGATGCATTATCCTTTATTGTTCATTCAGAAAAGGCATATACCAGAGGTCGGCGAATAGCCGAGAAACTGAAGGACTCTATTCCAAAGCAGCAGTTTGAGATACCGATACAGGCATGTATAGGCGGTAAAATTATTGCAAGGGAAACTGTAAGGGCCTACAGAAAGGACGTATTGGCCAAATGCTATGGCGGTGACATATCCAGAAAGAAGAAGCTGCTGGAAAAGCAGAAGGAAGGCAAGAAGCGTATGCGCCAGGTAGGCTCTGTAGAGGTACCACAGGAGGCGTTTATGAGTGTGCTGAAGCTGGATTAGAGCATTGGAGAGGTCAGCGTCTTCTGAAGCTGGATTAGAGCATTGGAGAGGTCAGCTCTTCTGAAGACATAGATAAAATTGAAGGTGATTGGTTTTATGGATGAAAGTATAGGTGTATATATTCATATACCTTTTTGTAAATCTAAATGCTATTATTGTGATTTTAACTCCTATTCCGGCAGGGAACACCTTGCCGGTTCTTATTTTAATGCTCTCAAAAGTGAAATAATATCTAGAAGCGATATGATTGGTAACCGTCAGGTAAGCTCAATTTTTATCGGCGGTGGCACTCCGTCCTTGGTTGGTCCGGAATATATACGAGCTTTGATGAAGGTTTGCTCAAAGCACCTTAATACAAATAATTGTGCAGAGATTAGCATGGAAAGTAATCCGGGGACACTAAGCTACGAAAGCCTAAGACAATACCGGGAGATGGGCATAAATCGCCTTAGCATAGGATTGCAGGCATGGCAGGACAGCCTTCTAAAGAGTATTGGCAGAATACATAGCAGACAACAGTTCATTGACAATTTAGAGGCGGCTGTGGAGGCTGGTTTTGATAATATCAATGTGGATTTGATTTTTGGATTGCCAGGTCAGACGCTTGAAGACTGGGTTGAAACAATTGAAGGAATAGCAGCATTAAGCAATAATATGTCTCCGCATTCTATCATGCACCTTTCGTGCTACAGTCTTATAATAGAGGAAGGGACGGTGCTGGGGGACAGGCTTGAGGCGGGTGCCCTTGTGCCTGCCGAGGATGAGTTGGATAGGAGGATGTACCATTTTGCGGTAGAAACGCTTGGAAAGAAGGGATATAAGCACTATGAGATATCTAATTTCGCCTATACTGGCTATGAATGCAAGCACAATTTAATTTATTGGAAAGCAAAAGAGTATGTGGGCTTTGGAGCAGGTGCTCACTCTTACTTGGATGGCGTAAGGTTTAGTAATGTCTCCGGGATAGAGGAGTATATTGAAGCCAGTAAAACTACAGCAGGTGGTGGCAATATGTCTAACTTGTATGTTGACAAGCATGTAATTGACAAAAATGAGTCCATGTCTGAATTTATGCTTCTCGGATTCAGACTGACTGATGGTATAAGCTCAGCAGAGTTTAAGGAGCGGTTTGGAGAGTCACTTGAAGAGACTTATGGGGATAAGCTTCACAAGTTGGTTAGCAAAGGGCTTATTTTATCCAATGAAAATTGTATGAGCAGGGATAATGTAACATACAAGCTTACCCGTCGTGGTCTTGATCTTGCAAATAGCGTTTTCATCGAATTTATTTAATATTAATCTTGACAAAGATATGCTAAGATGGTATTTTAGATGTATGTTAGCACTCGACGGCATAGAGTGCTAACAAAGGATAAAAGATATAATAAGTATGTTTATTACGATAATAATATGGGTTATTTAACAGGGGTGTATGAGATGATAATGGACGAGAGAAAAAAACGCATACTTCAAGCCATCATCGACGATTACATTGATACGGCAGAACCGATAGGTTCAAGAACTATTGCAAGAAAGCATGAACTTGGACTTAGTTCTGCTACGATCAGAAATGAGATGGCTGACCTTGAGGAGATGGGATTTCTTGCGCAGCCCCATACCTCAGCAGGCCGTATACCATCGGATAAAGGGTATAGACTATATGTTGACAAGCTAATGCCTGTGCATGATTTAAGTGTAGAAGAATTAGAAAAACTGAAAACTGAAATGGAATTGCGTATAAACGAGCTGAGTCATCTTTTAAGACAGGCTTCTGTAGTATTATCGAGATTTACAAAATATACTTCAATGATGATAACGCCTCAGCTCAATGATAGTACAATCAAAGCTATTCAGGTAGTTCCCATAGAGCTGGGAAAGGCCTTGATAATAGTTGTGAATAATGCAGATATAGTTCGAAATGGTTTGGTTAAAATATCGGAGTATATTAAGCCTGAAGCCCTAATAAGGATATCAAATATTTTAAACAGCAAGCTCTCAGGTCTTGCTATACATCAAGTCAATCTCCATATGATTAGGGATATGGGAAGAGAGTTAGGAGTGTCAGGAGAAATTTTGTTGCCAATACTTGATGGCGTTGCCGAATGTATTGAAAAGATGGATAGTCAGGAAGTATTTGTGGAGGGCACCACCAATATATTAAATTATCCTGAGTTCAAGGACATGTCAAAGGCAAGAGAGTTTATGAATTTGATTGAAGAAAAAACATCAATTAGCAGGGCTTTAGTCGAAACTATTGGTTCAGAGGACATATCAGTTAGGATTGGCACCGAGAACGATCTTTCAAGTATAAAGGCCTGTAGCTTGATAACGATAGATTACAATATTGGAAACGGTCTGAATGGTACCATCGGTATAATCGGACCTACGAGGATGGAGTATCCCAAGGTAATATCATCAATGAGATATATTAGAAAGCTTGTAAGTGATGAAATAATCAGGCTCTTAGGGCAGAACTCGAGGGATGGATAACAAGTTAGCCAGAGCCTGTATATCCCAAAAGGGAAATACTAATCAAAGGATGAGATGTAGAGATGAGTGGAAAAAAGAAGCAAAATCAGACAGGAGAAAATAATACTGAAAAAGTAGTTGAAATCCATAGAGATATAATGGATGGCGATACAGCTCCATCAAATAATAGTACTGGGTCAACAGACAATAATAGTTTTAGCAACGATGGTGCTGATGGTGAAAAAATGATTAAGGGTAGTGAGCTTGATGCAATAAAAAATGAACTAGATGATAAATCGAGAAAATGTGAGGAGTATCTGGATAAGTGTCAGAGAATAGCTGCAGAGTTTGACAACTTTAAAAGAAGATCTGCAAAGGAGAAGGAAGCCTTATATCAGGATGCTATCAGCGATGTAGTCAGTTCATTTCTGCCAGTCATTGATAATATTGAAAGAGCACTACAGGCAATATCCTCAGACTGTTCCGCCCAGTCACTGCAGGATGGAGTAGAAATGGTATTTAAGCAGTTCAAGGATGTAATGAAGAATATTGGTGTTGAAGAGATTAAGGCGCTAAATGAAACCTTCGATCCTATGCTCCACAATGCAGTAATGCATGTGGATGACGATTCCTTAGGCCACAGCCAGGTTGTTGAGGAGTTCCAAAAGGGCTATGTGTACAAGGACAAGGTTATTCGTTATAGTATGGTGAAAGTAGCAAATTAAGCTGAAACACCGGCAATAGTAAAATGATAATAAGTAATATAAAATTAATACAACGTTTGGGAGGTAAACAATTATGGCAAAGGTAATAGGTATAGATCTAGGCACTACAAATTCGTGCGTAGCTGTCATGGAAGGCGGCGAACCGGTAGTTATACCAAATCCTGAAGGAAACAGGACCACACCTTCGGTGGTTGCATTTTCAAAGACAGGTGAAAGGCTTGTGGGCCAAGTGGCAAAAAGACAGGCAATCACCAATCCTGAAAGGACTGTCATATCGATAAAGAGAGATATGGGAACCGACAAAAAAGTGAAAATGGATGATAAAGGATATACTCCTCAGGAAATATCCGCTATGATTCTTCAAAAGATGAAGGCCGATGCTGAAGCATACCTGGGAGATACTGTTTCACAGGCAGTTATCACTGTGCCGGCATATTTTAGCGATTCACAAAGACAGGCTACAAAAGATGCAGGTAAGATTGCCGGTCTTGAAGTAATGAGAATCATTAACGAGCCAACTGCCGCAGCACTGGCCTATGGACTTGATAAGGAAACTGACCAGAAAATTATGGTATTCGACCTTGGAGGCGGTACATTCGATGTATCTATTCTCGAGATCGGTGATGGCGTTTTTGAAGTTCTTGCTACCAACGGCAATAATAAGCTGGGCGGTGACGATTTTGACCAGAGAGTGATGGACTATCTTGCTGATACCTTTAAGCGAGAGAACGGAATTGATTTACGAAATGACAAAATGGCGGTTCAGCGCTTGAAGGAAGCTGCTGAGAAGGCTAAAATAGAGCTTTCAGGTGTTGCAACCTCAAATGTGAATCTTCCGTTCATCACAGCTGATGCTTCTGGACCTAAGCACCTGGATGTTACTATAACAAAAGCAAAATTTGATGAGCTGACAGCAGATTTGGTTGAAAATACAATGGGACCCACAAGAAAGGCTATGTCTGATGCGGGAATAACTCCTGATAAAATAGATAAAATGCTCCTTGTTGGTGGTTCTACAAGAATCCCTGCTGTTCAGGAGGCAGTAAAGAAATATCTTGGAAAAGAGCCCTTTAAGGGAATAAATCCTGACGAATGTGTTGCAGTTGGTGCTGCTATCCAGGCTGGTGTTCTTACGGGCGAAGTCAAGGATTTGCTGTTGCTTGATGTTACTCCACTGTCACTTGGTATTGAGACACTTGGTGGAGTATTCACAAAGCTGATTGACAGGAACACTACTATTCCCACAAAGAAAAGCCAGATTTTCTCTACAGCAGCTGACGGACAGACAAGTGTTGATGTTCATGTGCTACAGGGAGAGAGAGAAATGGCACAGTACAACAAAACCCTGGGTAGATTCCAACTCACAGGGATACCACCGGCACCAAGAGGCGTTCCTCAGGTAGAGGTATCCTTCGATATAGATGCAAATGGTATTGTGCATGTTTCTGCTAAGGATCTGGGTACAGGTAATGAGCAGAAGGTAACTATTACAGCTTCTACAAATCTTTCTGATTCGGATGTTGATAAGGCTATCAAGGAAGCAGAGAAGTTTGCAGCAGAAGACAAGAAACGCAAGGAAGAGATTGAAATTAGGAACAATGCTGACTCTATGGTATATCAGTCCGAAAAGACATTGAAGGATCTTGGTGACAAGCTTGGGGATGATGACAAGTCAAAGGTTGAGACTGAGATAAATAATGTTAAGGAAGCTTTGAAGGGGACTGACAATGACAAGATTAAAGCTGCGTCTGAGGCTTTGACTAAGGTGTTCTATGACATATCGGCAAAGATATATCAGCAGAATCCAGACGCTGCCGGTGGTCCGAATCCAGGACCGGATTTTGGAGGAGGCGCAGGAGCGGACGGCTTTGGCGGAGAGAATGCAGGAGCCGACGCAGGACAGGACAATGTTTACGATGCTGACTACAAGGTAGTAGATGATGAAAACAAATAAGTGTAACATTGGGAAAAGATCTATAGATAGTATATGGAGATAAGAAATAAGAGCAATGAGATAAAATAGGTTGCACAGAGCATATAAATAACGATATAATAATAAGCCGAGACTGAAGGTCAGTCAGGTACCAAAAGGGGACAGCTCGTTTGTCCCCTTTTGGTGAGTTTTAATAAGTATGATAGGAGTTGTTTGAGGTTGCCACAGTCCAAAAGAGATTATTATGAAGTGTTGGAGATAGGTAGGGATGTTTCAGATACCGAATTGAAAAAAGCATATAGGAAGCTGGCAAAGAAATATCATCCAGATGTCAATCCAGGTGATAAAAATGCAGAGGCTAAATTCAAGGAAGTTAACGAAGCCTATGAAATCCTTAGCGATCCACAGAAGAAGGCCAGGTATGATCAATACGGCCATGCAGGAGTTGACTCCAATGGCTTTAGCGGTGCCGGTGCCGGCTTTGGCGATTTTGGTTTTGGGGGCTTTGGGGATATATTCGAAACATTCTTTGGAGGTAGTGGTTTTGGACGTTCATCTAGAAGTCATTCAGGTCCACAGAAGGGTGCTGATATTAAATACTCTATACAGCTAACCTTTGAAGAAGCTGCCTTTGGTGTTGAGAAGGAAATCAATATAAACAGGCATGAAAACTGCGATAATTGCGGTGGTACAGGAGCAAAGCCAGGCACTAAGCCGGAGACATGTAAGCATTGCGGTGGTACAGGGCAGGTACAGTACAAGCAAAGTACTCCTTTTGGTCAGTTTGTCAATGTCAAGACCTGTGATGTGTGCCGTGGTGATGGAAAAATAATAACAGATCCTTGCCCGAGCTGTAGTGGGAGAGGTAAGGTCAAAAACAATGTTAAGAAGAATATAGATATTCCTGCAGGCATAGATGACGGACAGACCATTTCCTTAAGAGGCGAAGGAGAACCTGGCTTAAAGGGTGGCCCTGCAGGGGATGTGTATTTAACTGTTGGCGTAAAGCCCCATCCGATTTTCAAAAGACAGGGTAATGATGTGGTGTGCGAGATGCCCATTACGTTTGTCCATGCTGCACTGGGCTCAGAGCTTGAAGTTCCTACCTTGGACGGAAAGGTTAAATACACAATACCGGAAGGGACACAGACTGGCTCGATTTTTAGACTGAAGAACAAGGGTATCCCGTATCTTAGAGGCAATGGCAGGGGAGACCAATATGTCAAGGTTCAGATCGATGTTCCAAAGAAGCTTAACGACAAACAGAAGGAGCTGCTAAGAGAATTTGCCGACATTAGCGGAGACGATGTATATGAGCAGCGCAAGGGTTTTTTCGAGAAGATGAAGGATGCACTAGGCATGTAGTTTATCTACGTCTTCACAAGACGCTGGCCTCTAGATGTCGGCGATGAATGAAGAGGTGGAGTTCAGGTTCCACCTGACTCACTGAGCGAAGCGAATTGATTGACGCCAAGAGCTGAATGGAGGCTTATTTAATGAAGTGGACAGAGGTATACATCAAGACAACTGAAGAGGCCAGCGATGCGGTATCTGATATGCTTACTACAATCGGCGCAGGAGGCGTTGTCATAGAGGATCCAAATGAGATAAGAAGGCAGATAGAAAGCCCTGATTCCCTTGATTACGCTGATGAGAAGTTTATGGAAGCACTTGGTACTGATGTCACAATTAAGGCGTATTTCAATGAGGAGTACAAGCCTGATGAATTGGCCATTTTGATTGATGAGAAGCTGAGCTTTATTTCACAGTTTCTAAATGTGGGGCAGGGCTATATCGGGTTTGAAAGAGTTGATGACGAGGATTGGGCAACAGCTTGGAAAAAGCACTATAAGCCCTTTCATATCTCTGACAGTGTGGTAATTAAGCCTAGCTGGGAGGAGTATAACGCTCTGGATGGTGAGATAGTCATCGAACTGGATCCGGGGATGGCTTTTGGTACAGGTACCCATGAGACTACAAGACTTTGTTCACAATTACTTGAGAAGCATATTAAGAAGGGTGATAGCATCATAGATGTGGGTTGTGGTACTGGTATCCTTTCAATCATTGGGCTGAAGCTTGGAGCGGAAAAAGTGACAGCGGTGGATATAGATGAGGTTGCAGTCAGGATAACCAAGGAGAACAGTGAAATAAATGGTGTACTTGACAGTATTATAGCAAGGAAGGGCGTACTGGCTGATCTGGATCTGGTAACGGCTGATACTCCTAATACTTCGGCAAATTCAGACTTGATTGAAAAGGCTGATATAATGGTGGCGAATATAATCGCCGACGTTATTATTGGCCTATCCTCCCAGGTTCCCAAATACCTTAAGAAGGGTGGCATACTGCTCACTTCAGGCATTATTAGGGAGAGGAAGGATGAGGTAATCGAGACATATACCCGGATGGGATTTGAACTTTTAAGTATTGATGAGATGGGTGAATGGGTGGCGATAGTTTTTAAATGTCTAGATTCTTTGTAAGCACAGATCCGACAGACCTGCAAGACGAGCGAATCATAATAATTGGCGAGGATGTCAAGCATATTGCCAATGTCCTGAGAGCAAGGGTCGGTGATGCTCTGGAGCTTTGTGACGGGGTAGGCACGGATTATGCTGTTGTTGTTGAAGAGGTTTTAAAGGAAAGGGTCATAACTAAAATTACGGCTTCAACAAAGAATCAAACTGAACCTCCAGTTGATATTACGTTGTTTCAGGGTGTTCCTAAGTCTGATAAGATGGACTTTATCATTCAGAAGTGTGTTGAAATGGGTGTGAACAGATTTGTGCCTGTTACTACGGCCAGATCGGTGGTCAAATTCGGAAATACCAAGGATAAGTCAGCTAAGGCAACAAGGTGGGGACGTATTGCCCTTGAAGCTGCAAAGCAAAGTGATAGAGGTAGGATACCTGTTGTGGAGGAGCCTATTGGACTGGATGAGGCTTTGGAAATAGCTACCGCATATGACCTGAAGCTTTTACCCTATGAAGAGGAGACTGAGGGCAGTCTACGCAAGGTACTGAGCAATTTTAGGAATGAGTCCCATCGGGAAATAGCTATATTTATTGGTCCCGAAGGTGGGTTTGAAAGATCTGAGACTGATAAAGCGATCCAAAACGGGTTTATGTCAATAAAGCTAGGCCCAAGGATATTGAGAACAGAAACTGCAGGGATTGCTGTTGCAGCTATTGTAATGTATGAGCTTGGCGATATGGGTGGTTTATATAAGGACTAACTGTATTGAACAGAAAACATGAGTAAAACGGAGATAAATCCAAGTAATTAAAAAAAATAATGAAACAGCCTTTAAATTGGTGGAGATTGTGTTATAATACCAATTGAATATGGCAGGAAGGTAAATTTATATGATAAAAAGTATGACCGGCTTTGGTCGTGGAGAGTATCTACAAGACGGCAAGGAGTTTACTGTTGAAATAAAAACAGTTAACCACAGATATTCGGATGTGTTTGTTAAGATGCCCAGACAGATAGGCTTTCTTGAGGAAAAAGTAAGGGGACTGGTGGGCAAGGCGGTTTCAAGAGGAAAAATTGACGTTTTTATTACATACAGTAATCATAGCGAGGATTCCAGGCATGTTGTATTTGACGAAGGCTTGGCCAGGGCATATATTACTGCAGCAGAGTCACTAAGGGATGAATTTGGAGTGACCGACGATATTTCTGTTTCACTTATTTCAAGATACCCTGATGTACTGCGAGTTGAACAGGCACAGGAGGATGAGGAACTTCTTTGGTCGATGCTCAAGAGTGCGGTTGATGATGCAGTTGCCTCTCTTTTACAAATGAGAGCTATAGAAGGCGAAGGTCTGAAAAATGTTCTACTTGAGAGGGCAGAATACATAGAGAGTATTATTACAGATATTACAAAACGTGCGCCGGAGGTGCCCAAGGAGTATAAGGTAAAGCTGAATTCAAGGATTAAGGATCTGCTTGAACAACAGGTCGTTGATGAAAGCAGGATTGCCATGGAGGTTGCACTGTTTGCCGACAGATGCAGTATTGATGAGGAAATTGTCAGATTAGCTAGTCATTTTGGTCAAATGAGGCAAATATTATCAATGGATCAGCCCGTTGGTAGGAAGCTGGATTTCCTAGTGCAGGAGATGAACAGGGAAATTAATACCATTGGTTCAAAGGCTAATGATTTGACTATTACAAAGTTAGTTGTGGATGTTAAAAGTGAGATTGAGAAAATCAGGGAGCAGATTCAGAATATTGAGTAGGGAAGAATTTTACCTAGATGGTTGAAGGAGGTAACACATGAAACTCATAAATATTGGATTTGGGAATATAGTATCAGCAAACAGGCTTGTTGCTATTGTAAGTCCCGAGTCGGCGCCTATTAAAAGGATAATACAGGAAGCAAGGGACCGGGGGATGCTGATTGATGCCACCTATGGAAGAAGAACCCGGGCAGTTATCATTACTGACAGTGATCATATAGTTCTGTCAGCTGTCCAGCCGGAAACTGTAGCCCACAGACTGAATGCTAAGGAGATCGAGGCTGTGGAGGATACACAGGATATTGAAGAGGATTAATGTGAGGATACTATTTTAA
>CAZEIH010000056.1:0-14571 GCA_964512095.1 uncultured Oscillospiraceae bacterium
TACATGCTTTCGCTGGACTTTCTCCTTGCTACTCTTGGCATTCTAATCACTCTCCCGAATTGATTAGATTATATAACCTATGGATATATATGTCAAGTTTGTAGTTAATTAGCAGAAGTGTCCCCGCTTCCTTCCCTTAAATCACGAACTCCGATACATTGCCTTGGACGTAGCTTTTGATCTTTCCTGATGCTTTCAGCCCCTTGGTGTTTTCATACAATTCATATATCTGCTCATCGCCCGCTATTACAAGCTCTGCTGCTCTATCGAGCAATGCATACTCCTCAGCCGAAAGTCTCTTCACATCTTTCAGCATGAAACCCCAGCAATCCCATGGGAGCAATTCCATTTTGTTGAGTGATGCAATATCCCTAATAAAGTCACCCAAGACAAAACCAAGCCCCTTCATTTCAAAGATACCAAAACTGTTTGGGTCCGCAGCTCCGCTTCTGCACAGCTTCCACGCTTCACCGCCTGTAACAAACTCTCTCTTGGGCATGTCAAGGGTATCAAAGCTTATCTTGAGCTTATCCTTCTGGAGCCTATCAAGCTGTGGATCTACACTCACCCATCTGCTCTCATTGCCATTCCAGTACTCACAGATCCAATGGTCCTCATAATGATCAGGTGAAAAATATGTTCCAAAACCGCAGCGCGCCCGGGCAGGTATGCCTTTTGACCTGAGTATCGAGCAAAGGAATACCGAATGATCCCTGCAGTTGCCAATAAACCGTTTGTCATAAGGCCTTGACTGAGTAAGCGGTGACTTGTCCAGGCTATTCAAAACGGATAAAATTTTCGATACCTTTCTTGACTGCACATGCTGTTTCTGTAGCTCACTAAGCGTTACTCCATATTCACTAGCCCAGAAAACATGAAGGAACAATCCTTGAATAACTTCGACGATTTCTGCCACATCATTCGGTAATCTAGCAAACATCTCTGAAAATTCCCCCGGGTCAGTAATCAAGCTGTGTGTTCTGTAATCAGGTATTTTTGTGGATCCGCTCATATGTACACCCCTTCCATTCAATCATTTATATCTTCATCATCGCCGACCTCTATATGTCGGCGATGAATGAAGACGAATTAATTAATTTCCTTGGTCAGGTGGAGTTCAGTCTCCACCCGACTCCCTGAGCGAAGCGAATTGATTCTATCTTGGATATATTCTTTATGTTATCACTTATTACCTTCATTTTCCCGACAAAAATTGCTGGATTTCATAATTCGCTACCAAATATTGCAACATTCTGGTTATTCATCACAAACTTCTGTCCGCCCCCCCCTTTTACCACCCCGAACAATTCATCACCCACCATCGCTCTCGCTTCCATGAGATATGTAGCTTAGAGGTGGCTGTATTCTTTGTATATAGTGATAAATGGTTAGATAAATAGAACTCGCAAAACAATGAAAGTATATGATTGCAATATGCCGCTGATATGCTATAGTATGAAATATAAAAATTCGATAAAGGATGCTACGTTTATATGACAATTATGCTATATATTTTTACTTACAACATACTCCCCATATTTGTATTGGTGGGCGTTGGTTTCGTACTAGCCAGAAAATTCTCCATCGATATAAACACGCTGACAAAGATTAATTTGTATGCGATGGTACCCATATTCACTTTTGTTTATTTATACACTGCTGAAATATCCCTAGAAATGTTTAAGGTGCTTTTGTTAGGCATTATTCTTCTCGTTATAAATTACGCGATATCATATGTGCTATCGTACATTATGAAATATGATCGTTCCAAAAGATACGCCTTCATAAACTCTGTGAGCTTCTTTAATAGCGGTAATATTGGAATACCGTTAATTACATTGGTATTCAGCAGCCCTCCCTTCATCGTTGATGGTAAGATGCCATACCTTGATTTAGCATTGACTGCTCAAATACTAATGCTTGTTGTGCAGAATATATCTATGAATTCATTAGGATTCTTCAATGCTGGTCGAGCTAAGCTGAATTGGCGGGAGTCTGTCTCAAAAATACTAAAGGTCCCCACAATATATACTGTTCCTCTAGCATTTATATTAAAGCTGATACCGTATGATATGACCTCTCTCCCTATTTGGCCTGCCCTTGAATACCTCCGAAATGCACTGGTGGCAACGGCCTTACTGACGCTGGGTGTACAAATATCACGCACTAAGTTTAACTCCCTTCGCCCAGGAGTTTTACAGGCTCTATTTTTGCGTCTTGTTGGCGGTCCAGTTATCGCTTTTGTTCTAGTTTATTTTATGTCGCTACAGGGAATTATTGCCCAAACTGTCCTAATCTCATCTGCCGTACCAACTGCAGTCAATTCTGCCCTAATTGCTGTTGAATATGATAACCATCCCGATTTTGCTTCCCAGGTAGTATTAATATCCACACTGCTATGTACGATAACGCTATCAGGTGTAATATATGCAGCACGAATATTGTTTCCCATATAAGTAGATAATGCCCTATGTGAGCAGCGCTGTGGGATACGCTTATCCATCCTACAGACGACTACCCTACATATGGCTGTGTTGCAGACGACTACCCTACATATGGCTGTGTTACAGACGACTATCCTACATATGGCTGTGTTGCAGACGACTACCCTACATATGGCTGCCTTACAGACGGCTACGCTACAAAAGGTGGATTATATTTGGATATAATGCTATAATGATAAAAAATCAAACATATGAAAGAAGATATTGATGGAAAACACATTCGACAATAATGCAACATTTAACACTCTTGGAATAGCTCCTCCTATATTGAAGGCTCTTGATGATTTAGGATTCGAATTACCCACAGAAGTACAAAGCCGGGCAATACCTCATATTTTAAATAAAAAAGATATGATAGTTATGTCTAAGACCGGCAGCGGTAAAACAGCAGTGTTTGGAGTTTCCATGCTGCAGCTGACCGACCCGGCCTCCGAGGGACCTCAGGGTCTCATCCTGACACCTACCAGGGAGCTGGCAGTGCAGGTAGATAGCGATATACGCCAGATGGCAAAGCATTTAACTCATAAAACAACAGCTGTATACGGTCAGCATAGCATGAACGCTGAGCTTCAGGCATTAAATAAAGGTGTAACTATTGTTACAGGAACACCGGGAAGAGTATACGACCACATCCAACACGGCAATCTCAAAACAAAACATATACGTTTTCTTGTCCTTGATGAAGCAGACAGAATGCTTGACATGGGTTTTATCGATCAAGTGGAGAAAATAATACGTACAATACCCAAAGACAGAGTTACACTGCTTTTTTCAGCAACAATACCTACTGAAATCAAAAGGATCTGCTCCAGATACATGAAGGAGCCTGAAACCATGGAAATAGAATCCCAGACAAAAACTGTGGATGCAATTCGTCAGCTATATTACCGTATCGAAAGAAACGAGAAGCGAACGCAGCTAAACCGCCTTCTTATGGCAGAAAGGCCTGAAAGCTGCATGATATTCTGCAATACCAGGATAGCAGTAGATCAGGTGCGTAGTTTTCTATATAGGAAGGGCTATGCATGTCAGTCTCTCCATGGAGACATCCCACAGGCGAAGCGTATGAAGACTATTGACCAGTTCAAGCGTGGTGAATTTCACATTCTCGTTGCTACCGATGTGGCAGCTCGAGGAATCCATATAGAGGATTTATCTCTGGTTATCAATTATGATGTTCCTGTGGAGAGAGACAGTTATGTACACAGGATTGGCCGTACCGGAAGAGCAGGCCATGAAGGCCGCGCTATCTCCATAGTCAGTACTGACGATATTATGAGTCTGTATGAAATTGAGGAACACATCGGAGCCATGATTCAAGAATCCGAATTACCTACCGAAGCATTTCTTGCCAAACATAAATTAGAAATAGACGAATGGAAGAAAAGCAATGAAGCAAAGCCAGGATCAGAAGGTCGACCAGCCCGTTCAAAAAGTGGCAGTGGCAACCGAAACCGGCCAAAACCTTTTCGTGAAAGATCATCGGATACAAAAAATACAAGAACCAATAAGTCAGGGACTCCAGATGGTCAAAGCCGTACACGGTACAATGATACTGACGGAACTCCAAAAAGCAGGATAAAAGAAAAATCTAGCCACCAACAGCAAAACCAGTCTGGAGGAAAGTCTAAAAAAAAGTATGACAATACAGGTAAGCCTCAGAGAAGGTACGATGACAATACAGGTAGGCCGTATCAGAGGAAAGGCCCTAATGCTGCCAACCGACAAATTAGCGGAATAAACGGCTCCGGAGAAGCTCCTCAGAGAAGGAACCAGGATGTAGGAAAAACTCAGGATGCATCACGCCAGAAAAGGAGAGACTACGCAAATCGTCAGCCCAATAGCTCCAACGCTAAAAGGCCATATTCTGCATCGAATAATAAAGCAGCTAACACCGGAGCTGTACAAAAACAGGCTGTAGCTGGTCAAACTCAGAAGCCTGCCGAAAAGAAGGGCATCCTTAGACGCATGCTGGACAGAGTTTTTGGCAAATAATGAAACACTATATCCGTGCTACAGGCTCGTATGGGAAAGGTAATACATCGTCTGCTACTATTGTTCCAGTAACGAAGAGCCCTGTGTATATACACAGGGCTTTGGCATAATTATGGTGCTGTCTCATAGTGAAACATTAGGCATCTCCCTCTGCCACATTCAGCATTTCTTTTATTTTTTTCACGGATAAATGTTTCGATGTTATTCCCATCTGGCCCCATATTGCCACGTCGAAAATAATGGCTTCGAATATGTTTGCCTTATCAAACGTATTCATTGCCCCAACTTCTTCTAAATAGTTGGAGGCATTATCAGATTCATCTATTACATAATAATTGGCACCGTTCAAAGGAAGGCAATCCGAAAAATCGGGATGCTTCCATATACTATTTGGTATATAAGTCAAAACTTCATTTGCCTCTCTCTTTTTTTTACTGTTGACAGGAAACCCAAAAAATGTTGTATGCATTTCAGGCTGTACCCTTCGAATCTTATAAAACAGACCATAGTCCTTTATCTTATGCAAAAACTCATTCACTGGGTTACTTTCGCCCATCCCCACACCATTCATCTCTGAATTTATTCCTATGATTAGATCATTATTTCTAACAAAAGCAGAAATGATCTCATGACTAATTCTATTTACATTACTTGGACTGCTCCTATATGAAAGGGAATACTGGGGGGCGTCGTCATCTATGCTATCAGTAATCCGCTTGATTCTAATTTTGTGTTTGCGTAACAGCATTTAGATACCTACTCTCTTTTGCTTTTATAACACTTCGGTTCAAAGAAAATTTTTCGTTTATAAAAAAATTTTCTTACCTCAGCAGTGTTTCAACGAGGCGGGAGATATGCTCACCGCCTGAAAGGCGAATCGGTACCCGCCACCTATAGAGGTGGGGGACATATATCGCTTCGTTATAAGTATGATAACCTATATTGTGACAACTATCAATAGATCTGATAGCTTCAATTTGTCTTATTTTTACATCCCCCCATACCGCAATTATTCTATATATGTCAGTCCAGGCATTGTCCTAGTCAGTCCTATAGTTGGCACCGGTTGCTCCCTGTTGCATGCAATAGCTCTTTTTTTTGGGGAGTGCTTCGTAGGTGTACCAATTTTTCGCAGAAACATCGGTAAAGCTTCGAATGCTGTCGCTTTTAGCCGTATATTTCATTACACAGTTCACAAGAGCATGAATCAGCGGGTATATCGATGTTAGCTATCAGAAGACCCAAACTGGTCTTTGGTGAAATAACGGCACCATAACCGCCTATATTGAGTTCCAGGTTTATATCCTGTGCCATACCGGCATTACCTACTTTTTTGTTGTAATAACAAGTGCCATGCTTTGTACGCTTTCGTTTCCGGCGGCATCATAAGCGGTAACTGTATAAACATATCTTGTATCAGGGGTTAAGTCGGTGTTGCTATAACTTGCTGTAGCAGAGGTTGCAATAGGAACTCCATCACGATAGATACGGTAACCAGTTACACCCGTATTGTCCACCGGCTTATCCCACACCAGGCTAACCTGATTATTTGTAATGGAAGCAGTCCGTATGTTTACCGGTATTTTTGGGGCCTCGGTGTCTGTGTCATTACCCGCCGGTGGTTTTGTCCTTATCTGGAGCTGATCGATCTCTCCATCAAAGGCATCTTTGTCAATACCGGTATACATGGAACCTATATACAATGGAAATTCATTGGTTTCAACGGCGCCACAGGTATGCATCTTTGCTTTTTGTACACCATCAACATACAAACAGGCTGAATAGCCATTATAGTATGCTTCGTAGTGATGCCAGTCTGTATCACTGATCCCCGCACTATACGAATTTACTTGTACATTTCCGGCAGTTGTCCTGACTTGAAAGTACACGGAGTTATTGTAAGCACATAATGCGTATCCGTTGCGTTTTTGTAAAATGTACCCTCCCCTGTCCACAGTAGATTTTTTAGCATAAACTGAAACGTACAATGAGTTCATCCCAGATAAATGGCCTGAATCTTCTGCCCGAATGTATACGCCTTTTTCCTTGGAAAAGGATAAAGCCATACCATCAATGGAACTGCTTACAAAATCAAGGCTGCCAGTGTATGGGCTTTCATTTTTAATGGCACTCATTTCACAACCCTGTCCGGAAATATCGTTAATGTTCCCATCGAAATTGAGGGTCAGGACATTCTCCTGTTCTGGCGGCGTGACTATAATCGTTACATTCGCGGGCAATGAGTCAAGTTGCCCATCGCTTGCTTTATAGATAAAGCTATCAGTTCCGCTGTACCCCTCCTTCGGGGTGTAAATGACCGTATGTGATCCGGCTTGAACTACATTGCCATAAGCCGGTGCACCAACAATTTCATAGAAGAGGTAATCGTTATCAGGGTCTTTTCCTTTCAGATTGATCAGTATCTGCTCCCCGACATTTAAGGACGCTGAAAAGCTTTCGGCCAGAGGCTCTTTATTGACACCTGTTACACTAATGCCTACAGTTGCAGTCGTTGAGTAGCTGTATGAATCATGAACTCTATATGTGAACGAGTCTGCTCCATCATAATCAGCTACAGGTCTATACCTGACAACGGGAACCGTTCCATCGGCATACAGCCCATAAAGATATCCATGTTGAGGCCAGCTGACAATATGGTAGGTCAAAGGATCGTTTTCATCATCCATCGCCTGTAAGTTTATTTCAATTTCCCCGTTTTCGGCAACCGAAACGCTTTGACCCTGTATCTGGGGCGCTACGTTACTCAGAATACCTGTTTTGGCCGTTACATTGCTCGTCTTTGCGCTGGTATTGCCAAAAGCATCAAACGCCTGTATGGCATAAGTGTAAGTGGTGTCAGATTCCAGCCCACAATCGGAAAAAGCTGCGCTGTGTGAAATACCAATGCATTCATCATTCCGGTATATTTTATAGCCTGAGACCCTGTCATTGTCCGTAGATTCAACCCAGGATAAATTTATTTGAGCACTGGAAACTGCCTGTGCTGACAAATTCGTCGGCAAGGACGGTGGTTGATTATCCACAGGAACTTTCATCACCAGGCGTATCCCTGTACTGCCATGACAGAAATATATCTCATGTGATGCCCGGTAATAGGATGTGAACCTGAAAGCATCAGAATAGTATCTCCAACCACCCCTGAGCACTTTTAAATATGGATATTCTGCTGTGTGGTTTATGTAAGGACTGCCATCGTCTGGTACATCGTTGTAATCATCCTTCCAGTCATCTTCACACCATTCATAGACGTTGCCATAAATGTCATAGAGCCCATAAGGGTTCGGAAGAAGCCGGGCTGTTTCCGGAAGACCGGAGGATGGGTTTGCACTTCGGCCCCACCATGCATATTCATCCAACTTGAAAGAAGAAGAATCAACGGGCAGGATTCCATCTGCTTCCCCGAAAAAGTAGGGTGCATCGCGGTATGGATTTGTTTGAGGTCCCCTGGCAAAATACTCCCATTCCGCTTCGCTAGGAAGACGGAATTCACCAAGCCCCTTCTCATTCAGTTCATTGATAAACCCGTGGGCATCAAGGTCATCCCACATTCCCGGAGTATCGCCCCATGGCAAATTAACTGCCGGCTTTTTATTCCCACGCATCCATTCTACATTCGCATCCGTATAATTATTAGCGTCAATGGAGTTTTCCCCCATTATAGCAATCAACTGCTCCTGTGTCGTTTCGGTGGTCTGAACATAAAACTCATAAGCAATGTTTACACGGTGAGCGAACTGTGGGTAATTTTGAGAAGCCCATGGATTCTGGTTGATGTTGCCCATCGTGTAGCTTCCGGAAGGGATGCGCACAAAATCCATTGTCACCCCGCCCGGGAGTGTAATTGTCTTCTTTTCAGGGGTAAAGGCATAAAGCGTTTTGTTGTCATCCATTGTTATGGTTATCTGCTCCAGCGTCCCATAGGCATCCCCGTACCAGTGTCCAAAACCGTACCCATCATGAGGCACAGCCGTGATTTTAACCTGCTCGTCCGGAGAATAGGCTTCTTTATCAGGAATAAACGTAAGGCTGGCGTGTTCTGCAACAACATTTAAGGTATAAGTAGCAGGATCGTTATTGGTCCTGGTTTTTATGTTCACCGAACTACTTTTATTACTCTCGTTACCGGCAGCATCGTATGCCGATACAGCATAGCTGTAGGACGTACCGGCCGTAAGTCCTGTGTCACTGTAGCTTGTCGTGGTACTTGTGCCGACTTCATTGCCACCACGGTAAATGCGGTAACTGGATACACCCACGTTATCGGTACTGGCTATCCAGCTTAAGTTGACTACGGCAGAAGATACTGCTGTACCAGTGAGCCCTGTCGGTACACTGGGCGCCACAGTATCAGGCCCTTGCTCTGATGATCTCACATTAACGCTGAAGCTAGCTATTTTATCACTGACCGTAACGGTTATTGTCTTTTCTCCTGCTGTGGACGAATCAAAACCATAAATATTGCTCATTGTAACCTTTTCTGTTTTTGTTGTGTTGTCGGAATAGCTTCCCTTCACAACAAGCCCTGTCAAATCCAGTGTTTCACCTAGTTCATATGTCAGCTTAGATGGCTGGCTGCTTATTGAAATACCTGTGAGAACTGAGGTATCTTTCTCTTTGCCGCCGCCACCGCCGCCACTACCACCCGAACCGCCACTGCCTGAGCCACCACTACCACTGCCGAGGCTGCCTGAATCGTTGCCTGAGGTATCGTCATCAGCAACAACAGCAGTAGCAGCAGCTATTATCGTCGGTTTACCGCCTCTGGCAACAAGGTCTCCCTGTATGACTACATTATCAAGAGTAGCCTCTCCGTCGCCGACAATATCGGCTATCTCCAGATTGCCGGTCACTATAAGGTTCCACAGCTTTATGCCCGGTGAGGCTATAACAATGTTCCCCGCTGTGGCTGTACCACTCTCCGGCCCATATGTACCTGCAAAATAATATGTTCTTGTATCAGTTCGTACCCTATCTAGAAGGACAGTGGCTTCGCTACGTGTTGTATCTGCTTTTGGGTTTATCCTTCCATTACTACCAGTCACAAGGCCTTCTCGGATTGCTCCTGCAATAGGCCCCTTTGCCCAGCTTGCTATTACGGCAGAATCCATAGCCACAGACAGGATACTGGTGTCACCATCCTGATCAATACCCTTTATTCTGGAGATAATCGTAATAGCCTGCTCCCTTGTAATTGTTTCCTCAGGAGAGAGCGTAGTAGCAGTTGTGCCGTTTATGTATCCTGCCCCGAGGGCTTTTGAAGCGTCATCATAGTACCACTTGTTAGGTGAAATATCTGAAAATTCCCTGACCTTGTCGCTTTTTACTGTGTATTTCATCACACGGTTTACAAGGGCCATGAACTCTGCTCGGGTGATTTTGCTGTTAGGATTGTAATTACCCTTGTTATCTCCCATTAGCAATCCCAGCCTTACCCACTCGGTGAGGGTTTCCTCAGCCCAGTGGCCTTTGAGCTCATTTGCCCCCCTTGTTTCTTCAGTTTTGATTGCATGAACTACTGTGCAAATGCTAAAGACAATACACATTGCAACAATTAATGAAACCATTCTAAGAATCAGCTTTTTCATTCATATTCCTCCTAACAATTTATGTTAGCGTAAAGTAATTACACTCGATTTATATTGTTATATGCAGCTCAACTAATTGATTCTAGTAGTTGCTCAAATTTGCAACTAATGGGAAGGTTAATTCTGTTTTAAGTCAACATAAATGCACATTAACGATTTATGTTGACTAGATGGTTAAAAATCCCATTGTTTTCTTCAAATTTTTTATCTAAACCTGCATATTTGAGCAGTCCGTCTGCCGAGTGCTACCTAAACCTGCATATTTGACAAACATGTTAGATCTTTTATTGCTTTGGGCTGTTTTTCATAAGCTACTTTACACAATCCAATTAATAGGTTTAATCTATGTCTTCAGAAGACGCTGACCCCTAATTACTTTCCTCGCCCCATACCTTTGCTAGTCGCTCAAACAGTGCAAGGGCCTCCGCTCTGGAAATCGGATCGTTCCACTTGCTCTCTCCCTTGTTGCCTAGCAGTATGCCCTTGTCCTTCAGGCACATTATGGAAGGATAAAAGTCCATTGGAACACCGGCTTCAGGATTTTCTAAAGCACGTACCAGCTGGCTGTACCAGTTGTAGCTTTTTGCAGTAGAACCATTGGCCTCCGGTTTGGTTAGATTAACAGTTTTTGTTGTATCGCCAAATGCAGAAGGCTTATTATCCACCGCCATCTGATAATACTTCCCGCCCTCTTGGATATCTTCGCTCCAAAGGTAATTTGCCAAGGCGTAGAATACCTCACCGCGGGTCATGGGCTTCTGGATGGACTCCCGGGTATATTGATCCGGATATATCAAACCGTCTTGGGCAACAACGATATAGTTGGTATACCAGGCATCACCCATAAGCTTCACTATGCTAGCCCTGCTTTGGGCATCCTGTTCAGCTTTTTGCTTTATCAATCCCTCAGAGTTGTTGAACCTGGCCATCATTGTCAGAAACTCTGCACACGTAACCTGGTTACTGCCCCTGAAGGTGCCATCCGGGAACCCGTTTACAAGCTTGCGGTATACCGCCATGGGGATATGGGAGGCGTACCACTCATTACCCTTGATATCACCGAAGGTGAGCTTTGCCAACTCCTTCAATCTATTCTGACGCTTGGGAGTCAAGGATATCACCGGCTCCCTTTTCATCATGGCACTATAAGTAGGATTTAATTTGTTATCTCTAATATCAGCACTTTCATATAAACGCTCCAGTTGCTCCACCATTTCAGGATAATCCTTTGTGATAAGATCTTCCTCTTCAATCATTGGAACCATTTCGTCCTGGTCGCCATCATCTGGTGGTGTAGATGGCGTGTCCGGATTGTCTGGTTTGTCCGGATTGTCCGGATTGTCTGGTTTGTCCGGATTGTCCGGATTGTCTGGTTTGTCCGGATTGTCCGGATCGTCTGGTTTGTCCGGATTGTCCGGATCGTCCGGATCGTCCGGATCGTCTGGATTGTCCGGATCGTCTGGATCCGTCGGCCCTACTCCAGTCGTTGCTATCACTTCAGGGCATTTAGCACTGGTGTTTCCCGCCGCATCATATGCCGCAATTGAATAGCTGTATTCTGTCCCGGAAGCCAGACCTGTATCGGTGTAGCTGTTAACAGCGCTTGTGGCTGCTTGTACACCATTTCTGTAAATCCGGTAACCAGCCACCCCCACATTATCACTTGAAGGTCCCCAACTGAGGTTGACAGAGCTGTTTGATTGGACAGAAGCAC
The DNA here is from genome assembly GCA_964512095.1 of uncultured Oscillospiraceae bacterium. Classification (GTDB taxonomy): domain Bacteria; phylum Bacillota; class Clostridia; order Acetivibrionales; family DTU013; genus DTU013. The sequence continues at coordinate 11,820 of CAZEIH010000056.1, forward strand.
TTAAGCCCTTCGGAACAGAAGGAGGCTGAGTGTCTGCCTCAGCAGAGAATCTCACCCTGCGCACCTCGATATTACTAAAAGATGCGCTTCTGTTAAGCCATGTATAAAGTGCAACAGAACCCATTGGTAAGGAACCGTCCGTTACCGGGCCGCCAAAAATATCTTCATCATTGATATAAGCATAGATTTGATCGTTATGAACATTTACACGGATTTTATTCATCTCGCTTAGAGGATAGCTTCCATCGGTACTTGCTAAAACTGTTTCGACCCCGTTCACTTTCTTGATGAGCCTCCTGAAATCCTGTCTGGAATCAAACTCGAGCTTGTAATAATTCAATGGATTTTGGTATCGAAATAGAAGACCGAATGCACTTTCCATCGAAATTATTTCGGCATATAATTCGTAATTATCCCAGTTTAGCGCCGCTTGTTCATCCCAATAGGCAAATGTACCCAGGCGGTTATCCACAGTTCTTCCTGTACCGTTATAAATCCAGGAGGTTTGATATACACCGTTATAACTAGAAAACCCCCAGCTTGAAGGAGCAGATATATCGCCCTCATCGATAACTGTCCACCCATCCATATTGCGGTCTGCAAAGTCATCACGGGGCATGATACACGTAAACACAACCAGTGTATCGGGCATTATTATGTTCGGTGTTGCTGCACGATCGAGCACCCCATTAACTGTTAAAGTGTATTCCACGTTTTTCTGCAACGGGCTTGTAGTCAACGTCACAGTTCGTCCATCTGCGTCAAGCGATGAGGATAATACCGTGATGTCATTATTCAGAACATAGTTTGCTGCAGTTTCAGCACTGGCAGGATCCAGCTTCTTATTGAACTCGACAATCAATTCGTTTTGATTGTGGCCAACAGAAAGGGATATAATTCGCGGAGCAACCGTATCGGCGGCCGTTACGGCGACCACTTGATTGGAAACTGCGCTTTCGTTGCCAGAGAAATCAACGGCTGAAACGGTATAAGTATATGAATTGCCATCTGTTACGGTTGCATCTTTGTAACTTAGGAAGGGACTGGTACCAATCTTCTTCCCATCCCGGTGAATGATGTAGTCATAAACCCCGGTGTTGTCATTGGATTCATTCCACTCTAAATTCACTTCATTCGAAACTGCTCCTGTTACCTGAAGCCCGGATGGCGCAGAAGGTGCTGCTTTGTCGTTGAAGCTGCCATAAGCACCCATATCACTGCCAAATACGCCGGTTTCTGTTGCCGGCGACCCTTTTTGAAGCCTTAACCCATCATCGTTGGTAAAGGGTATTCCATCGTCACCTAAGGGGTTTTCCAAATTGACAAACTCTGGGTCTTCACCAATAATGCTGTTAATGTTATATTCAGGCTGTTTCGGTGGATAGGACCAATCCGGGTAGTGCAGGTTATAATCAAACATCGATCCGGGTTTGCTGCTTTCCCGGTATATCTGTGCACCCCCGCCGTTATTATAAAAAATGTTGTTTAAAACCACCGTATGGTGACAATTGTTAGCGATGCTAAGCCCGGTATTCTCCGTGTCGACGAGCGTGTTGTTGACAATGGTAACATTGTTTACATTCACCCCAAGAAGTATGCCAGCAGCCCTTGAGCCAATAAATATGTTGTTCCTTAATGTTATACCGCTTAAGGTGTCTGTTCCGCCGCTTTGCTGCTCATTTGCATCTGCTGTCATCAGCATTTGAGCAAAGTTTGAGAAATAGTTTCTTTCGATTAAAATATCGTGGGCAAAGTTATATTCCGGATTGTTGGTGAAGGTCTGCATGGCATCAATGTGACCGGCTGCTTCTTCATCAAGGTAATCATGGACAAAATTTCCTCTGATAATGTGCCCCGTACCAAAGAATCTGAGTGCATCGCAATCACCGGATAATTTTTCACCGGTGAACGTGTTGTAAATAACTCCATGCATAATCTCGTTATCCTCAATGATCCAGTTTTTCCCATACAGGGTCAAACCCACGTTTAGTATGCGATATAATGTATTGTTTCGGATCACAATATTATCTGCAGCATGGCCGTATGAGCTCTGGCCCTTGCTTTCATGAATAAAATTATTGTTCAATTCTATATGACGGGCATTTCTGAAATAGACCCACCTGTTCCAGGTAGGTTCGCTAGCCGAAGTGATCTCGAAATTCTCAACACGGACATATTCGACATACTGTGATTCAGACCCCTGGAAGGTAATTCCCTTAATGACGGCATTCTTCTCTGCGTTTGCCGGAAGGTAATTCTTAAGTGCGGGATCATAGATTTCATTACTGTCCATAAGCGACATATCCGGCGAAGAAACACCCTTGATGGTAATATAGTTCTCGTTGGTCCCACTTCGCTTTATCGTTATGGCTTCATAGCTTCCTGGCTTTACTATGACGGTTTCCCCCGGGTTCAGTGTATTCGCCGCCTTTTGTACAGTAAGCCATGGCAGGCTTTCCGTCCCTGGATTTAGGTCACTGGCCGATGGGTGTGCTTGATCCACATAAAATGTAGTCGTATGGGAGCCTGCCGGTAAGTTTTCAGCTAGGACAACCGAACTATCAGGATACAACTGCTTTACCGTCTTCGCATTAACAGGAATACAATACATAAAGAAGACGATACCTGCGATCACAAAAATACCAAGCCTTTGAAAAAATTTGAACGTATTCATTATACTACCTCCTATTTTATGCGGGTAGTGTAAAGTTTTACACCCCTAGTTTTTTATTAAACCTTATATTTTCAAGGG
>CAZEIH010000057.1:0-14517 GCA_964512095.1 uncultured Oscillospiraceae bacterium
TCTCCTTGCTACTCTTGGCATTCTAATCACTCTCCTGAATTGATTAGATTATATATCGCATGGTTAAATGTGTCAAGTATGTGGCTATTTGGCAGAAGTGTCCCTAAAACTTAAAACTATAAAACTAATGTCCCTAAAAACTACAACGGAAAAGGAGCTCTATTTGAGCTCCTCACGATTTGTTTTTATTACCTCTAATGTATCATTCAGTATTTCTTCCACTTTGTTCAGTATATTATCTGCATAGTCCTTGGTGCCCAGCCTGATTTCACGGGCATTTTTCTGAGCAGCTGCAACTATTTCGTTGGCTTGCTCATAGGCCTTTTGTGTTATCTCATGCTCGTCAACCATAGACGCTATTTTGCTTTCAGCATCCTTTAGCATATTGGAAGATTCCTTTTGGGCATCCAAAAGTATTCGCTGACGCTCTTCCTTGACCCACTTTGCCTGCTTTATATCGTCAGGTAGCTTTAACCTGAGTTCCTTGACTATTTCAAGGATCTCTTCCTTATCAACAAGGCATTTCCCCGAAAATGGAACGCCAACACTTTTTTCAACTAAATCTTCCAAAGTCTCCAGTATAGCAAGTATCTCCATTAATTTAACCCCCTAATGATCTATCTGCAGGCCAGCTTCTTTACTATTCTTTCCCTGATGCAGTCCGGGACAAGTCCATCGATGCTCCCACCATTCCTTGCAATTTCTTTTACTGCACTGGAACTGAGATACGAATACATTACATTTGTCATCATAAATAAAGTTTCCATATCCGGTTCCAGTTTTTTATTCAAAAGTGCCATTTGAAACTCATATTCAAAATCCGACATTGCTCTTAGACCTTTTATCACTGCCTTTGCTCCGGCACCTTTTGCAAAGTCGGCTAAAAGCCCTTTGAATCCCACTACCTGAATATTATCCCTTTTACCGATAGCTGTCATAATCATATCTAAACGCTCTTCTACTGTAAACGAAGGCTTCTTATTTTCGTTGCTGCCTACTGCTACTATAAGCTTATCACAGATACATGCAGCCCTTTCAATAACATCAATGTGCCCATTTGTAACGGGATCAAAACTTCCTGGATATACTAAAATCATTAGTCCTTATTACCATCCTTATATATCGTTATCATTGTATCACCATATTTCCTAGTGTCAATCACTTTAAAGCTTCCACAGCCTTCAGGTAGTTTATCTATTCCACTGTGTTCAGCAATAATTATTCCATCGTCCACTATTATATCATTTATTGTCAATAATTTTAATGCTTCTTGAATAAATTTTTTATTGTATGGTGGATCCATTATAATAATGTCGAATTTGCGTCCTTTCTGTTGCATTTTTTTAATACCAGTGGCAAAATCGACATTGTATACTGAAGCTTTTTCGGTAAGCCTTGTATGCCGTAAGTTATCCTTAATAACAGAACAGCAATGTTGGCTTTTGTCAAAAAACACTGCTGAGGCTGCCCCCCTGCTAATAGCTTCAATCCCCATACTGCCTGTACCTGCAAACATATCTAGGACATTGCTACCCTCCACATATGATGCAATAATATTGTATAGAGCGCCTTTTACTTTATCTGATGTAGGCCTAGTTGTGTCGCCTTTTATTGTTTTAAGTCCATGCCCCTTTGCACTTCCAGAAATAACTCTGAGTATTCCACTCACCCCTTATATAGTTTTCCTGCCCCTAGTCGTCAATTCATGCTAATAGATTTTATGACTCCTGAAAATCTTTCCTTAACTGCCTGCCCAAGCAGCTGATTGTCCTTAGCCTTCAGCCCTCTATCAATTTCAAAAAGCTTTTGCGCTGCTTCCTGGGCCTTTTTCAGTATTTCCACATCTCTATATAAATTGGCAATTTTTAAATCCGGAATACCATGCTGTCGCGTACCAAAAAAATCTCCCGGTCCCCTCAATTCAAGATCCTTTTCCGAAATTATAAAGCCGTCCGCAGTCTTCTCCATCACACTCATTCTTTCTTTTGCTATCTCCGACTTGCTATCATTGAATAGTATGCAATATGACTGATACTCGCTTCTACCCACCCTACCTCTTAACTGATGTAGCTGAGACAGTCCAAACCTTTCAGCATTTTCTACGACCATTAGTGCTGCGTTGGCAACATTAACTCCAACCTCAATCACAGTTGTAGAAACAAGAATATCTACATCTCCTGCAACAAACCGGGACATGACATCATCCTTTTCGGCAGATTTCATTTTTCCGTGTATTAATCCTACATTAAGATCACTGAAGGTTTTTTTAGCAAGCTCCGCCGACAGCTCTGAAGCAGATCTAGCTTCTATAGCCTCTGATTCATCAACCAGCGGACATACTATGTAAACCTGTCTTCCTTCCCCAACCTGCTTTCTTATAAAGCTATTGATTCTCTCTCTCATTGTGGAACCAACAGCATATGTTTTCACTTTTTTTCTACCTGGGGGAAGCTCATCAATGATAGAAATGTCGAGGTCTCCATAAAGTATCAGTGCTAGCGTCCTTGGAATAGGGGTTGCAGTCATGACAAGTATATCAGGATTGACCCCTTTTCTGCCTAGAACAGCTCTCTGTCTAACTCCAAACCTATGCTGCTCATCAGTAACAACAAGCCCGAGTTTTTCAAAAATCACCTTGTCTTCCAACAATGCATGAGTACCTATAACAATATCAATGCCACCTGAACTAATTTCCTCAAGAAGCCGCCTAGATTCCTTTGCGCCAGTGCTTCCTGTAAGCATACAAATCCTAATACCCAAAGGCTCTACCAGCGTTGTAATCGTATTGTAATGCTGTCCTGCCAATATTTCTGTTGGTGCCATAAATGCACCCTGATAACCGCATTTTACTGCCTTAATAAGGGCAAGTACAGCAACTATGGTCTTTCCTGACCCCACATCCCCCTGCACAAGACGATTCATCACATTACTGCTTTCCATATCGCCTTCGATTTCAGTAAGTACCCTTTGCTGTGCATTTGTAAGCCTAAATGGCAGACCATTAATAAATTCTCCAACTTCAGCCACAGCACTGAAGCGAATACCAGCTTTTGTCCTTTCCGAAGCATTTTTTAAGCTCATAAGGGCAATTTGTAGCAGAAACAATTCTTCAAAAACCAGTCTTTCACGGGCTTTTAGAAAGCCATCATCGCTTTCAGGATAATGTATGTTATTTACTGCATATTGGGCATCAGTAAGCTGATATTCGTCTTTTACCCACTGTGGAAGTATATCTTCAAGATTGCTTCCGGCATATTCTAATGCATTTCTTATTATTCTTCTAATAATGTTTTGGGTCAATTTGCCAGTCGAGGGGTAGACAGGTATAATTCTGCATGTATTCTTGGGACCAGACTCATGTATTCTTTCATAAACCGGATTCAATACTTCAAGAGTCCTTCGTCTAGTAATCTTACCAAAGAACAAGTAACTCTCTCCAAGCTTTAAGGTATCTTTTAGGTATGGCTGATTAAACCATGTTGCATTAATCATTCCGCTGTTATCTCTAATACTGACCTTACAAACTGTAAGCCCCTTACGAGGTCTAGATAATACCACCTTTGATGCAATAGTGCCTTCAAAGGAGCACTGGTCTCCGTCCTGAAGCTCAATTAGCTTTTTCAGCTTACTCCTATCCTCATAATCCCTTGGGTAATGAGAAATCACATCACCAACAGAAAAAATGCCAAGCTTGTGAAATAGAGCCGCTCGCGCTTCTCCTACACCTTTTAAATACTGTAGTGGTTTTCCTAGTAGTTCGGACCTTTGGTACATTACATATCTCCTGCTAATCATTTGACTATGGTCAATCTATGCTATAATTCTAATATAACATCCCTCCTTTTGCCATACCTTATTTATAGAATTCCAAGAAATTTCAAAAATACCTTGCGGTATTCGGTTATACTGTGTTAAAATAGTTATTGCTTTGTGAGAATTTAGCTCCACTTAAAGGAGGTGTAATATAAATGGCAAAATGTGAAATTTGCAGCAAGGATACGGTATTTGGCAATAATGTCAGTCACTCGATAAGAAGAACAAACAGGTCATGGAAGCCCAACATTAGAAAAGTCAGGGTTATTGAAAATGGCACACATAAGACTGTAAAAGTATGCTCGAGATGCCTACGTTCCAACAAGGTAACAAGGGCAGTCTAAAAACATCCGATCCTTTGAGCTAAACAAGCTCTATATTTATATCGAAGCGACATAAAAAGTCTACTGTCACTTTTTATGTCGCTTTGATTTTGTACATCATTTTAGTTCATTCTAAGTACTTTCTTAATCAAGTTTCCAAAAAATTTAGGCATTTTCACTACCAAAATTCTCATACAACGACTCCCTCTCTAAAATGTCTGATATTACCATGATACGTTGGATTGTACTATTGGTGCATGTCTAGTAACACATGACTTTAATTAATCATCACTTTCGTTCCTGCTTCATATAATTGTATATAACGAATTTCGTAGTATGGATTTAGTGTTGTGATGTTCTTATATTTCCCAAACATAAACAAAAGGCTATTGCTGATATTAGTATCTTTAATGATTTGCCTTACTTCATTCTCAATTGTAACCTGTTTACTTGGCCATACTAGGCTTTTTTATGGCAACGCCAAATCGGAACCAAAGCAGTTCACTACCTATAAATCTGCACAAGATAATTTCAGCTTTGATTATCCATCAGACTACCAATTGGAGGTTCATAATTTTCATGGTGGTGAAATATTACATCATATATCCTTCAGAGAGAAAGAAACTGCTTCTCACGGCTTCTTTCAGGTGTGGATTCTAGAAGATGACCTAGAATCCTTTTTAGAAAAATCTATTGCTGATTCTCAAAATTCATATAAATACTTCGATATTAAGAAAAAGGAGCTTTCTGGCGATGAAGGCATCTTTTGGGATTATTCTGTTGCTGTCGGTAGTGGATTTTTTAAGGCTTCGGAGTTTTTCATAAAGCGCAACAGCAATATGTACAGACTAAGCTATTTTGTTCCTGAAGAAAACTGGGATGAAAAATATAATGAAATATTTGAACATATGCAAAAGTCTATAATAATTAAAGAATAACCATAATTAATAATCATATAGCTTCCTTGCGGTTACTACACAGTTGCGTCCTGCAGCTTTAGCCTCATATAACACATCATCTGCTGTTCTCACTAGATCATTTTCGTTGAATGCACATTCGTCAAAGGACGACACTCCAAAGCTGGCTGTAACTGACGCACTTATCAGATTATCCTCGACTATATTCTCAGCTATTACCTTTCTCAATCTCTCAACCTTTTCATAGGCATCGGATAGGTTAGTCCTTGGAAATAGGATGATAAACTCCTCTCCCCCAAACCTTGCAATCATATCATCCTTCCTAAGAGCTACTTTAACCACCTCAGCAGTAGATATAAGGACTCTGTCTCCAAACATATGGCCATATGTATCATTAAATCTCTTAAAATGATCAATGTCGAATATGGCAAGCGATAATGGATACCCCTCATTTTTTGCCTCCTTAAATTCTCTCTCCAACCGTTCCTGGAAATATTGTCTGTTATAAACCTTTGTCAAGCCATCCCTCCTGGCTACCTCCTTCATCTGGTAGTACAGCTCAGCATTTTCCATTACTATACCTACCTGCTGGGCAATTATGGTGAGGAAACGCACATTTTCTTCATCAAAAGCATTACTAATCGTATGCTCAACCAAAATTAATCCATACTTTCTCGAGCTTGTATTGAGGGGGATGCACATAAGAGAATTAATATTTCTTCCACAAGTAAAGAGATACTGGAGATAATCGACATTATTTTCGAGGATATACACACCCTTATTCAATGCATCATCCAACACTCCGCAGTTAATATTATCAGTGATAGTTGCCAGCTCACTTATATTTGATATATTTGTTGTGTGAACCTTCAAACGGTTGGTATTTTCATCGTGTAACACAATAGTTGAATAGCTTACTCCCATTACTCCCACAATTATATCATTCAAACGCTTTAGCAATTCTTTGGTATCGAGTATGGAACCAATAGCCTGGCTGATTTGGTTAAGTGTATAAAACTCAGCGATAGTTTTTGAAAGCAATTTATTGGATTCCTCAAGCTTACCTGTATTGTAGAACAACCTGTCATATTTTTGTTTGATATCATCACTATTTGACTCTAATGCCATGCAACGCTCTTCATATTGTTCTACTTTGAATTTATTATTTATCTCCTCTTCAATCCTGCATTCATATAGCCTGCCGAACAAATAAACCGCTATAGCAAACATTATGTAGTATGCAAAGAAAGACATTTGCTCATTGCTTAGTTTAATACCTTGAGTATCTACATTAGAAATGTTTTTTATGTAATATAGAAGCAAGTGATTAAAAAATGAAAAAAGCAAAATTCCATATCCGCATTTTGGACCTTTTGTATAAGTTGCCATAATTATCGGCAGCGAAAAACCAATATAGAACCATGAACCGATTCCTGAATTCATGACAATTAGCGATAGTACCAGCAGGGATACGAGCTTTTCAGCACAATAGACTAGCTTATTCTCTAGCAAAGACCTTTTGTAGAGGTAGTACCTGAAATAATGGATTCCAAAAACAATTATACATGCAACAAAAGTAATAATTTGTCTTTTTCTCTGAGCCGGATCAAAGATGAAGGGGGTTTCCGTGAAGAAGATATTTTGCGCAAAATATACTAATGCCGAAACTACAAGAAAGACAAGAGTCGTTCTTAAGTAAATCAGTTCATAGTACTCATATGTAGTATATTTTCTATCCTTCATGTACCTCAGTGATAATGCCCCCTAAATCTTGCCGACAATATCAAAGACTCGCAATTCAGCTTAGCTAGTAGTCATTTCTTTTATATTTAGCAACCATACCTATATTATATATTAGGATACTACCCATTCCAATATATTTCAACAAAACATCTTTGATTATTTTGTCTTTTTACCTTTTTGGCTATTATTTTGCAAATCATTACTACTAGGAAAATCGCAATATTCTCTAAGATCACATTTTTCGCACTTAGGCTTTCTTGCATTGCATAAAGCTCTTCCATGATAAACCAGTTGATGGCAGAAGCTTCCCCATTTATCTTTGGGGATTATCTTCATTAAGTCGTATTCAACTTTTTCAGGATCCTCTTTCTTTGTCAATCCCAATCTTTTTGACAGCCTTTTTGCATGGGTATCGACAACTATTCCCGGTATTGCGAAGCAGTCATTTAGGAGCAAATTTGCTGTTTTCCTGCCTACCCCTGGAAGCTTCAACAGACTTTCCATATCCGAGGGAACACTTCCCCCAAAATCAGATATTATCATTTTACAGGCTGCAATAATGTTTCTCGCTTTATTATGATAAAATCCTGTAGATCTTATTAGCTGCTCTAATTCCTGTAAATCAGCACCACCAAAATCATAGACTGTTTTATACTTCTCAAACAAGTCCTTTGTAACTATATTTACCCTGGCATCGGTACACTGAGCTGCCAGCTGTGTTGCAACCATGAGTTGCAATGGATTCTTATAGTCCAGCGAGCAATCAGCGTCCGGGTACATTATCTCCAAATTCTCTATTATTTCTTTGACTTTTTCCTTTTTAGTCATCCATTTTTCCTTTTGTTAATAGTATGATGGTATAGTTCTTCATACCTTTTGGCAGACGCGTTCCATGAGAAATCTGACTCCATTGCTCTGGTAACCAGCCCATTCCACTGCTCTGGTGATTGTGTGTACACGTTTATCGCCCTGCTAATAGCGTCCATCATCTCGTCTGCGGAGAAATTCTTGAAGGAGAAACCGTTGCCATTTTCATTATCGCTATTATAGTCGATGATTGTCTCAGCAAGGCCACCGGTGGCTCTAACAACCGGGATTGTACCATAGCGCAGGCTGAACATTTGCCCAAGGCCACATGGCTCAAATCTTGATGGCATAAGGAACATATCACTGCCGGCATATATCCTTTGAGCAAGCTCTGCGTGGAAGCCCAGATGGATAGCAATTTTGTCAGGATACTGCTCAACTATTCTCCTGAACTGATCGTGATAATATTCGTCTCCAGTGCCCAGTAATACAAACTGCATATCCTTTGACAGCATCTCGTCTATTCGGTCAATAATCAGGTTTAGGCCTTTCTGACCTGATAGCCTTGAAATTAGTCCAATTACAGGAATATCACTGGTTGGTAATCCCATTTCCTTCTGAAGGGCAGTTTTGTTAAATTTCTTGTCTTCGATACTATCCTTGTTGAAGTTCTTGACAATTGATTTATCCGTTTCCGGGTTAAATACAGTATAGTCTATGCCATTAAGAATACCAAAGAGATCATCTGATCGCTTTTGCAGAAGTCCTTCAAGACGCTCACCATATTGAGGTGTTTTTATCTCCTCGGAATACACTTGGCTGACAGTGCTTATTGTATCCGAATATACCAACCCTGTTTTCATAAAGTTAAACATTCCGTAGAACTCGGCTTTTTCTGAGTCGAAAACATCGAAGCTTGTATTTAGAAGATTTACTACGTAGCTTGTAAAATGTCCCTGATATTCTAGATTGTGGATTGTGTACAGGGTGGCAATATTTTTGTATTCTTTTTTATTGCTATACTGCTCCTTTAATAGGAGGCATAATGGTCCTGTATGCCAATCATTGCAATGTATTACATCAGGCTTGAATCCGATTTTGGGGAGCATTTTTAGTACTGCCTTGCAGAAGAATACGTAACGCTCTGCGTCATCAAAATGACCATATATTCCATCCCTGTCGAAGAATTTATAACTATCAGTAAAATATACTTTTAGGTTCTTTTTTCTGTTTTTTAGTTTGTATGGTAGTTCTGTCATTCTGACTACGCATGTTTCAATGGACTGGTCAAGTTGTACAGGAAAATCTGTTACATATTCAAAATCTCCCTTTATCATGCGGTATCTGGGCATAACTACCCGTACATCATGACCTAGCTCCGCCAGGGCTTTCGGCAGTGAACCTGCTACATCAGCCAGCCCGCCGGTTTTAGCAAAGGGAGACATTTCTGCTGATACAAATAATATACTAAGCTTTTTTTTGTTCATTTTAAACCCCCTTGATTTTTCAATGACGAATATTTTTGCTTACATTAGTGCGTAAAATCCCCTTAAATTATAGTATTTATACCGTAACCTACTTTGTTTCAATCAGAGTATTATTATATTCTAAAATATGTTATTAGGCAACACACCCATTATATATAAACAACACTACCGAGGGCAGCCTCAGACGAAGCTTTACCGCCTATGGTAGCACGGGACCGGCGACGCTGTTTGTTCCTGCTGTGTTTCCAACCACCTACTGTATTACACCCACCTGAGAAAAGTATGGTTCATGCAGGAATAAAAGGTGCCAGGCACGTCACATAGACACTTATTATCTATGTTTGGATAAATAAGTGTCTATGTGACGTGCCTGGCACCTTTACTCAGTTTATCTAAAATACCTAACGCCTGCTTCAAACAGCATCTGATCCTTATTACCCGGTACATTTATGCACACATTTGAGCCTTTTCTCTCGGAATGGCCCATCTTGCCTAGTATCCTGCCATCTGGGCTCGTAACACCCTCAATAGCGAACATTGATCCATTAGGATTGAACCGGATATCATTTGTTGCCTTGCCTTCAAAATCAACATACTGGCTAGCAATCTGGCCATTGGCAGCCAGTGTCTTAATCATCTCTTCACTAGCAACAAATCTACCTTCTCCATGTGATACTGCCACCGTGTGAATATCACCAGTTTCCACATTACTGAACCACGGAGATTTGTTGGATGCAATTCTAGTCTCCACCATGCATGAGACATGTCTGCCTATTGTATTGAAGGTCAGTGTGGGGCTATTGGCCTCCCTTTCCCTGAACTCGCCATAAGGTAGCAGCCCTAGCTTCATAAGAGCCTGGAAACCGTTACTTATGCCCAGTACAAGGCCATCTCTGTTTTTAATCAGATCCATCAACGCTTCTCTAATATATGGGTTTGCGAAAATGGCATTAATAAGCTTACCTGCTCCCTCAGGCTCATCACCTGCACTGGTACCGCCTGGGAACATAACTATTTGACTATTTTTGATTTTCTCTGCCAAAGTTGCTATGGTTTCTTTAATGCATTCAGGTGTTAGATTCTGTAATACAAAGACATCTGTCTGCGCTCCGGCATTCTCAAATGCTTTTGTCGATTCATATTCGCAGGTTGTACCTGGGAAAATTGGTAAAAACACTCTGGGCTTGACAATATTCTTTGTAGCTGATGATTTTTTGAAGTCGGATCCCGCATTAAAACTGAAGGTTTCTATCTTTTGATCATTGGCAGCTACTTTTGTCGGGAATACATTTTCCAATGGCTCCATCCAGCCCTGGAGCAGTTCTTTCAACTCAATAACTGTTCCATTAACAGAAATCGCTGATTTATTTGTAGTAGAACCAATTACACGATATTCAAGACCTTCAAAGATCTTACCAGCATCTTCGCCCTGCTTCACCTCAACTATGATGGAACCATAATCCGGCATAAACAGCTCAGCTGCATCTATATTAGCCATTTCTATACCAATCATATTACCAAAGCACATACGGCTGATAGCTTCTGCCACACCGCCCTGACGTACAGAGTGAGCTGCTGTAATTTTACCTTGGCTGATCAATTCATGTATTCTTGTATATGTTCTGTCAAGCTGGTTGAAATCAGGTAATTCATTTGAATCTCTTGTGACATTAACCATCACAACCTGGCTTCCTGCATTTTTAAACTCGGTAGACATCATGCTCTGGACATCGTTTACACAAACTGCAAAGGCTACCAGTGTCGGAGGCACATCAATATCCTTGAAGGTACCAGACATGCTATCCTTACCACCTATAGACGGTATACCAAGCTTCATCTGAGCGTAGTATGCGCCAAGTAGGGCACTAAATGGTTTTCCCCATCTTGAAGCGTCTTTTCCCGGTTTTTCAAAATATTCCTGGAATGTCATCCTAACTTTCCGGTAATCTCCTCCCATTGAAACTACCTTTGCCATTGCTTCAACAACTGCAAATACTGCTCCGTGGAAAGGACTCCATTTAGAAATTGCAGGGTTGTATCCAAATGTCATCAATGTGCCGGTATCTGTGTCGCCATCTATTACAGGCAGCTTGGCAGCCATTCCTTCTGCAGGACTCAACTGATATTTTCCTCCCAATGGCATCAGAACTGTACCTGCTCCTGCTGTACTGTCAAAACGCTCTATCAGGCCCTTCTGGCTACAATTCTCCAGCCTTTGTAAATTCGTCATCCATGCTTCACAAAGATTGTCTTTCTTGCTTATAACCTGCTTGTTCAACAACTCTGCAAAATTAATCTTTTCAGGCTCGGTTATTCTAATATCTATATTCTGTTTTACTCCGTTTGTGTTTAAAAACTCCCTGCTGATGTCAACAATGGTCTTGTTGCGCCACTTCATCCTCAGCCTCCCTGTGTCTGTTACAACAGCCACCTGGGTAGCCTCTAAATTTTCAATAAAAGCAGCCTGTACAAATTTAGCCTTGTCATCCTTTGCAATAACTACAGCCATTCTTTCCTGAGACTCTGATATTGCAAGCTCTGTACCGTCAAGTCCTTCATATTTGGTGAGTACACTGTCCAAATCGATATCCAGCCCGTCAGCAAGCTCTCCTATAGCAACAGAAACACCGCCTGCTCCAAAATCATTGCATCTTTTTATCATACGGCTAACATTTTCATCTCTAAAGAGCCTTTGAATATTCCTTTCGATAAGAGGATTTCCCTTTTGTACTTCCGCTCCGCAGGTGGAAAGAGATTCTTCGTCATGTTCCTTGGACGAACCGGTAGCTCCGCCGCAGCCGTCGCGTCCTGTTCTTCCTCCTAGAAGAATTATTATGTCACCTGACTCGGGGGTCATCCTAACTACATTGCTCTTTGGGGCAGCGGCAATCAACGCACCTAGCTCCATCCTTTTGGCCACAAAACCAGGATCATAAATCTCTGTGATCTGTCCTGCTGCAAGACCAATTTGATTACCATAAGAGCTGTAACCGGCAGCAGCATCCATTGTGATTTTCCTCTGGGGCAGCTTGCCTGGTAATGTATCCTCTATTGCTGTTCTTGGGTCAGCGCACCCTGTAACTCTCATTGCCTGATATACATATGATCTGCCAGAAAGCGGATCTCTAATAGCGCCGCCAAGACATGTAGATGCGCCGCCAAAGGGCTCGATTTCCGTAGGATGGTTATGTGTTTCATTTTTAAACATTACAAGCCATTCTTCATTCTTGCCGTTTACCTTTGCATCAACAACGATACTGCATGCGTTAATCTCCTCCGAGACATCAAGATCTTCCAATTTGCCATCCTTCCGTAGTTCCTTCATTGCTATTGTTGCAAGATCCATCAGGCAGATATCCTTTTCCCTATCGGCGTATACATACTTTCTGGATGAGATATACATATCATATACAGACTTAGCAAATGTATTGAAAACACCATCATCAAATCTGATATCATTTATTTTTGTAAGAAATGTTGTATGTCTGCAATGATCGGACCAATATGTGTCAATAAGTCTGATTTCCGTAATAGTTGGTTCTCTATGCTCAGTTTGCGCAAAGTATTTTCTGCAAAATTCTAAATCCTCAACAGTCATGGCCATACCTAGTTCGTCATGGAATTTTTCCAGCTCGGTTGTGTTCATTGAAGAAAAACCCTCAAGCTTGGAAATGTCGTCCGGACGTACAATTTCCATCTCCAGTGTAACAGGCTTATCCATACCTACATCTCTGCTCTCAACAGGATTTATCAAGTATCCCCTAACCTTTTTAAAATCAGCATCTGTGATAACTCCTTTTAATACTATTACCCTTGCCGCCTTACAGCGTGGTCTTCCACCCAGGGTTAAAAACTGAATGCACTGTGCAGCTGAATCTGCTCTTTGGTCATATTGTCCTGTTACTAGACCAATGGCAAAGGCTTTTTCATCCGGTGAAAAGCTTACATTTTCTTCGTATACATAATCAACAGGTGGTTCTGAGAAGATTACATTTTTAGATGCCATATACTCATCATCAGTAATATCTGAGATATCATATCTGTTTATGATGCGGACATCCTCCAGTCCCTTTACATTGAGGTTGCTTTTCAAATCACGGTAAATACGTTGAGCTTCGACATCATATCCCTTTTTTTTCTCGGTAAAAATTCGCCTTACCTTATTTTTCTCACTGACACTGTCAAGTTTGTCCATACTCATACAATACACCTCTACTCAGCCCTTCAGCCGTTATTTATTGTGACTATTCAGGTAATATCTGATACAGTAGGCTATTTTATTCGGTTATGCTTCCAGCACCTGCAATTTCACCTTAATTAGTCACTTCACAAATCAATTATACAATGATATAATTTATAATTAAAATTAATATATTTAATGATTGGTATTAGATTTGCTTATGGATATTAATTTCGAGCACTATAAGGTGTTTTATACTGTAGCTAATTCTGGAAGCTTTTCCGCAGCAGCACGAAAGCTGTATATTTCGCAGTCTGCTGTTAGTCAGTCCATCAGGAATCTCGAAGAGAGCACCGGCAGCATACTTTTTGTCAGGGGCCCAAGAAGCGTTAAACTTACCGCAGTGGGGGAAATGCTTTATGGTCATGTAGATCAGGCATATCATCTTTTTAAGTCAGCAGAGGGTAAAATTCGAGAAATGCAGTCCTTCAACCTCGGCGAGGTTAAAATAGGTGTAGGTGATACAATACTACGGTATCTTCTTTTACCCCTGCTCCAGAAATTCATCGTTGAATATCCAAACATAAAGATAAAAATAGTAAACAGAACCTCCCCTGGAATAATAGATTCCATAAAGTCAGGTGCTGTTGACCTGGGTATTGTAACAATGCCTGTTGAAGATAAGGATATCGAAACTAAAGCCTTCTGCGAAGTAAAGGATGTATTCATTGCCTCTTCACGTTTTGGCCATTTAAAAAACAGGAAGCTTTCAATTGACGAACTGTCTACCTTGCCACTGCTGCTATTACAAAAAGGAAGCTCCACCCGGCGCAACCTAGATCTGTACTGTGCATCGAAGGCTTGTAAAATCACCCCTGAGATCGAGCTGGAAAGTATGGATCTTTTAGTAGAATTATCACGGATAGGTCTTGGTGTAGCCCATGTTTTAAAAGAAAGTGCCTCACAATTTGTATCAAATAATGAGTTGTTTGTTTTGAAGCTAAAAGATGCAATACCTAGACGACAATTAGCTATAGCAGAATTGAGAAACGTGCCCCTTTCACCAGCAGCACAGGTGTTTCGAGCAAAGATCCAGGAATAGCTGCGCAGAGTCACTTGTGTAGAGTCACTTGTGTAGAGTCACTTGCGCAGAGTCACTTGTGCAGAGTCACTTGTGTAGAGTCACTTGCGCAGAGTCACCTGCGCAGAGTCACCTGTGTAGAGTCACCTGCGCAGAGTCACCTGTG
>CAZEIH010000058.1:0-14122 GCA_964512095.1 uncultured Oscillospiraceae bacterium
TAACGAACCTGATCTCCGAAATCTTAATAGTACTTTTCGGTATAGTACTTATGTTCAGTATAGTAAAAGAAAACAGCCAAGAGAACTCAGATATCTCTGCTGACATATGAAAGGCAATACATAATATCCAAGTCTTCAGAATACACTAACCTCTATAGGACGAAGAAGAATGATCAGGTGGAGTTCAGTCTCCATCTAACTCTCTGGGCAAACCGAATTGACCTAAATGCGTTTATCTTATGTGGAAGATGGTATAAAATAATAGTATAGCAACACAATATGCTTCACATGAAAAAAGCACAAGGAGTTACATATGGAAAAGTACAAGCTGAAGGGGAAAACAAAACAAGTTAAATGCCTTATATGTGGGGCAGTATTTGATGCATCGCTGGACACTTGCCCAGTTTGTGGTGTAGGACCAGAACTCTTTGTTCCTTTTGAAGAAGAGGAAGTAATATTCAGTAAGGATACCGACGAGATCTTCCTAGTAATTGGCAATGGGGCAGCAGGTATTAGCGCAGCAGAGGAGATTCGAAAAAGAAACGCTTCTTGCTCCATAATAATAGTATCTGATGAGCCTGTCATCAGCTATAACCGGCCTATGCTCACAAAGGCATTGTCCACTCTTACTAGTGCCGATGTAATTGCAATCCATGATGTAGACTGGTACAAGCAAAACAACATAATAAACAAGCTTGGCCTCCGTGCGGATAATATAGATAGCTCCACAAAAACTGTAACTCTCAGCGACGGTAGCTTACTAAAATATGATAAATGCATATACGCTCTTGGATCGGAGTGCTACATACCTCCCAACCTAAACAGCAATAAGCCTGAGGTTGTGGCAATACGCCGTATATCTGACGTCAAGAAAATACGTAAACTAATTCCAAAGGTTAAAAATACAGTGGTTATCGGTGGTGGCATCCTTGGTCTTGAGGCGGCTTGGGAAATGAGCAAATCCTGCCATGTCACTGTGCTTGAAGTGTTCGAAAAGCTTATGGCTCGGCAGCTTGATGATGCCGCTGGAGACTTTTTAGCGGACATTATCAGAAACAAGGGCATTAATTTCATTCTCAATGCTCAAATCAAAAGAATAACCGGCGATAGTTCAGTTACTGGAGTTGAACTAGAGGATGGTACACTATTTCCAGCAGATCTTGTGATAATCTCCTGCGGAGTGCGTCCAAATACTGCTTTGGCAAGAGAAGCCGGTCTTTCGGTAGGGCGTGGTGTTATTGTAAATGAAAAAATGGAAACAAATGTACCCGATATCTACGCATGCGGAGACTGCGCTTACTTTCAGGATACTAATTACGCCATCTGGCCTCAGGCACTGGAAATGGGAATTATCGCAGGCGCCAACGCTGCCGGGGATCATATTGAGTACAAGCTTGCCCCACCTGCATTAACCTTTGAAGGCATGGACACATCTCTTTACGCTGCCGGCGATAATGGGAGAAATCCCAACATTAAGTATAAAACAAAAGAAGTCAGGGACACAGCCAAAGGCACCTATGAAAAATACTTCTTTGTAGATAATCATCTTGAGGGAATCATTCTAATAGGTGACACATCCAGGCTTGTGGAGTTAACCGTTGCCCTCAATGAAAAGTTGAGTTATACTGAAATTCCCTAAATTCTCCACTTTCTCTGTTCAATATAGGATAAAGCCTATAATCATACGGAATATCTGTTATATTCATACAAATATATGTTGAAAAATATACATATTTATTAGTAATGTGATAAAATATCAATAATAAATGATAGGAGTGATGGATTTGAATAATCTTTATGATTTAAAGAAGTATTTAATACGCAGAAAGGTACTGACATTTGCAGGTGCTAAGTTTCATGTTTTTGATCCAAACGGCCAGGTTATAATGTTTTCAAAGATGAAAGCCTTCAAGCTAAAAGAGGACATTCGTCTTTATACTGGCGAGGACATGCAGAACGAACTCATAACAATCCATGCTAGACAGATTATTGATTTCTCCGCTGCATATGACGTTTTTGACGCAAACACAGGTGAAAAAATTGGCGCTTTACAAAGAAAAGGACTAAAATCAATATTGAGAGACGAATGGTTAATTCTTGATGCAAATGACAACCAAATCGGCTCAATCAAGGAGGACAATACCGGTTTGGCAATAGTAAGGCGCTTTCTAACCAATTTGATCCCACAATCCTTTGATGTAGAAATTAATGGACAGGTTGTTGCAGTATTCAAACAGCGTTTCAACCCCTATATAATGAAGCTCGACCTGGATTTTAGCCCCGATACTGGTAACATTCTCGACAGACGGCTAGGTTTAGCAGCAGGAATCCTACTATGTGCCATAGAAGGTAGACAAAGCTAAATACCATGAAGATCATTTGGTCAAAGATGACCTACTCCCGCTTAATTACATACAGTCAATAAAACAAGCCTCCTGTTTCTTTATCAGGAGGCTTGTTCTGTATGTACTAATTCTCTTTTTATTATGTTCGAACAGCTTATTCATAGTTCAGGTTATAATGTTATTCCTTGATACTGCCAAGTGCAACACCGGCAATTATATACTTCGAAAGTAGGAAATATACTACAAACAACGGTAATATTGTTAGTGACAGTCCTAAATAAATCGAACCGTACTCTGTCCTGTAAATATCTCCCCTGAGAAGACTTACCATTATTGGCATAGTATACTTTTTGTTGTCAGTCAAAAGTATCAAAGGCATAAATAGGTTGTTCCAACTTGCAACGAATGAGAATATCGCTTGGGTTGCAATAGCCGGTTTCACAATCGGCAAAATAATTGTATTGAATGTATAAAACTCCCCTGCCCCGTCTATTCGAGCAGAATTTACAATGTCCATCTGAAGCGTGGCTAATAGGTACTGCCTCATAAAGAACACAGTTGCAGGTGCTGCTATAGCTGGAAGTATCAATGGTAAAAAGCTATTTGTCCATTGAAGTCGATACATGAATTGATAGAATCCAATACCAGATACCTGTGCTGGAAGCATCAATACAGCAACTATAAATGTAAAGAAGGGTTTTCGCATTCTCCAGTCGTATGCTACTAATGCATATGCGGTAATTGCTGAAAAGTATACTGTAGCAACAGTTGCACCAGCAGAAATAGTGAAGGAGTTTATGAATCCCTTCCAAGGGTCAAAGGTCTTTCCAAGCAAAATTGCAAAGTTGTCCATTAATTTAGTACTAGGTATAAGTGAAATAGCGCTCTGTTGAATCTCGAATGTACTACGGGTAGCGTTCATAAGCATTATCCAGAAGGGCATTATGCTCAGTAAAGACAGTAATATGCAGACAACGTAAATTACGGTTTTCATTGTGTAATTTGATAAGTCTGTTTTATGCTTCATGCTGCAGCCCTCCTTTTCGCTTTTCTCTCAAGTTTCTTTTGCCTAGACGCATATCTATCACGCATAAAGAAGAACAGTGCTCCCGATAATACTGCAATTATGACAAACATAATCATACTCGCAGCTGCTGCACGGTTATACAGGTAGCTTCCCTGGAATGCTTGATTGTAAATGAATACACTTGTAGTAAGTGTAGCATTATCCGGTCCACCAAGGGCTAACAGCCTAGGTATATCGAACATATTTAGGCCACCTATCAAGCTTGTTACGAGTGTAAATAGCATGATTGTCCTCAAACATGGTAGTGTAACATAGAAGAATGTCTGTGATCCAGTTGCACCATCTATTTCCGATGCCTCAAAGAGTTCAGGATTTATTCCTAGTACTCCTGATATTAGTACTATCATTGTATAACCATACCACTGCCAAAACTGGATGAATGAAACTATACCTCGCGTAGTCCACTTATCTAACATAAAGTTTGTAGGTGTATCAATAATCCCCAGCTTCATGAGTATATCATTCATTGGGCTCATAGGATATCCAAAAAGCGCGTTAAAGAGTATTGCTATTGATGCCGCCGTTATTATGTTAGGCATATAGAATAGTACTTTAAACAAGCCCTGACCCTTTACTTTGCGACGAGCGCTGGTGAACCAAGCAGTGAGCAGGAGTGCTAGCAAAATTTGTGGGATAAAATTAATTATCCATATAACTGCCGTATTTGATAACGACACCTGAAATGATGGATTCTTAAAAATCGTAATGAAATTCTGAAATGGATTTTCCAAAAATTTAAAATTTGTCTTGCCCAAACCCTTTAAGTCTGTAAAACCAATTACGGCTGTATAGATTATAGGGTAGAGCGAAAAAATCAGGAACGCAAGTACAAATGGTGCTGAGAAAATATATCCATATTTAGCGTAGCTAACGCTCTTGCGTCTCATATCAATTCACCTCCGGGTAAAGCGTTAGTTCAAATTATTTTATTACATAAAATTTGGGCGGGTCGGAAAGGCATCCGCCCGCCCATGCATACATTATTTCTTACTCAACTATAACATCAAGGTTGTCAGCTATTAACTGTTTGAAGTCAGCTATAGCCTGGTCGCGACTCTTGTTTCCATTTGTGTACGCACGTACCTGATCGCGCCAGTGCTGATTTATAGTTTCATCATACTGAGTCTTATTCTTACCTGTTGCAAATGCTCCTGCAGGAACGAATACGTCAAACATATTCTGATCGCCAAGGAATGCAACCTTACCATCGGACTTCTTCATTACTGTACCTGAAGCAACAGTATCCTTTGTGCCGCCAGGTCCTTCAAGAGTTCCGTTTGCCCAGAAGTACTGGAGACCAGTTTCAGAGCTATCGAGAGTAATCCACTCAATTATATCGCCTACAGAAGCTTTAACCTTTGAGCTCTTGCTTCCTAATACCCATGTGCCGCCCCAGAAGAATCCAACTGGAGGTTCAGCTACTGCCCAGTCGCCGTATGTGCCTTCGCCCGGTTTTTCTCCGCCGGAGTTGCCAGCCATAACATAGTTGATGAGCCATGCAGGACCAAAGAATCCGAAGATTTTCTGTGCTCCAGTATCCTTCATGTCAGCATACCAAGCGTCTGTCCAGTCCTGAGTATCATTGTGCCAGCCATTGTCTCTAAGATCTTTAGCGTAATCAAGGAACTTTTCACGAGAAGGATCAATAAAGAGCTTGCCGTCAACGATCCAGCCCTTTTCAGAAGCACCTTCAACTGCGTGCCAGAGATCACCGTCACCAGATACGATTCCGTAACCTTTAGCCTTCAGTTCAGCTGCTGCTACGAAGAACTTATCCCAACCAGGACCAATTTTGCCGGTAACAGTTGCTGGATCATCAGTGCCCCATGTGTCTTTGGCCAGTGAACGACGATAAATGAAAGCACCGCCTGTTGCCTGGTAACCAAGACCAACGAGCTGACCATCAGGATTTGTTCCGATATCAACTGTGTACTGAGCGATGTCTGACTCTTTTACAAGCTTGTCTACATCAATTCCCAGATCTTTGTAAGGTGCTGCGAATTCATAAGCATCACCCTGAGTATACTTGAGTATGAATGCAGCTTCTGCACAGTACATATCAGGAGCGTCTGCTCCTCCGCCTGCCAGAGCCTGATCCAATGCCGGCTGATATGCGCCGTCTGTAGTAGCAATGATAGTATCCTTGATTTCTAGACTAAAATCAGGATTCAATTCTTTGAACTTAGTCATCATTTTTGGAACTTCGTCAGTAAATGTCCAAAGGTTTATTGTCTTTACACTTGGATCATCTTTGACACCTGTGTCAACTGGAGTATTGTCCGGTGGTGGTGGTGCTACGTTTCCTCCGGGATCTACTACTGGTGGAGTCTTTTCTTGTCCACACCCTGCCAGTAACATTGTGAACAGGAGTGTGCACGCTAGAACAATTGCCAAAATTCTTTTCATGATTTCCCTCCTTATAATATATGTATAATCTATACTGCATGAAAATTATATAACATATTTCCATCAGGTGCTTCTTATATATTGCTATCTATTAATCAAATAATGCTAGTTTTCTTTAAGTTTTATGTGATTTTCTATCACCTTTTGCTAAATTTTGTTTAAAAATCGCTTATTTTTTTAGTGAAAATGTTTATAGAATTCGGCGTTCCCATTGCAAACACCATTGCTTCACCATGTTTCCAATTCTTACTTATCTTTATAAACGTAATATGTGTTTTGCAATTACACGACTTGTATTAGCTTGTATATAATCATTGTCTTATGTTGCTTTTATATGCATTTCCTTGTATTCTGTTGGGGTACAGCATTTCTTGGCTTTAAACAGACGATTAAAGGTAGCAAGACTACTGAAGCCGGATTTCATAGCTACCTGCATAATCGATAGCTCCTGATCGGTCAACAGCCTCTCAGCTTGCATAATTCTTCTGTTTATAAGATAGTCATACCATGACATATTCATTACCTGCTTGAAAAGGCGTGTAAAATGATATTTACTGAAGCCTGCAATTTTAGCAATGTCCTCTACCTTGATATTCTCTGTGCAATGCTGATTAATGTAATTACACACCTTTACAAAAAGCTTTATGTACTCTAGATGCTTTTGATTTTTGATATTTGAAAACTTTTCATCCACCTTAACACAATTCCGGGATAGAATTGTGAAAAAACTAATAAGCGCAGAATAAACAAAGGCTTCTTTAAATGGCAGACTTGAGAAGTACTCCGAAGTCATATTCATTATAAGCAACACCAGTTCATTGTGGATGCTTGGCATTGTAGAAGGGCTGATTACAACACATGGATGAAACATATTGAAGGCTGAACTAAAGCCCTTAAGGGTATAGAGCAGGGTACAATCAAACTGCAGTATAATCCTCTGACCACCAGGCGGCGAATATAACTGGTGTAGCTCTCCGGGGGGTATGATAATGATATCATTGGCACAAAGATTGTATGCATTATCATCTATAACTACCCTATAAGAACTATCTATAGGAATAATCACTTCGGCATCGGTATGCCAGTGTTTCGGATAATCTTCACATTCCTTGTTTACATATATCCTTATCTTAAAATCGCCGCGGTAATCAACAGTCTCATGTAGTCCATTTAAATTCTCTATCAAATAAGTATCCCTTCTTGCTCTATATTTATTTCGCAGCTATCCTATTTTAAATAATTTTATAGCATCCTCAAGCTTTTTAGCATCGCCCTCCAGCAATATTGCGGCTTCCTGAAGCTGCTCCACAGAATAAATCTGATTTTGAGTAGAAGAGCTGACTTCCTCGGAAGATGCTGAAGATTCCTCTGTAACTGAGGATATGTTTTGTATTGAATTCAAGGTTTTATCTTTGAATTCTTCAACCGTTTGCAACCGCCTAAGAATATCGCTAAAATTATCAACTAACTCGTTTACGTGTCTGTTAATATTATCAAACATTCTTGTGGTTTTGGCAAGAGCATCAGTTTGGGAAGCAACAATGCTTTCAGCCTTTTCCGCAGTTTCCACAGTTAGTTTATTCTGAGCGACAATACCCTTGACCGTACCTTGTATCTGTTTAGCTGCATTAACACTTTTATCCGCAAGCTTCCTTATTTCTTCTGCAACAACTCCAAATCCACGTCCCGCCTCTCCTGCCCTTGCAGCTTCGATTGAAGCGTTCAATGAAAGCAGTGTTGTCTGAGATGCGATATTGTTGATTAATCTGACAAAGCTATCAATTTTTTGAGATTGAACCCCAAACTGTTGAATCTGCGTAATAACATCATGCGTAATTTCAGACGTTGCTTTTGATTTATCATTTAGCTCATTCACAATCAGCATTCCGTTACTTGCCACACCTTTAGTGTTGTTAGCTATCTGTTCGCTTTTGTTGGTGTTAATATATAATTGATTAATTTGATCAGACAAATCTGACATATTAGCTAAGCAATACTCCGCATCTTCTGCCTGTTGTACAACTCCCGTCATCATATCCTCTATCGTCCTTGATATGCCCTTGCTTGTATCCAGTAACTCACTAGCCGTACCCGTCAGACTTACCGCAGAACCACTAACTGTACTACCAACTACCTGCACTTCCCCAATCAGTGTACGCATATGTCCTACCATATCCGTTATACCCCTAGATAAGGCTAAAAACTCATCCTTCCTTTTTGTATCGAATTCTACTGTTAAGTCACCACTTGCTACCTGTGAAATTGACTTGTTAATAGAATTAATTGTTCTGGTGATTCCGGCTACAATTAGCAATACAACTATTATTGCAATAATACAGGCTATTGTTACAAATACGAGGCTCAATGTCCTGATACCTGCAACCTCTTTCAATATTGTACTCTTTGGTACAAGGGCGCAAAGAGTACCTTTAACATTTGCCAGTTTGCTGTAAATAAACAAATGATCTTCGCTGTTATAATCCTGATAAGAAAAACCACTTGCTTCCTCTGATATCAATGCATCCTGGAAATATGTAAGACCAGAAAAAATTGCTTCCTCTTCTGTATTTATAAGTGTCTCTCTACCATCTTCGGTAATAAAGCCTATAATACTGCCTTCACCCATATCATACTTAGTAAATACATCCCTAATTCTGTCTTTTGAAATATCAGCAACAATGTAACCTCTGTTATCCAACATTTTCCTGACAAGTGAAATTGCATATTTATCAGTTTTATAAGGTTCTGCGCTTTTTATTAAAACATTATCTAGCTCTGAATGCTCTCCGACCCATACATACTCACGCTTTTTTTCTTTTATTTCCTTTCCAATTTCGGATTGGGCTATTACATCATAAAGATCTTTATTAGGATCAGCAACCGTAGACATGTTGAATCCATTCCTACCTATTATGTGTATATTTTCAATAAACACATTAGCAACGGTATTTACTGTTATTCTGTCAAGTATATCATCACCAGATTTTCTGCTATCGAATGCCTTTTCATAATTCAGCTCGTAAAATTTCCTAAAATTAATATCCAAGGATAGCTCCATGGTGGTTTTCTCTACGATACCAAGGCCAAAACTCATATATGTACCAACAGCATCAATAGTATCTGCCGCACTTTCCTTATACTTACTTATTATGGCCTCTTCAGATTTCTTATATGAAATAACACCAAAAACAGCCAATAACATTATCGGAATAAATAGGCCTATAACCAACTGGATTTTTATGCTTTGAATTCGGTTCCAGATTCGTGAAATGACATTCTCACTTCCCTCTGAATTCTTTGAAGCTCTGCCCTCAGGGATACCTTCTTCTTTTTTTTGAGAATCAGGAGTTCTAAAAATGGAATTTCTTACAGATTTAAAGAATTTGATAATCTTTTTGTTATCAACCATACAAATCCCCATCCTATAACATATTTGTTAGTTCTACAGTTTTTCACTGATTTCAGCTCAGGGGTTTCCTATATTTAGGAAAAATTATTTATTATTCGACAAAATTTTCATTTACAATACGATTTTATCATTTTCCACTCTGTATATCAAGTTTTTACTGCTAGTTACCTAAAATCGTCTTGCATGGTGGAATAATCTGTCCCAAAATTTTATCTATAACCTTTGCATTATTATAGGAATCTTCATGTGTTATAAATGGCTTCTCTCCATTGAGTATACATCTGCCAAATTGCTCTACCTCCAGCATGTAATTGTGGGGGCAGTTAATAACTATTTCTTCGTTTCCTGATTTCTGGGAGATAATTATCCTGGTATCCCCCTCTTGATTAAACACAACGGGGACATGAATATAACCTGTTTCTCCTAAAATCGTATACTCACTTCTTGACGCACTTATAAATGAACAATAGGAAACCGCCTTAACTCCCCTTTCAAACTCAAGCATGACACAACTACTCATATCGACTCCGGTTTTGGTATCCACCTCTCCCACAGCAATTACATTAGTGGGTTCGGAGCCGATAATATACCTGATAACATCGAGATTATAGCAGCCAACATCATAGGTTGCACCACCACCAAGTCCTGCAACAAGTCTGACATCCTTTGAGTTGTCCAGATAGTAGCTGAAATGGGATTCCATGAATTTAATTTTCCCTATTATACCTTCATCTACAAGGCCTTTGACCTTTTTGGTCAAGGGACTATGCCGGTAAGCGAAGGCCTCCATTAGAAAAACCCCATTTTTATCTGCAATTTCCTTCATGGCTACTACCTCGTCGGCGTTTAGTCCTAATGGCTTTTCACATAGTATGTGCTTTTTCTTTTCTGCCGCCTTGAGGGCCCATTCATAATGCAGTGCATTGGGTAGCGGAATATAAACAGCATCTATATCCGGGTCATCCAATAGTTTTTCATACCCTGCATACGCCTTGACAGGACTGAACCGATCCTTAAACTCTTCCAGTCTGCTTCCTTCTTTTCTGCTGGAGATTGCATAGAGTCTTGCATTATCTGCAGCGAGTATTCCAGGGATTACGGATTTTTCTGCTATACCGGCACATCCCAGCACGCCCCAGTTAACAATTGATTTATTCATTGTATCCACTCTCTTTCTTCACCTATTCAATAAACATATCTACCTTTTCTCTGTCGGTAAGAATTCTGCCATTTAGCTGCTTTTGGGCTTCATCATAAAGCATGCCTGTCGAATAAACAGGCAGTAGGAGTAAATCGCTATTGTAATATGATATTATCTTACTAAAATCCCCATCAATATCGGATACGTTTGCACTAGCAAGTATCTTTAATGTAGATGCAGATATAAAAATTGCATTTTTATATTCATCAATGCATACTACTTGATTACCATCACTGCTTACAACAATTCTCGCTAATGGAGATCCCATATATTCAGAGCTGTAAACCATTAAAAGATTTCCTTCCAAACCATCAAATACTTCAATACTTGAGTCATCATAGCCTACAAACAGTAGTCCTGAGTCCGGGCTGAAAGCAAGGCTTACAGCCTTATTAGCCTGTCCCTTTAAAGTAATGGGTTCCTGTTGTCTGTCCAAAGTATCGTACAGCCTGATAGTTTTATCATCATAGGCTAATACATATTTATTTCCATCACTATTTATCGTCCCTGCTATTATGCCATTATCGGCTTCAAGTAGCGTTTCTAAACCAGAATTTAAATCAATTAGCTTTGCTGTTTCTCCTTTGTTAACAATCATAATACAGTTATCGCTGGTAAATGAGCAGGAGGAGGAATACCCTGATTTGATAGATGCAACTATATCAAGCTTTTCTGAAGAAAACACAGTTATTTCACCACCGGAGCTAATTGCAAACAGGGAATTGTCCATATTAAAGCACGTCAAGGATATGTAGCCGCAATCCTCTTGCTTGATTAGCTCCAGGTTTCTATCAAGCAAGAGTACCCTACCATCTTCAAGAACAGTAAGTATCCGGTTTTTGCTAATAATTTTACCACCACTTATCCGGCCGTCAAGGGAAATAGATTTCATAGTCTTGCGGTCAGGAATACTACAAAGCATCAGTTCACCATTAGTGCTTGAACTCAAAGAAAGACTCCCATCAGGTGAAAAAATTGCAGTTCGTATAGAATCATTATGTTCTGCAAGTTTTATAGTGTTTTCGTTAGACAAAACCTTCATTACATAAACCTTTTTAGAGTTACTGCAGGTTATAGCTATTTTGCTTGTTCCAATTTCAAGACCTGTTATTGGGTTTGGCCGCATTATTCTATGCCAGTCACTTTCATATCCGCTGTCCTGTAAAAAGCAAAATCTGATACTCCCATCCAAAGAGGATGTGACGATAAAACCATCAAAAATCTCATAATCACTTATACTATCTCCACTGATAAATGAAAATACAGTTTGCCCGCTTTTCATATCAAAAACATTGAGCTTTTCTCCTTCAGTCAGTATTATCAGATTGCTATCATAGGGATAAAATTTCACATCATTGATGGCAGAATGGGAGAATACATCAGATGTGATAAATTCCTCTCCCTGAGCCATAAATATGTTTAGAGTACCCTTCCCTTTTCCAAGCAAGTCATCCAGTTCATTGGAAGCAACGGCAAAATGTCCTTCAGGTGAAAAAGCCAGACTTGTGACATAATCGAATTCAGTATTATAAGAGCGAATAAGCTCACCTGTAGCTGCACTAAATAAAAACACCTGACCAAAGCTTGTCCCTACGCCTATCAGGTTGCCGGCTTTACTTAAGCTGATACAGGATATGTAATTGCCGGCGGTGGTTAGATCTATGTGCTTATCAAGATCTATTTCCAAAATTGTACTACCAGTTGATGCATTCATTACTACCAACTGATGGTAATCTATCGTAACAAGCTTATCAGCATCTGAGACAGAAATACTGTTGGCTAAGATTTTTCTCCTCCATCTTAGATTTCCTTTATCGTCAAAACATATCATATCGTCATTGCCTGCAACAATAATTGTACTATTGTCTACAAATGTAGCAATGTCATCAGGAGCATACATTTTGTGATCAGTATAGTATTCTCCCAGGCATTTGCCGTCCTCGGTGTTCCACATCCTGCTATAACCATCCTCAGATAGCGTCAGGAGAGTTTTTCCATCAGGACTTAGCTCCATATAACTAACTGGCTTATTGTGATCTAAGACTACGTCCATATCGTACATGGAATCAATGTCATATACACCCAAGGCTTTGGCAAGTGCGTATTCTGCTTCCTCGACATAAGGTCTGTCGGGGTTTTCCAGATCCTTTGGCAGTGCTTCGCAGGCAACTAATATCGCTCTGTAACGGTCTCCTTCTTCCAAAAGCTCCCCTGAAATATCTGCGAGATATCTAGATTGGCTAATCTGATTCTTTTGGATCTGGGCGACTATCTCATCATTTTTTTTGCTGATTTCTAGATTTTTTTGGCTAATCAGCATAGACTGATACATGCTCACAGCTCCAAAGACAATGAAAAATGCTGAAATCAATATCGAAGTTGTTAATATGGCCTTTATTCGGCGTTCCCTGTGACGTTGTTTCAAATCGTCATAGCTGCAGTTTAGCATGGGGGATAGAAGGCGTAGGATTTCGGTCCTGAGGTTCTTATACATCTCTTTATTTGACGACGCTCTTATATCAGCAGCTAGAGGCTCTACCCTCACAATTGTTTCTGTTTCACCCAGGTTCTCGTATGTTCCGTGTTTCTTCACATAGCAAAGCTGTTCCGGAAAGGACTCCTGGGGGTCACCTTCTATCAGAAGGGCAAGTATTTTGTTGTGACCATGGATCTCCTTGAAATCTTCTATCTCCTTTAAAACCCATTTGGACTGTGATGTTCTGGGCGAACACACAACTATTAGGTATTCTGAATCCCTTAACGCTTCAGTGATATTGTCAGCAAGGTTTGAGGAGGTAGGGAGCTCGTCTCTGTCCCTGAATACACGCCTTATTTGTTTTTTTCCACAGGACTCTGCTATGGATTTTGGAATCCTGAAGCCTTCCAGCATTCTGTGGAGCTTTTCAGCAACACTCTTGTCCGGCTCACAATGCCTATAGCTTATAAATGCATCATATTTGAATACCCTATTACTATTCATTGAGCACCTCATTATGTAAGCTAATTCTAGATTAACCATAAAAAATTCAAGTGTCAATAAGTCGATTAATTCTTTTTTTTGTCTCACTTGATAATGCATCACTGAGATAATTGCGGCCTGACTGTTGCTTTTGTCGATAGGCCTCCATTATCTGGCGGTCAGCACTGATAACCTCTTCCCTTAGTTCTCTTGCTGACAAAACGGCACAGCCTGCCCCTCTTATGATTATCTGCTGCAAGCCATCTGATGTGGCAACAGTTATATTATATCTGCCTTTATTGCTGTGAGCAAACTTTTCAATAAAATGATCCGCGGTCTGAGCTTCCTTTGTGTACACCACATATACATTGCCATAATCTATTATTTCCTCATCATGCCCCTGCACTCGGTAAGCATCAAACACAATAATAATACGGCATTTTCTGAAGTATTGGTACTTGCTCATGTAATCTATCAGTTTCGATCTTGCACCGTCCATGTTTTCCTCAGCAAGCTCCTTGAGCTCCATCCATGCAAAAACTATATTGTAACCATCCACAAGAAGATATTCTTGTTTGACCTCCCTTGCCTTTACTATATAGCTATTAGGCGAGGCATGATAGCTACCAGCGGCTGTCCTGGGCTTTTTCCAGATGGTTTTCCTGCCCTTGTTGGCATAATATGTCTGTTTAAAGATTCTATCCACTTCCTCCTG
>CAZEIH010000059.1:0-13832 GCA_964512095.1 uncultured Oscillospiraceae bacterium
CACTTATTCTATGAATAAGTGTCTATGTGTCGTGCCTGGCACCAGTGGGGAGAAAGTGAAAAAACGGACTATAATTATTAGCATAATGCTCGTTGTATTTATCATATTAGTTGCTGGCGCCATGGCTGTTTCAATAGTTCTCATTGAAGCGGATGCCCACATATATCCCGACTATCCAAGGGTCCATCTGGAGGTAATATTGGCAAAACCGACGTTTTCAGATGAGGATTACAAGACTCTTTTTTACCAAACTGGCCTGGGCAAACCAGCAATAGACGAGTTGCGGCAAAACAGCCGTAATTGGGCTCAACGAATACTGCAGTTCCAGGAATATTTTTTTTCCAAAATTGAGTATGTTTGTGAATATAACAGTCCCATATCAAAAGAGGAGTCAATCGTGGATGAAAGTGGCAATTATATATTTGGCACAGAATTGGCACCCCTTCACGAGGGCTATATACTCGTAACTAAGTCCTCCCACACCTATGGATGGAGGAACGGTCATTCAGCACTGGTGGTAGATGCAGCCCATGGTAAAACACTGGAATCTGCAGTTCTGGGGTCCAACTCTATTATACAAGACATCGACAAGTGGCCTAACTATCCTAATTTTATTTTGCTCAGGCTCAAGGGCTGTTCCTACGAGAATATGAAGGAAATTGCCGACACAGCTGTAGGAGTGCTTTTAGATATCCCTTATGACTTGACTGTAGGTGTTTTCAGCCCAAAACTTGTTAGCAAGGATAAAATCAGAGGTACACACTGCTCTCATCTAATTTGGCTGGTCTATAGCTATTTCGGTTATGACCTAGACTCCGACGGAGGCATCATCGTAACGCCTAATGACATTGTTAACAGCCCGGAGCTTGAAATCGTACAGGTATACGGTGTCGATCCAAGAAACATCTGGTAGATGCACAACTAAGGTGCCAGGCACGACACATAGACACTTATTCATAGAATAAGTGTCTATGTGTCGTGCCTGGCACCTTAGTATTGACTTCATTTTGCTTATATGGTATCTTTTTGTTAAGTTGAAAAGGAGTGCAGATTTTAGTGGAAGATTCCTCTATACCTGAGCGAAGTATTTTATGCAATATTAAAATGAATAATATAGACGGCAATATAAAAGGGACAGCTTGTCTTTCTGCCCTGTTTATTTGCCGTTTTTGTGTTTGTATGAATTTGGGATTATTTCAGTTTTTGGGAGGTTATTTGATTGTCTGATAGCTCAATAATTTGGCAGCTTTTGCTGCAACTAGCCTTGATACTTGTGAATGCAGTGTTTGCATGTGCTGAGATAGCAGTGATTTCCATGAACGACACAAAGCTGGCGAAACTCTCTGCAGCCGGTGATAAACGTGCAATAAGGCTGACCGGCCTTACGAGCCAGCCTGCCCGTTTTCTTGCTACAATACAAGTTGGCATCACCTTTGCCGGCTTCCTGGGCAGTGCTTTTGCCGCCGACAACTTTTCAGACAGGCTTGTGAATTGGCTTATCCAAATCGGAGTAGGCATTCCAGAAAAGACCCTGGACACAATTTCAGTCATCATCATAACTATTATACTTTCATACTTTACCCTTGTACTCGGTGAGCTTGTTCCAAAAAGAATTGCTATGAAGAATGCGGAAAAGCTGGCCCTTGCCATTTCTGGCCTGATTCATTTCATTTCAAAGGCGTTTGCCCCACTGGTCTGGCTTCTAACAATGTCAACAAACGCAATACTGCGTCTGTTCGGTATTGATCCACATGCCGCTGATGATGCGATAACGGAGGAAGAGATACGCATGATGGTGGATGAAGGAAGTGAGAAAGGTACAATAGATCCTGAAGAAAAGACAATGATCCAAAATGTTTTTGAATTTGATGATAAGACAGCAAGAGAGATTATGACACACAGGACTGAGGTTTCACTGCTGTGGCTAGATGAAGACGATGAGGAGTGGAAAAAGACCATAACCGAGAGTAGGCATTCCATTTATCCGGTTTGTAATGAAACTACAGATGATATAGTTGGGATATTGAATGCAAAATTCTATTTTCGTCTGAAGGACAAAAGCAGAGGAAATGTAATGAAGAACTCAGTCAAACCCGCATATTTTGTTCCTGAAACCGTCCGTGCAGATGTTTTGTTCCGAAATATGAAAAGCAACAGACAGCATTTCGCAATAGTTCTTGATGAGTTTGGTGGTATGGATGGCATCATTACGATAAACGATCTACTGGAAGAGTTGGTTGGCGATTTGGAGGATGACATAACGATACCAGCAGAGCCTATACCCATAGAAAGAGTAGACTCATTCACATGGAAAATACTTGGCAGTGCCCAACTTGAGGATGTCTCAGCCCAGGTGGGGGTTATACTGCCTGAAGACGATTATGACACCTTTGGGGGATTTGTATTTGGCATACTCGGGTATGTGCCCGAAGACGGCAGCACACCTGAGCTTGAAGGCTTTGATCTCAATATAAAGATACTAAAAATAAAGGATCATCAAATGGAGAAAGCCGTAGTATGCCGAATACAAAAAACAGAAGAAAAACAATAATCTTCTGCTATACCACTTTACTTGGCGTAATATCGTGTGATATAGCTTGTTTGAGCGTCCTCACATATTCTTCTACATAAGGTATGCATTTTGAACCATGCCTTCCAATAATGTCAACGATAGCACTGCCAACAATGACTCCATCAGCATATGTTGCTACCTGAGCCGCCTGCTCTGCTGTTGATATCCCAAAGCCTACTGCACAAGGTATATCCCTAACTTCTTTTATTGCTTTTATCATGGTTTCAGCATCATTACATATATTCTGCCGAACACCAGTGACTCCCGTTGATGACACACAGTAGACAAAACCCTTTGCCTGGGCTGCAATCATGCGTATTCTACTGCCGGATGTCGGTGCAACCATGGAAATATGTGTAACTCCGTATTCCTCACAGAAAGGGAGTACCTCATTTCTCTCTTCAAAAGGGAGATCCGGAGTAATAATTGCATCTACACCACATTCTTTGCAATTTGAGATAAATTTAGCCGTATCATATGAAAACACCGGGTTCATATATGTCATAAATGCTATTGGAGTATCACAGTTACGCCTAATACGCTTCATCATTGAAAATATTCTATCAGTGGTTGTTCCTGCTTCAAGAGCTCTTTGGTCTGCAGCCTGAATAACAGGTCCCTCTGCAACAGGATCCGAAAACGGGATACCCAGCTCTATAAGGTCCACTCCAGATTCAGCCATCCTATAAACCAATTGCTCTGTTATTTCCAGCGTTGGATCCCCTGCTGTTATGAACGTTATAGATGCCTTGCAATCCAGGAATGCTCTCTCTAATCTATTCATAAATACTCTCCCCCCTATACCTTGCTATTGCAGCAACATCCTTGTCGCCCCTACCCGAAAGACATATGATAATTATTTGATCCTTTCCCATACCAGGTGCTAGCTTCTGGGCATATGCTACAGCATGGGCACTCTCTATGGCAGGAATTATACCCTCAGTTCGTGACAGATACTCAAATGCATCAACTGCCTCGCCATCAGTGACAGGTACATACTCTGCCCTGCCAATATCACGGAGATTTGCATGTTCTGGCCCTACACCTGGGTAATCAAGACCGGCGGAAATAGAATAAACAGGCGCTATCTGTCCATATTGGTCCTGGCAAAAATAAGATTTCATTCCGTGGAATATACCAGGCTTGCCAACCGTCATGGTTGCTGCTGTTTTATCCGTATCGGCTCCAAGGCCCGCCGCCTCACACCCTATTAGGCGCACATCCTTGTCATTAATAAACTCATAGAACATTCCCATGGCATTACTGCCGCCGCCTACACATGCCAGCACTGCATCAGGGAGCCTACCTTCCACTGTCTTTATCTGTTGTTTTGTTTCTCTCCCGATAACACTCTGCAGATCCCTGACAATTGTCGGGAAGGGATGGGGGCCCATAACAGAACCTAAAACATAGTGAGTATCTGCGATTCGCCGTGTCCATTCACGCATCGTCTCATTTACAGCATCCTTCAGTGTCTGCGTTCCAGTAGTTACCGGGTGCACCTTTGCACCTAGCAATTCCATACGGTATACATTGAGTGCCTGTCTCTTCGTATCCTCCATGCCCATAAAGATTTCGCATTGCATCCCCAGCAAAGCCGCTACTGTAGCTGTAGCTACACCATGCTGTCCTGCACCTGTTTCGGCAATGACCCGGGTCTTCCCCATCTTTTGAGCAAGAAGCACCTGCCCCAATACATTGTTTATCTTGTGGGATCCTGTATGGTTCAAATCTTCTCTTTTTAGATATACCTTGGCACCACCAAGATCATTAGTCATTTTCTCTGCAAAGTACAGCAATGAGGGTCTACCTGCATAGTTTTTCATGAGACTGGTGAGCTCTCTTCTAAAATCAGGATCGTCTTTGTAATACTCGTAAGCATCTTCTAGCTCAATTACTGCATTCATCAACGTTTCAGGAATATACTGTCCACCATGTATACCAAACCTGCCCTTTGACATTTTTCTCAACCTCCTCGATAAAAGTCAATTCGCTTCGCTCAGGGAGTCAGGTGAGAGACTGAACTCCGCCTGACTAAGGAAGCTAATTAATTCGTCTTCATTCAATTAAAAAAAGCCTTTATCCCATAACAGGGACAAAAGCTTCTGCTTCTGCGGTACCACCCAAATTGACGAATAATCGTCCGCTCAAATTGTATACTGACATACACATCCCCCTGATAACGGGTGGGATACCCGTAAACTCCTACTCTTCGTTCAATTTCAGGTTTACCTCGCAAGTCCATTCGGGATGACCGTTGCAACCGCACTCCCACCATTTTCGGCAATTCCTGCATAAATTTAGTATGCTCGCACCGGGCGGCTCTCTTTGTACAACCTGCCAAACTTACTTCTCTTGCTCATCGGTTTATAAATATTTCATAAATTTTAACATATTACTAGCCTGCTTGTCAATTCATATTTTGAATGTTCCTGACGTTTGAAGATTGCAAGTTTAAGTGACGTGAAATATATGGTAAATTTGTATAATGCAAACTTATTGTTTGTTGCATATCTTCATGGCCTCTTACAGCGCCGAGCAAAAAGTTTTTTAAGTGCGGTTTACAATGAGTGGTTCCTGTATGATAGCCTGTTGGCTGGACCTAACTGGCCTTGGCTGGCCTTGACCAGTATCGGCTAATCTCCGCTGATTCCAGTTTCAGCTGGCCCAAATCCGTCTAACTGGCCTTGGCTGGTTCCAGCTTCAGCTGGACCAAATCCACCTAACTGGCCTTGGCTGGTTCTAGCTAATTAGGGCTCCTGCCTGAAATACTGTGTTAGTTTGTCTGCTATAGGAATATCGGCAGGAAGAAGGTTATACCCTGTGAGTTCATCAGCTGTAACCCACTTGATTTGATCATGTACCCTAAGGGTAATTTCTCCCTGTATTATTTCCGCAAAATATGCAAGTAGCCGAACTGCTCCCTGGGGATAACTATATATGCTTTCGCAAAAGAACCCCTGTGCCCGGGCTGTAATGCCAAATTCTTCAGACAACTCCCTTACCAGGCACTCCTCAGGAGTCTCCATTTTCTCAAGCTTGCCTCCTGGAAACTCCCAACCGCCTGCCATCTTTTCGTAAGGCCCTCGCCTGGCTATTAGTATCTTATCCTTTTTACAAATAATTGCTGCAGTGACATCTTTAATACTATTCATCAGCTTTTACTCATGTTCCAGGGACTGCGCAATATTGAGGGCATGGTCAGACACCCTTTCCAGTGCTGTAATCATATTGGTAAACAATACACCGGACTGAGGATCACATGCTTTTTCCTCAAGCCTGTTAATGTGATTATTAATAAATGTTTTCTTCATATTGTCAACTTCTTGCTCAAAATCTTCTGCTTCTTTTATCTTACTTACATCGCGCTTATTGAAAACATCGAGACTCATATTCAATGTTTCCATTGTCTTGTCAGCTATAGTGACTAGCTCCTCCATTCCTCCAGGAGTAAATGTAACCTTGTTTTCTGAGACAGTCAATGCAAACTCTGCCACATTCTCCGCATGGTCGCCTATACGTTCAAGATCAATAATAACATGGTGAAGGCTACCCATTATCTTTAAGTCATGTTTTGATAAATCCAAGCCCCTAAATTCAATTAGGTAGCTAGAAATGTTATCAGTTAGATAATCTATTGTTTTTTCAACCTCCATTACCCTTGTAGCCTTTTGCTCGTCGGACTCAAAAAAAGCTTCCAATGATTTCTTCATATTCTCTGCAACAATTGCACCCATACGGTTCAGCTCCTTTAACGTCTGACTTAGAGCTATAGCTGGGGTCTGGGCGATTCTTTCATCCAAGTATACAAGTCTTTTTTCCGTATCTCCGTCTGTTTTCTTTTCCGGAATTATTCGCGTTATAAGCTTTACCATAAGTTTTGCAAAGGGAAATAGTAATAAAGTGACGCTTATATTGAAAATAGTATGGAAATTTGCTATCTGTCTTGCAGCATTATCCGGAGATAGCGACTCAACTAAAACAACTAATCCCGGGAAGAGCAAAACCAAAATTAGAAATATAATTGTACCAACAATATTGAACATCAGATGTATACCGGCAGTACGCTTAGAATTTGCAGTTGTACCGATGGCCGCAATTATTGCTGTTACACATGTACCTATATTCTGCCCCAATATAATAAATACTGCGGCATCCAGCCCAATAAGCCCTGACATTGCAAGAGTCTGCAATATACCAACCGAGGCTGAAGAGCTCTGAATAACTGCCGTAAAGACGGCACCTATAATCACACCGATGATGGGGTTCTTGAAATTTACAATGAAATTCCTGAAGGCTTCAATCTCTTGCAAAGGCCTCATTGCATCCGACATTAACGTCAGCCCAACAAAAAGAATTCCAAATCCTAATACTACTTCTCCAATTTTTACCAACTTCCTCTTTTTAACAAAAACAGACATCAGCATACCTATAAAAAGTATGAAGGGAGCTATGTCCGATATGTTAAATGCAATAAGCTGACCCGTTATCGTAGTTCCTATGTTTGCGCCCATAATTACACCGGTAGCCTGAAGCAATGTCATCAATCCTGCATTGACAAAGCCCACAATCATGACCGTGGTAGCAGATGAACTCTGTATGATCGCTGTTACACCAGCTCCTACACCTACGGCAGCAAAACGTTTTGTAGTCAGGACCTCTAATACGCGCCGCATCTTATCACCTGCGACATTTTCAAGTCCATCTGACATCATCTTCATGCCGTACAAAAACATTCCTAAGCCACCAAGCAGTAAAAAAACCATAAAAATTGACATGATATCCCCCTAATCGATTGTATGTATTTTAAAATACTAATAATATTATGACAAAAAACGCACTTTAATATTATAAATGATATAAGATGGGTTGTCACGGCTTATGTAAATTCTTGCCGGATATTGTTAGCTATATATATATTCCCTGAAAAAAATAATATATATTTCATCAGTACATTGACGAAAAGTCTCGTATAATTTAATATATAATTAGTCGGGGTAACTAAATGAATGTTAAGTTAAAGAACAACTTCAAAAAGATCGCGATTTTTGCTATAGTTGTAATCTCCGTTACAATTGGAGTATTTCTATTATTCAAATTGGCCTTTTTTCTTTTGCCCTTTCTCATTGCCTTCGGCCTTTCATCACTGATGGAGCCACTCATCAAGCTACTTGATAAAAAATTACGTATTAGTCGCCGAGTCTCTGCGCCTATAATAGTGGTACTATTACTAGCATCCATAGTAGCTCTTGTTGTTTTTGGAGTACTTCGGACAATTGATGAAATTAAAACTCTCATAACATTGGCACCAGCATTTTTCTCAAATCTATATGTTCGTATCAATGATTTAATGATAGAGGGATCAGAATATATTGAATGGCTACCCACAGAAATCACAAACAGCCTTGGAAGCGTCTTGTCCAACCTGTCCAACACTGTTACAAACTTCGGTAAAGCAGTTGTAAAGGGCGCTTTTGTTACAGCCATATCACTGCCTGAAGCAATAATTTTCACTATAATTACCACTTTAGCTACATATTTTCTAGCAAAGGATCGCGAGAAGATTTCTTCTGTGCTAATGAATCAATTGCCTGAGAGTTGGATAAGCCGAGTTCTTAAGATAAAAAAGGATCTTTTTGTTGCCATATTTGGATATATAAAGGCTGCCCTGATTATTATGGCCATTACCTTTACAGAATTATTGATTGGCCTTAGCATAATCGGTGTAGAGTATCCGCTTCTGTTGGCATTTCTGATTGCTATTATTGACGCACTGCCTGTTTTGGGCACCGGAGGCATCTTAATACCATGGTCACTATATTCCTTTGTAATAGGGGATATTCGGATGGGAATTTCACTAATTGTGCTGTATTTGGTAGTACTTGTCATACGACAAATAGTTGAGCCAAAGGTTGTCGGACAGCAGATAGGCGTTTATCCACTGTTAACGCTTTTGGCAATGTACATTGGCCTTAAGATAATTGGCTTTGCTGGGCTAATCCTTGGACCTATCACTTTTTTACTCATCCGCAACATACTCACAACCATATACAAGAATAGACCTATAAAAGACATTATAGGCTTTGACAAGAGCTATACTTCTCCAAGCAGCCCTACCGATGATGACCCTACCGATGATTGCCCTACTGAGATGTAAGAAGATAAGAATATATTTTCTCCTCCTGAAGATACTATTACTGGAGGTGCAAAAATTATGAACATAAGTCTAACAACAAAAGAAAGAATGCTTTTAGAAGATCAAAAAATGCATGAGGAAATTTGTATTGAAAAATACAACAATTATGCTCAACAGGCAACAGACCCTCAGCTAAAAAACATATTCAGCAATCATGCTAAAATTGAGCAGGAGCATCTGAATACAATAAACCAACTGTTAGGCGGACAAGTGCCAGCGATGTCACAGCAAGGTGGCGGAGGCCAGAATGGGAGCCAGGGTAATAGTCAGCAGGCAGGCAGTATGCAGCAACAACAGGGCGGCAGCTCAGGCGGCAGCCAGCTATCAACCGGTATGCAGCAACAACATGGCGGCAGCCAGCTATCAACCGGTATGCAACAACAGCCAAATCAGTCAGCAGGCCTTCAGCTAAATAGCGTGGGCAAGGCAACAGATCAAAGCTTATGCAACGATATGCTTATGACTGAAAAATATGTGTCCGGCGCCTATGATACAGCAATATTTGAATTCAAAGACACACAGGTCCGGGATGTCCTCAATCACATCCAAAAGGAAGAGCAGAAGCATGGAGAGGCAATATTCAAGTACATGGAAAGTCAGGGAACATATACCCCAAAGTGAATGTTTCATGGGTATAGTGCCCCTCAGTGGAGTGTTGAGCTGAGTGATGATTTTATTAGCATAAGAAACCGTAAGTCGTAATCCGCGCCCACCAGGCGCAGATAATAAAAGCGCCCCCTTCCTTATATGGATAGGGACGCTTTTGTATGCTCAGACCATTAACCTTGAGACTATTATCCTCGAGCCTGTTATCAAAGAATTGAAAATGTAGCAAACAATCCTGCTGTGATAGAGGCTATCAATGAGATAACTGTGATTTGGGTATTAATTGAAGGACCTGCTGTATCCTTGAAGGGATCACCAACAGTATCGCCAACAACTGCGGCTTTGTGAGCTTCTGAACCCTTACCGCCTTCATTTCCAGCTTCAACGTATTTCTTGGCATTATC
The DNA here is from genome assembly GCA_964512095.1 of uncultured Oscillospiraceae bacterium. Classification (GTDB taxonomy): domain Bacteria; phylum Bacillota; class Clostridia; order Acetivibrionales; family DTU013; genus DTU013. Next base: position 9,779 of record CAZEIH010000059.1, read on the forward strand.
CCATGTTCCCCCTGCATTTCCCATAAGGAGAGCCAGGAGCAATCCACTCATAATATTTCCCACAAGGAAGCCCCCAATTGCATTTACCCCGCCTACGAATCCTACAACAAGGGTTGCTAATATCGTAACCAGACCCGCGGGTATCAACTCACGAAGGGCGCCCTTGGTTGCTATATCTATACATTTATCATATTCAGGTACAACGCCTTCTTTACCTTCCTTCAGTCCAGGTATCTCTTTGAACTGGCGATGTATCTCTGCAATCATACGCTGGGCGTTTCTATCAACACCCATAATGAGCATTGCTGAGAAAACTGCAGGTATAGCTACACCAATTATCATTCCAAAGAATACGATTGGATTCATCACATCGAATCCTGTTAACAGAGCCGCACCCTTTTCAGCAAGTGCATCGTTTACTTCAGACATGTATGCTCCAAGAAGAGCTATTACTGTAAGACCTGCTGCACCAACTGCAAAGCCCTTTGTTATAGCTTTAACAGTATTGCCAGCGCTGTCAAGCTCGTCAGTTATCTTTAAGGCTTCTTCTCCAAGGCTACCCATCTCCACAAGACCTCTTGCGTTGTCAACGATTGGGCCATAAGCATCATTAGAAATAATCATTCCAACTATAGAAAGCATTCCTATTGCCGACATTGCTATACCAAAGAGAGCATCTGTTATTCCAGGACCTATGCCGTCGCAAATCAGATATGATGCCAATGCTGATATGCCTATACCGAGCAAAGCCGGGAAAGAGCTGATCAGACCATAACTGAATCCAGACAGGATTGTAAATGCCGGACCTGATTTTGAAGCTTTTGCCACCATTTGAACAGGCTTTTTAGCGTCATTTGTAAAATAGTCGGAAGCAAGTCCTACTACTGTACCTACAAGTAAGCCAATAAATGTTGCTCCCCAGTAACGCCAGTTAAATCCAAAAATATAAGTTGCTCCTGCTGTCAGAACTGCAAACAGCGCGGTTGTTATATAAGTACATTTATTTAGTGCAGAGCTGGGGTTTCCATTCTTACCTATACGTCCGAAGCCAATTCCGACTATTGAAGACAGAAGCCCTAGAGCTGCATAACAGAATACCATATTTGCACTAATACCAACCCCGCCGTCAATTGCCATTGCCAGCACCAATGCGGCTGCCATGGATGCAACGTTGGAATCGAATAGGTCAGCGCCCATACCAGCGACGTCACCTACATTGTCACCTACGTTGTCTGCTATAACTGCAGGATTACGCGGGTCATCCTCAGGAATACCAAGCTCTACCTTACCAGCTAGGTCAGCACTCACATCGGCTGTCTTGGTGAATATTCCTCCCCCTGCCTTTGCAAACAGTGCCAACGAAGATGCACCAAAGCTAAATCCTAGAACCGCTGCTGTGTCACCTGTAAGCAACAGTACTCCAGCTACACCCAGAAGGCTAGTGCCTACAACAGCCATACCCATGACCGCGCCGCCTCTGAAGCCTGCCATAAATGAACGGTTCATGCTTTTTGTCGCTGCTTCTGCACTCTTAACGTTTGCTATTGTTGCAACGAAAATACCAATTTTTCCTGCAAGAGCCGACAAAGCAGAACCAACAACATATGATATCGCCATCATTATGTTTCTAGTCGGTTCCCCGTTCCAAATCGGTCTGGGAAGGAAAAGTATGATTAGTACAGCCACTATTGTCACAAAGATTGCAAGTATTTTGTATTCCCTGCCAAGAAAGGTATTTGCGCCCCTTCTGATCAGTTCACCAATCCTTGCAACCTCGGCATTTGAAGATGGCTGCGACTTTACCCAGGTATAGAGCCAAGCTGCTACACCCAGAGCAAGTAATGAAACTAGAATTGCTACTACTGGCCAGTTCATTAAAACGCCCCCTAATTTAGTTTGTGTATGTATTCACGCAATATATTATTGCCAGAACATATATAAAACGCAGTGGAGAAAACACCAACTTCCACCGCTTACATTATATGCTCAAATTTTCGCCAATGCAATTGATTTATTTCATTATTTTCATTATTATACCCATGTAATATTCAACCATTTTGTGTGCCCATGGAAATAGTATAAAAAAGAAGTCAATTCGCTTCGCTAAGGGAGTCAAGTGGAGACTGAACTCCACCTAACCAAGGAAGTTAAATAATTAGTCTTCATTCATCGCCAACCTATAGAGGTCAGCGTCTTCTGAATACATAGATAAATAATGAAAGAAATTTTTTTATATTGAAATGATAATTATTGAATGATATAATGTCGAAAAAGCGAGATATCTTTAAGTCCGGTACAGTGATGCCGATAAGACGCTATATTATAATATTGGGTATTTATATCCATCCTTGTAATGATGCAGTTTTACATCTTGCCGGCAACTACGGGCAAGATTTCTTAATTTTCGCACCAAAAGACTTATTATCACAAGGAGGATTTACCATGCCGAAAAATCAAACCGTGATCGGGTATCTGCCCGATGAAAGGCCATCAGTCTGGAAGCTACTGTTCTACGCACTACAACAGGTAATCGTAATGTTCCCTGCTACAGTTGCCGTAGCTCTTATCACAGGCTTCCAGGTGTCTACTACAATTTTTGCCAGCGGCCTTGCTACAATATGCTTTATACTTATAACAGGCAAAAAGATACCTCTTTACTACGGTTCCAGTTTCTCATACCTTACTGCAATTTCAGGTCTTATGGCGGGTGATGCCATCAAAACATTAGTCAGCCCGGATACACTAATCCAGCTGGAAGCCTGGAAAGCAGGCACTACGAGCATACTACCGGCAGAAGCAATCTCTTATGCCCAGTTCGGTATAATTATGTCAGGTTTGATATCCATCGCTGCAGGGTTTCTGATAAAAGTCTCTGGCAGCAAGTCAGTTGAAAAAATTCTTCCTCCCACTATAACAGGTCCCATCGCAATGATTATTGGATTAACACTTGCAGGGAATGCACTCAGCGATGCAGCCCCCAAGGCTCTAGCAGATGGTGCTGCTGCAACCGCTATGAACAGTAACTGGGTGTGGATCGTATCACTGGTAACACTACTTTCGACAATATTGTTTTCAAGATACCTTAAAGGTTTCCTTGGACAACTGCCACTTCTGCTTGGCGCAGCAGTTGGATGTTTAGTAGCAGCCCTCATATACTTTATTGGCGGAGCCGAAATGAGCCTCTTCAGATCCATCCCGAAGGAAGCTTTGGAAGCATCCTTGTGGCAGGCAGGTCCTATTGCAGTGCCGGCATTCAGCTTCCCTAAAGCGTCATTAGCCGCAGTTCTGGCAATAATGCCTATTGCTATTGCAACTATACCTGAATCTACAGCACACATGTACCAGCTTGACATCTATGTAAACGATCTAGCTAAGCGAAAGGGCTCTTCAAAGAAATACAACCTTGTAGAAAAGCTGGATATCAACCTTATAGGTGACGGTTTAGGCGACATGATTTCCGGACTTATCGGTGGCCCTGCAGGTACAAACTATGGAGAAAACATAAGTACAATGGCAATTACCAAAGTATTCTCCGTACCAGTCCTTATAGTGGCAGCAATCATTGCAATGATAATTTCATTCTTCACTCCACTTGTACAAGGAATATATTCGATTCCACTTGCTGTAATAGGCGGCCTGGAAATATATCTATTCGGTGCCATCGCAGCCCAGGGCGCAGCTATTATGATTGAAAAAAAGGTAAACATGTTCAGTTCTAAAAACATTGCAGTCATAGCAACAATCATGGTAATAGGTATCGGTGGAAACTATGCCTTCGGAGGCAACATACCGTTCTTTGGCATAGAAGTGCCATGTATTGCAGGCGCTGCCATATTCGGAATCCTTCTTAACCTGCTCCTCAGCATTGGCGAAAAGAGAAATGCCGAACCGAAGGCCGTCGAATAAAAAAGCATCCAGCACAATCCCAACTCCATGGAGTTGGGATTGTTTCTGTTTCTGGTTTCTGGGGACGTTTCTGCTTTTTTGATTTCTGTTTCTTTCTGGGGACATTTCTGCTTTTTTGATAATTTATCTCACACATTATTCAAATAAC
>CAZEIH010000060.1:0-13614 GCA_964512095.1 uncultured Oscillospiraceae bacterium
CTCGATAGAACCGTCCCCCTCGATAGAACCGTCCCCCTCGATAGAACCGTCCCCCAATAAAAGTATTGGCAGTTGGGATGAGTGGACGTAAAAGCAGACCGGCAATACTATGGAATTCACCATGACCATCAGTATGAATATAACTGCCAGTGCCTTTATTAAACCGCAACCTTTGTATTTTCTCATAAAATAATACCTGTAACTTCTTTTACAGGTATTATTTACATTAGTGTTGCATAACTATTCATGCAATTATTTTTTGTTGGAATATCACAGTGTTTTAACTGTTTTCTTCAAATAGGCTGAAAACTCATCCTTTAACTCATTACGCTTCAGTGCGAATTCAATTGTCGCCTTCAGAAAGCCCAGCTTATTACCTACATCGTACCGCTTTCCTATAAAATCATAGGCATACACTGAATTTGATGACAACAGTGCCCGCAAAGCGTCCGTCAGCTGTATTTCCCCGCCCTTCCCGGGAGTCGCCTTTTCTAAATAAGTGAAAATTTCAGGCATAATAATATACCTGCCAAGTATGGCCACATTGGATGGAGCTTTATCCTGATCAGGCTTCTCAATCATATCCTCTACTCTATATACCCGCTCACCAATATCAGAGCCCTTGATGATGCCATACTTCGAAACATCCTTCTTCGGAACATGCTGCACTCCAAGAATAGTGGTATTATACTGATCGAATATGGAAATCATCTGCTTTAGGCATGGCACCTTGGATTCCACGATATCATCACCCAGCATTACCGCAAAAGGTTCATTATCGACAAATGAACGGGCACAATGTATAGCATGGCCAAGACCTCTCGGCTCCTTCTGCCTGATGTAGTTCACATTGGCAAGATTCGAAACATCCTGCACCAGTGACAACAATTCCTCGTCCCCGTTTCTTTTGAGTATGTCCTCTAACTCATAGGATTTGTCGAAATGATCCTCTATAGCCCTCTTTCCACGCCCTGTCACTATCAAAATATCCTCTATCCCAGATGCCACAGCTTCTTCGATGATATACTGGATTGTGGGCTTGTCTACTATGGGAAGCATTTCCTTAGGCTGAGCCTTGGTGGCAGGAAGAAATCTGGTTCCCAACCCGGCAGCAGGAATAACAGCCTTACGTATCTTCAACTTAATCTCTCCCTTAACATATTATTTTGTAAAACAATTAGATATAATTGCTATAAAGAAAATTGATTGTTTGCTTATGAGCTACTAATAAATATATCACATTTATCCAATAAATACAAATACCGAGCAATACTTGTTTGACTTTTCTGCCCATAGATGGAATATAGCGAGCAATATTAAATGTAGTACACGACTACATTATTATAATAAATGGGTAACATATATATGGAGGTTTTATATGAAACATTTTGAATTTAAGGCATTTGCGGTAGTGAACAAAATTGATTTGAACAAGATTGCGGTCAGCTGTGGCATTCCAAAAAAGTATACTTGGGAAGAGCCTCTGATATTACATAAAGAGATTATTCAAACAGTTCTCGGAAAGGAATTCGAAGACAGCTGTGGCGTATTTATCTTCTCCTTTGGCTGTATCGTTTTAGTCAATGTAGCCGAGAACGAGATGCCTTCTCTCCTAAAATATATAAAAGAATTCGAGCCTGAACTTAACCTGAACAATTGGATAAGATATACAGACGAGTATGAGCTACGCTCGGATTCGCAGGGAAGCCTGAAAATCACAGACACCTATGCCATTATCCCAGGGTTTGAGTTTTTTTACACCGAGTTGACTGCAACCGTCATTGCAAAATCCGTTGCAATGGAAAAAACAGAATTCGAGCTGGGGAAAATATTCGACAAGCTTGAAACCATGATAGACCGGCTAGAACATGGTCAACTTCGTGTGGGCAACAGAGAGCTTGCAAGGACAACCGCACAGGTTACAAGACATCAGTACAATACTGTCAGCTATATAATGATACTTGACAAGCCTGATATCACATGGAGCAACAGTGAAGCCTCGCTATTCTACGAAAAAATGTCAGACTTCTTTGAATTGAATGACAGATATACTATACTGACAAAAAAAGCAGACATCCTCAATAACGTGATTAGCGGGTTTTCATCAATAAGTCACTCTATTAGGGGGCTGTTTGTAGAATGGGTGATTGTTCTGCTCATCGTGGCAGAGGTACTACTGATGATAATGGATCTGATTCTGTAAACCTCAAAATTTCGGCCTTTACCAGTAAATATTCAGGCGAAAATATCTCATATATAGACAAGTAACAGGAGAATAGAATGGGTAGTAGACAGTTTATATGCTATAAAGCCTACAATTCAATAGATTTGAAAAATGCCGCTACAGGCTTAGGTCTTCCTTCGCCCGAAGGTAGAAGTAGGTACATCGTACTCCACAGCAAACATCTGGCACAAACATATAACGATGATGTACAACAAAAAAGGATATACATATTTAACATTGGCTGTATTGTCTTTGAGGGCTTCGGGGTTGCTGAAACAAGAGTTTTTTTAAAAGACCTTGAATCGATAATTGGAAAACATAACTACAAAACACTTACTGAATACAGAGAAATCCACTCTATTATTTCCGCTGATGGTAATATGGTATACCTGTGGGAAGGTAGTACCGAACAATACCCTCTCATGGATGGTCTTTCAGAAATTGTCGCTGTAATACTTGCAAAATCCACAGCTCTTTCAAAAGAGGAGTCTGATATCAACCAATTACTTGACAAAGCCGACAGTCATATCTCCAAATATCAGAAAGGTATTCTTAGTAGAGGAACCCGTAGCTTTGCCTTGACTATGGCACAAATAATCAAGTTTGAGCATCGTAGCACAGTGGAAATAAGAATATTCGACAGACCTACTGCTGCTGGAAGCATTCAGCTCAGAGAAGCTTATGACAAGCTTTCAGTACGCTTTGAACTCGATGATAGATACAGCGTTCTGGAAAGCAAGGTAGCAGAGCTTCGTAATATAACACATACATACTCCACTCTCAAATATAGGTTGCATGAAAATCGTCTCATAGGCTTTGAAATTTTTCTGCTTATACTATTCCCTTTATTCCGAATATTCGACTATATTATCGGACAAGAAGATATTAAGAGCTTTTTTCGCATGATCTTTCCGCATTTGTTACAGAAACTTAATATTTTTTATTAGTAAATCATGGTACAATGTAATTGCCACAGCCAATAATACTAATTTTTGTTCCTCCTTTTAATATAGACTATGGCTAATTTTATTTTATCTGGTAAAGCACTTATTATTATTCGGTATTATTTATAAATATTTACCAAGTGCTTTATTTTTTTGCCCATTTGTCTATGTCTTCAGAAGCTGCCCTTTAGTGATCGACGATGAATGAAGACGTAATCAATTAGCTGCCTTGATCAGGCTGAGTTCAGTCCCCACCCGACTCCCTGAGTTAAGCAAATTGACTGTTTCCCACATGACACAAAGACACTGGAATAAAATACTTGATAACAAAGCTCAAAATATGTTGATAAGAAAAAATATATTGAGTATAATAGGAAAGTGACATTTTATCGTAATGCTTGTTTAAACTTTGGCTGTGCTAGATGGGGAGGTAGCGGTGCCCTGAATCTGCAATCCGCTATAGCAGGGTCGAATTCCTGTTCGAGGCTTTACATTTGTAGGGTCTGCTCAATACAAGTGGTGATGATAGCTGGGTCTTACGCAACGTAAGCCTGTGAACCCCGCCAGGTCCGGAAGGAAGCAACGGTAAGCGGATACTTGCGTGTGCCGTAGGGTTGCCTGGTTAGAGCAAACTATATTGATTACGCCTATAGAAGTAAGTCGACAACAGGTGCACAGCCTTCAATTATAAAAAAGGTGCGTTAACGCACCTTTTTTGTTTATCCGGAAGAACTGCCTGCATATTTCCCACTGGGATAGCCCAGATGTAGTCAATTAGCGTAACATGCTTTGAGGTCTTTTTTTTACCTCGCTATTTTGGTATACTATGTTCATAATTGCAAATTTAAAGAAAGGCTGTTGATAATGTCTTACATTGCTTTATATAGAGAATGGAGGCCAACTCAGTTTAAGGATGTAGTAGAGCAAGAGCACGTTGTTAAAGCTCTCCGCTACAGCGTCAGCACAGGCAGAATCGCCCACGCATACCTTTTCTGTGGCACAAGGGGCACAGGTAAAACCACCATGGCACATATAATGTCTAGGGCTGTCAACTGCCTCGATTCCCAAGATGGCGAGCCATGCAATCAGTGCGAAATATGTCGTGAGATACTCTCGGGTAGCAGCGTAGATGTATTGGAAATTGATGCAGCCTCAAACAACAGTGTCGACAACGTTCGATCAATAAGGGACGAGGTAATATATGCCCCAACAAAATCAAAGCGTAAAGTCTATATAATAGATGAGGTTCATATGCTTTCCACTGGAGCCTTCAATGCATTACTTAAAACACTGGAGGAACCACCGGAGCATGTAATTTTCATACTTGCAACAACAGAACCTCACAAGCTACCTGCAACAATACTCTCCCGGTGCCAGCGGTTTGATTTCAGACGAATATCCCAGGATAGCATCGTAGGCCATCTTAACAAAATAGCATCCTCTGGCGATATTACACTGGAAAATGATGCCGCCAAACTTATAGCACGAATGGCGGATGGTGCCTTGAGAGATGCCATAAGCCTTCTGGATCAGTGTATATCAGTAGGCCGAAAAATCATTGCCTATGACGATGTGCTTTCCATTGTCGGTATAGTAAACGATGAATTTATGACAGGCTTCGTAAATGATATGCTTGACAAAAATATAGTAAAGCTGCTGCAAAATATTAGCCGTCTTGTTTCCGATGGACGTGACGCAGCCCATTTCATTTCAGATCTGGTACTATATTTTAGGAACCTAATGATATGCAAATCAACAGGTGGAAAGTGTGACGATATGATAGAGGTCCCTTCCACTGTGCTTACCATAATGAAGAAACAGTCGGAAGAAGTCTCCCTGGATGAAATAATGCACCATATCAGAGAATTATCGGCATTGGAGAACAATTTGAAATACGCCTTGAATCCAAGAGTGCTTTTAGAGGTAACATTAATCAAGGTTTGCGCCGGCGGCGACAGCGCTGCAAATAGTGGCACCAGCAATATTGTCAGAAGTATAAATCGGGACAGCAATAGAAATTCATGTAGTAGTGGCTATGCTAGAGATAGTACTGCTATTACTAGTCTGGAGGAAAGACTCACAGCTATTGAAAAATGGCTGACAAAGGGTGATTTCCCGGTTACCCCACAAGCTGGCGGAGTCAGACCAGCTGTATCTGAGCCAGGCGCACCTGGGTTAGAGCTATCTATACCAGCCCCAACCTATGACAATCCCCATACTACAAATGCAGGCTCTACTGACAACGGCGACTCGCCCCTTTACAGTAGCTCCGATGTAGCACCTCCCACTACAAAAAGCGGTTCAGGCATAGAAATTAACAACTCGCAAAAGGGAACAGCGCCACAAAAAGCCGGTAGAAGCAAGGCATCAGTAGAAGAGCCGGTAGAATTCGACAAATGGCCTGCTGTTATGAACCACCTTAAAAGCCTCGGTAAGATGGCTGTATATAGTATATTGCTAAACATAAAGGCTGTTTCATTAGATGACAATATAGTGGGACTTGTCTCCTCTGACACCTCAATTAGATCCATGATATCCAAGATAGAGCATATTAAGATAATAGAAGATGCCCTTCTTAAGGTAACTGGACATGAGATAAAAATAAAGTGTGTGGACGAAGGCATACCCACAAAAGCAGCATCCAGCTCAAAACCCAAGGAAGCCAGTGATATACTTACAAGAGCCCGCCTTATAGCTGACAAGGCAGGTCTTCCCCTTGAAATAATTGATGAGTAGGCTTTTTCATACACCTGTACTGATGGCAAAAGCAGCTACAATAGCAAGCGGTAGAAAGCGCTAGGCAATAATTTTTAATACTGAATTTACTGACCCTTGAATGACTTCATTAAGTTCTATATAATTAGGTAAGATATCAAAAACAACGGAGGTACCATTATGGCAAGAGGCGGATTTCCGGGCGGCTTTGGCGGCGGAAACATGAATAACCTTATGAAGCAGGCTCAAAAGATGCAAAAGGACATGGAGAAAATGCAAGCCGAGCTTCAGGAAAAGGAAGTTGAAGCAACTGCCGGCGGCGGAGCAATAAAGGTTGTCGCCACAGGCAAGAAAGAAATAAAAGAAATAACTATTAGCCCTGACGTTATAGATCCTGATGATGTTGAAATGCTTCAGGATTTAGTACTGGCAGCTGTAAATGAAGCACTGAGAATGGCCGATGAAATGGTCAATAGCCAGATGTCAAAGATTACCGGAGGCATGGGCGGACTCGGCGGGTTGTTCTGATATGAGCTACTTTTACGCTCCACCCGTGGCAAGACTGATTGAAGAATTCGAAAAGCTTCCGGGTATTGGTCACAAAACAGCCCAGAGGCTTGCATTTCATGTGCTCAGTTTACCTGTTGAAAAATCAGCAGCACTGGCCAATGCAATAAAAGAAGCAAAGCTTAAAACGCGATACTGTTCAATATGCAGCAATCTTACAGAATCAGATCCTTGTAACATTTGTAGCAATATTAAGCGTGACCATTGCACTATATGTATTGTGGAGGATGCAAGAGATGTGATAGCTATGGAAAGGATACGGGAATTTAATGGGATATACCATGTGTTGCATGGAGTTATCTCTCCTATGGAGGGTATTGGCCCAGAAGATATTAGAATAAAGGAGCTTCTTCACAGGATTCGCGAGGGCAATATTCGCGAGGTCATATTAGCAACAGATCCTGATGTCGAGGGAGAGGCAACGGCCATGTACATATCAAAGCTATTGAAGCCCATAGGCATTATGACTACAAGAATTGCCCATGGCATCCCAGTGGGAGGAGACCTGGAATATGCCGACGAGGTCACACTAGCAAAAGCGCTGGAGGGCCGGCGAGAGATATAGCAAACATATCATGTGAAGAACAAAAGAATCAACCACATAAAAGGCTGCAGGCAGAAATGCGTAGCAGTCTTTTTTATTTATGTATTCAGAAGACGCTAACCTATATAGTTCGACGATGAATGAAGAAGGTGGAGTTCAGTCGCAACCTGACTCCCTGAGCGAAGCGAATTGATTGCTTAAAAAGTTTATAAAAATTATGAGACATTAAATTGACATATGCGTATAATTAATTGAGACGTTAATATTGTTAATATTGATATTAAGATTATTAATGTTTTTTATAAATGTATATTGACAAGAAGCTCTGACAATAATAGTATGTATTATGTAGGTAATTAATATAATTAATACTGACTTTGATTATCTTAATATATGCATAATATATCTTTAAATAGAAGGAGTCACATATATGACAAGGGAAGCATTGGGAAAATGTCCCGTATGTGGGCAGAATACAGAAGTTGCTACAATATACTGCAGCAGCTGTGACACTAGAATTGAGGGGCATTTTGCACTTTGTAAGTTTTGCAGACTGACCGGAGAACAAAAGTCATTCATTGAAACATTCATTAAATGCAGAGGAAATATTAAGGAGGTGGAAAAAGAACTCGGCATATCGTACCCAACAGTAAAAAGCAGGCTTGAGGATGCTGCAAATTCTCTTGGCTACGGTAATATGCACAACTATGGATTACTAGATAGCGAGAGCAAAATCGAGATACTTGGCAAATTGGAAAACGGAATAATTTCAGTGGAAGAAGCATTGGATCTACTGAAATACTGATTCTAAAGCATAAAAATAAATTTTATTAGGAGGATTATAACATGTCCATTAGTGAAGAAAAAATGATGATACTGAAAATGTTACAGGAAGGCAGAATCGACAGCGACGAAGCCGCAAAACTTCTCGAAGCACTAGAGAGCAAACAGGGACCTCAGAATGCAGGTTTCAAAGGCTTTAATATACCAAAGCCCCCTCAACACAACTATTACGACGAAGTAGCAAAGGTCAGAGAAAAAATCAATGATTGGAGAAAAGACCTCTCAAAGAATTACAACCAAAGTGACTTTGATAAAATGGTTGACGAATTCAGTTCAAAGGCAGAAAAGTTCGGAAAGAACGTTGCCACAGCAGCCTTTGGTGTTGCTGACAAGGTAGTAGACTTTGTCGGGACTATAGTTGATACAGGTGCCTTTAATGTCTTTGGCAGCTGTGTAACAGTTGAAAAAAATTTCGAAGCAGTGGCAACAGAAGGCATGAACCTTGAGCTTCAGGCAACAAACGGTCAGATCGTTGTTAAGAAGAGCCAAGACGACAAGATACTTATAACGGCAAAGATTCGTACACCCCAGGCTAATGCTGAGGATTCAATAGTTTTCTCCAATGAAAATGATACCGTTTCCGTGAAGCTTGCTAAGCCTGACACCTACAATCTTAGTGTATCATATGAAGTACTAGTGCCTACAGTAAAGTTCAACCAAATAGCTCTTGAGACAAAGAACAGCAAGATATATGTTGAAGATACTCTTTCTGAAGAATTTGTTAGCGTAACAAAGAACGCAACGATTGATCTGACAGGTGTAAACAGCAGCAAGATTACTGTTAATACGAAGAATGCAAAGGTACTTGTCAATTACATGATCGGTAAGGACATCAACATTGTCAATGCAAACGCTGTAATCGACATCAAAAACCTCAAGGCTGAGAAGCTTAATGCTGAAACAATAAACGGAAAGATTCTGCTCGACAATATCCAGGGCTATGATGATATAAACGAGATAGAACTTAATCTTAAGACTAAAAATGCCGACATCAAGGCAAACATGAATGACACTGAGGACAAGGGCTACAACATAAAGGCCAAGACCTCCAACGGCGGCATCAACCTGCTAGTACCCAACCTTTTGTACCGTAATGCTCCGAAATATGAGGGTATGATTAGGCAAGCAGAGGCTGAGACCGACAACTACACTACAGCTGCACAGAAAATTAATATATATGCAGAAACTACAAATGGCTACATTGAAGTGATCAAATAACATAGATGGAAACACATCCCCTCCATAAATATAGTAGCTTGATCACATAGTAAATAAGTGTAGTACAAAACAAGGCTGAGGTGGCAAAACCACCCCAGCCTTGTTTTAAGTAATCATTTACCCATATTGAATGCGTAGTTTTAATAGTTCCTATGTCTGTGCATAAAACAAAAGTTAGATTCTATGATCAATTGACATCATCGTACATGGAGCCTTTTACTGTCACTATTATATCATCCAGCGGCATAATCCCGGCCATCGTGCCAAGCTCATTGTATTCGCTGTCCATATCTGACAGGTCTATATCTCCGACCCATACACTTATCGTGTATTCACCGTCGGGCATGTGGGCATGGGTATATATTTTGCTGTTGTCAGGGTTGACCTCTATCGTCACTGTGGTTCGTTCTGTTATCTTGTAGATATGCTGCTCGTCCTTTATATACTCCCTGTATTTATAGTTGGAATCGCTTGCTTGTGTACCCGATTCGCTGTACCCCTCCAATATGTTTTTGAAATATTCATGGGTGATTCCATCTTCGTCCTGTGAATGTTCCAACTCCTCCACATCTTTATGTGTTGTCTCTTTTACTTACTTTCAGCAGTTGTACACCATTCACTCCGTAGGGATCCTCCGCTTTCAGTTCCGCTGGCCTTGTACCATAGTTGTTGCCGCTTGAAGGTAGGTATTCGTCCTGTATGTTAACTGCGTTTTTGTAGTTGTCGATATACATATTGTCCTTGAGAACCTCCGGGAAATCTTCATCTATAAGTAAATAGTCATTGAAAAACTTTTTATTCGCGTTGTTATCTGCTAACCATTCCGGTGTAAAATAATTCAATTTTATCCACTGGTTGATTACACTATATGTTGAAGAATGAGTTCCAGGCTCGTAATCCATATATTAATATGTATGTATATCATTTGGGTTATCAGGTAACAATTCCTTTTTTATTTGTTGATTAGGATCGTCAGGCGTTGGTAATCTCCATGGTTCCTTTATCCACCTGCGTACATACGTAATATTATCAATATCAAAGTCCGGGTTTGCATATGGGCAATCCAGGAATGTAAACCCTAATGCCCTTGGGTCGTTTTGATCATCTTTACGTCTTCCGTCGTTTCCATATAATGCTGCTTCCTCTGTCCCATCAGCAATACTTCCATATACAAGTATAGGCTTATTATCGAAGGAGTCTCCTCCTGAAACAGCGAAATCACCGCTGATATTTCTCCCCTCATCTGTCCGGTCCTCAAAAAACTCGAATCCGAAATAGTCTTTCATAAAGTCGTTTGTTTTTTATATATTACTTCACTCGCACCAACAGACTCTGCTGCATTTGCAGACTCAGTTAATATTGTACTTGATAATAATATGGCAAATAATATCATAAATAGAATCTTCATTTTTTAGTCATTTTACTCACCAATATACTCCTTATAGCTTTGGCTATTCTCAGTACTCAAGTACAATATACTTATGTCAATTGACCGTGACTCCTCTACGCAAATATACCTCTGAGATTTGTTATCGTAAATATACTTTCTTGCTAAGTAGTATGACGAACGTGTTTTTTGTCCTACATAGTCAACCACCTGCTCTACCGTGGCTCTATCACACTTTTGTGATAATATATCTTCCAACTCTGAGATTTGTTTCTCTAGGGGTTTTTTAACGTTTATCGACAGCCTTATATCTGCTCTTCCATCTTCGTAATCAATTACTCCTAAATCCCTATCCTTCGGGACCACAAATCCGCCTTTAATCTCTGTTCCGGTCTTATCTTCCTTGACTTCAGGCACAGTAATATTTACCGTCCTTACTCTCGCATCCCATTCCACAACAGCACCAAATGCTTCCGCCACATAACGGGCTGGCACAAAGGTTCTTCCATTTTGTAGTATTGCTTCAGTATCCATCTGCCTCAATTCGCCATTCAGCCTATATTCTTTTTCCCTATGTATATCTCAAGCTTGTTGCTTCCCTTTACAAATATAGCCGTCTTTGTTGGCTGATCCCACGTTACCTCTGCTCCCAATGCTTCTCCGATAAACCTTGCTGGTGTCTGTGTCCTGCTGTTTTCATCGATATATGGCTTTTCATCAGGAAACTTTATTTCATCCCAGTTGACAACAACGCGAAGCGGAGGCTTCGGTAATTCCCCTGCTATAGATAATGTTGATAACATAGATAAGAATATGCAAACTGCCAGAATTGTCAGAACGGCTCTCTTCATTATTGATTTCCCCCTTTAGACACTTTCTCATAATTTCTTGAAACTTTTGACCACAATAATACCATATTATATATGTGCTTACAACAAACTAACCAAAGCAAAATCACCCGCCTCTTTTTATCAGTCACTTATCTTAAACCTATTTGGTAAAGTATGTCAACTTCCAGCAAATTTGTGACTAAAACTCTTGATTATGGTCTGAAATCAGGAGTTTTTTGTGTTCATGACTTATTCATTCCCTTGATTTGGTTGCTTAATAAATTGAAGTATTTGATCGTAGGATTTGTCACTTTTCATGATGGCGTTGATGAGTTCGTCACGTTTTAATGCTTCGCGTTTGTCCATCAAATTTTTCAGTGTTGCAACTGCCAAATCATATTTCTTTTTTGCTTTTACCACATCCAATTGTGTCTTTTCAATCTTTTGTTCCAGTGTTTCTAATCCAGCTATTCTCGCCATGATTTAGATCCCCTCTTATCTATTATTTATTTCCTGCATCCTTAAGTGCTTCGCTTATTTCAGCAGCTTTGTACTTCACATATGTGACATCTATTCCGAAAGCTTTAAGTATTGTCTTTTGAGCTGCTGTAACTGCATGGTCCAATCTATATACATTGTCCAGTTGTCTAACCATCTCGATTTTTTCAAGCTCTTTAATCGCCGCAGGTACTGTCATGAAGTTCGGCCTTTTATCCAGATTCTTCATTTCTTCTTTGAGATTCGTGTATATCTTGCTCCTAATGATTAGTGCAATAAATTCTGTAAATATCTTTGCTGATGCCGATTCATCCGAGTACACACGAAGACTCTTATTCCCAAGATATGACTTATCACCCCTGAATAGCTTTTCAGAGACATCACGACTTTTATATAGATTAATCGCTTCTTTGGCAGTCATCTTTTCAGAAGTGATTATGCAAAAATATCCGCATAGTTCAATCTCACTTTCTATCACCCTGGCTTTCTCAACCGGAAACAGAAAAGTCTTCTTTTCTTCATCATAATAGAGTTCAAAATATCTCTCGAACCCTGCCCCAAATTCACGCATTTCATTGGCATGACGCTTCATGAATTTTGTCATTTCATCAATCCGATTTTCTAATATATTACGCTCAGCACTTTCTTTTTCAATACTGTGATATATATGGAAATAGCGGTCTTTTTCATCGGTAGCATATAGTTTTTTCTTTACTGTCATACCATAAACTCTGTATTCGCTGATGTTATAGATTCTCTTTTTCTCAAAAGATCCCTTATGCTTAATAATGAGCTGGTTTACAAAGGAAGCCATCCCCTTCACCATGATGACAAAGCTGTAGCCATACTGGTCCATGTAATCAATATTGCTCTTACTAAAGTATCCTCGATCCAGTATAAAACCTATTTTTTTATACCCATACCCCTTTGCTTTATCCAACATGAACTGAAGCTGAGACACATCATTTATACTCCCGGGATATGCTTCATAGAAAAGCGGTTCTTTGTTTCTCGTGTCATAAACGATTGAATAATTGAAAATCGGAGACCCCTGATCCACCTTGGCATTACCATATTCCAGCATTTCAATATCTCCAGCCTGACAATTCTTATTCGTTGAATCATAAGATATATATATCTTTTCCCTGTGATCTTTTGATTCGTTCCACGAGTTCAAAAATCCTACACTCTGATCATCTGTTATGTTTCTAAAAAAATCAGACACTTTCGAATCGCTGTAAATCCTCATATCCTGGGTGAATAACGCATGATTATATGCATAATCGGGATAGTATTGGGCCGCGTTACTTTCAGTGATAATAGAATACGCTGCTAAATCAAAGAACAATCCCATATCTTTTTCACTGAAATATCCGGTGAGCATATCCGGAATTCCACTTTCACGTATAAGCTTTTGGAGAACTATGTAGGTCCCCACACGCAAACAACTACTTCTTAACGTCCGATCCTTTTCTTCAGGAAGCTCCACTTCCGGGAAAAACTTCAGGTAGTTTTGGTTTGGCTGCATCATATGAAAATCGGCTTTGGATTGCTTGCCAATCATCACTCTTTTTACGTATGTATACTTACGTTTGGGATCATAGACTCTATCATATTCATAGTAAACATAGCATGAATCATCCCTTTTTCTGTATGTAATTTTGCCTTTTACTTCTGGAATCTTAGCTGGAAAATTGAGGTACATTTTCGTCCTCCTCTTTAGTAACATATGTGACTAAATTTAGTATAACATTATGCCCGTATTTTTGCAAGCAAATCCACAGAAATACGGGCTTTATTAGATTATTTTTTATTTAGTCACATTTTTTACTGGAAGTTGACAT
>CAZEIH010000061.1:0-10930 GCA_964512095.1 uncultured Oscillospiraceae bacterium
AATTGTCTATTTGTGGTATCGGGCACCATACTATGGTATGATATAGCAATATAACCATAGTGGACTGCACTGCTAAATTAGCCGAATTATTAGTTTAAGAGAAAAAAAGCAATTAACAACTGATAGCCAAGCATGGAAAATAATAAGTGTCTAAGTGACGTGCCTGGCACCATATTTAAAGGAGAAAAATGAAGGTTGTAGTTATTAAGGTTAGTATGTTTGAGGGCAGGTGTCATGATGCGCTTAAGCCAATGATTTTTCCTATTTTAGCTCAGTTGACTCCTGATGATGTTGAACTGTGTTTTTTTGATGATGGTGTGGAGAAGCTGCCTCAGGCTTTGGAGGCAGATATTATTGCCCTTTCATTTGATACTTTTTCTGCTAAGCGGGCATATTTGCTAGCAAGAAGGTATAAGAGAGAAGATAATATTATTGTTCTGGGTGGCTTTCATGCTAGTTTGCTTAGTGATGAGGCAAGGGCTTACGGAGATGTGGTTATTGTAGGGGATGCGGAGGATACCTGGCCTAGGCTGATACGGGACGCTATGAAGGCCAATGTTCAGCCTGAATATATCTCGTCAGGGGAGTCGGAGTTTTCCTCAATTGATATTAACCATTCTGCTTTCAGGGGGAAGAAGTATCAGAGGCTTGGTTTGGCTCAGTTTTCCCGGGGGTGTAGGTTCGGCTGCGACTTCTGTTCCGTTAAGGCAATGTATCCTGGAAGGGTGCGCCGAAGGGATATTAATCACATTGTTGAGGAAATAAGGGCAATAAAAGAAAAGATAGTGTTCTTTATTGATGACAATCTATTTGTGGATGAAGAGGCTGCTATAGAGCTTTTTCAGGCACTGAAGCCCCTTAAGAAGAAGTGGGCTTGCCAGATAAGCATGGATGTGGCCCTCAACGAGAAGCTCCTGGCGATGATGAAGGGGAGCGGATGTATCTTAGTTTTAATGGGATTTGAGTCCCTTAACAAGGTGAACCTTAGGAGAATGAACAAGTCCGCAAATCTAGCTGTTGGGGATTACGACAAGGCTGTGGAGAATATTTATAAACACGGTTTGCTTATATATGCTACCTTCGTATTGGGTTATGATGAGGATAATAATGAGAGTTTTCAAGAAACCTTAGACTTTGCAATGAGGCATAATTTTACCGTCGCAAATTTTAATCCTCTGATTCCCATGCCGGGAACCCCTCTATACAATAGGCTTGAGGAAGAGGGAAGACTAGTTTATGATAAATGGTGGTTGAATGACGCTTATTGCTATGGTGATACTGCTTTCCTTCCGAGACAGCTATCTGCTGAGGAGCTGAGGGATGGCTGCAAATCAGTTCGATATAGCTTTTATGGTGTTAGAAACATATTGAAACGCTTATTCAAAGGCTTTCACCTGAAGCCTATTAACCTTTTTCTATTTTTGGCCCTTAATATTATTTCAAATAGAGAGATCCACAGGAAGCAAGGCAGACTATTAGGAGAATCAGCAAATGAGGCTTGTATTGATAAAACCGAATATTGGCAGGAGAGAGCATAGCCTATATGTAGACGAGGGACGCATGGAGCCGCTACAGCTGGGAATTTTGGCCGCCCTGACGCCGAGTAGTATTGATGTGGTAATGTATGATGACCGTATGGAGGAAATACCCTACCATGAGCCTGCTGATTTAGTGGCTATAACAGTGGAGACCTTTACAGCGAGGCGGGCTTATGAAATCAGCCGAGAATACCAAAGCAGGGGAGTGCCTACTGTGATGGGCGGCATGCACGCGATGCTGATGCCCGATGAGGTAAAGGAGCATTCTAACGCCGTTATTATTGGGGATGCGGAAGGTGTATGGCAGGAGATGCTAGATGACTTTGCAAGGAATGAGCTGAAGGGTGAATATAGGGCGGAGCAGCCGCTAATACCTCAAAAGGGTGTTATCACCAGAAGAGATATATTTGAAGGAAAGGGCTATTTACCAATCACCCTACTGCAGTTTTCAAGGGGTTGTAAATATAGTTGCAGCTTTTGCGCCTCCAGTGCCTATTTTAAGGCGAAGCACTATTGCAGGAAGGTTGATGAGGTTATTGAGGAGATTAAAAGTCAAAAGCGTAAACTTTTGTTTTTTGTAGATGATAATATTGTATCGGATTTTGAAAGGGCCAAGGAACTATTTCGTGCCCTTATTCCCCTGAAGGTAAAATGGGTCAGTCAGGGATGCATGGATATGCTTGAGGACAGAGAGCTGATGGAGCTTATGGTGAAGAGCGGATGTCTGGGATTGGTTATCGGATTCGAATCCATAAATGAAGAGAACTTGGAAGCGGTGGGGAAGGGTGCGAATAGGAGAAGGGCTCTTGACCATTACAAAAAGGAGATCGGGGCACTTAGGAAATGGGGGCTTCAGACTTGGGCTGCCTTTACCCTTGGGTATGACAGAGATACCAAGGAGAGTATTATCGAAACCTGCCGGTTTGCTATACGGAACAAGTTTTGCTTTGCTGCGTACAATATTTTGATGCCCTACCCAAATACACCATTATATAGAAAACTGGAGAAGGAAGGGCGGCTGTTGTATGAAGGAAAGTGGTGGCTTCATGAGGAATACCGATTTAATCATGCGGCTCTTATTCCCCAAAATATGTCGCCAGAGGAATTGACCCAGGTATCCTTTTGGTGCAGGAAGTCCTTTAATTCTCCCTGGTCTATATTTAAAAGGGCACTGGAGCCAAAGACCAATATGCGTACACCGTACCGTTTCATAACATACCTGCTATACAATCCCCTTTTTAGAAAAGAGGTATTCAAAAAGCAGGGAATGCGCTTCGGGCTGGCGGAGGGAGATAATGTAGAAGGGCTTATTGAGCAAGAGGAAGGACAAAAGCCAAAAAGCATTTCGAATTAGCAAAGGGGAAAATACAGATGGTTAAGCTTGCGGGAAGTTTAGTAGAAAGAAAAGCTTTAAGTACTGAAGATATTGATACAATGTATGAGCTTATGGAAGCTTTTTATGACAACGTGACAAGAGAAAATTTTATGGAGGATTTAAATAAAAAGGATTATGTCATTGTTTTAAGAGATGAGGGCAACATGATTCGCGGTTTTTCCACTCAACAAATTGTGCACATTCCGTTGAGGGATAGCCTTGTTCACGGAGTTTTTTCGGGAGATACAATTATTCATAAGGATTATTGGGGAAGTGCCGAGCTTTTCAAAATCTTCGCCAGATCGTTTTTCAAATATGAGGAGGAATACGGTGATTTTTACTGGTTCCTGATATGCAAGGGCTACAAAACCTATAGGATACTTCCAACCTTCTATAATACCTTTTATCCCAACTATGCGGTGGAAACCCCTAAGGAAATCAAGGATATTATTGATGCCTTTGGCAGGTTCTACAGCCCGGAGGAATACGAAGAGGCAACAGGGGTCCTTTGTTACAAAGGGGTTAAGGACAAGCTGAAGGAAAATGTTGCAGATGTAAGCAAAGAGAGGCTGAAGGATAGGGACATCGCTTTTTTTGTTGAAAAAAATCCAAACTATATCAAGGGGAACGATCTTGTGTGTGTAACTAAGCTAAGCATGGACAATTTATCAGCACGAGTGAAGAAGCTTTTGTTTTGAATGGAGGAGGCCAGTATATGATGATAGGCTTCAAAACACTATTCTGCTACCTTATTAATACATTATGCTGCCAGCTTTATAGGGCAGAATATAAAAGGTTTATGTCTGTAACATCTGTGCATGAGCTACAGGAGACAAGGTTAAAGGAAATCCTGAAAAAGAATGAAGATACAGCCTACGCAAGAAAATATGGCTTTAAAAATATAGACAATATAAAGGAGTATCAGCAAAGGGTTCCATTGTCGGACTATGAAGGCTACCGACCTTACATAGAGCAAATTACACAGCGAGAAGAAAACCAACTGACAATGGAGAGGATAATTACCCTTGAGCCTACAAGCGGTTCAACTAAAGCTGCCAAGCTTATTCCCTATACAAAATCGCTAAAGCGTGAATTTCAGATGGGTATTAAACCCTGGCTCTATGATTTATATACATCATATCCTGAAATTAGATGGGGAAAGAGCTATTGGTCCATTACACCGGCTACTGGTAAGAGGGAGTATACTATAAGCGGCATACCTGTGGGCTTTGAAGAGGATTCTGAGTACTTTGGCGGGATAGAAAAGTATCTAATGAACAGAATCTTTGCATGCCCAAGGGATATAGGCAAGGAAACGGATATGGATAGATTCTATACCAAAACGATAGTGGAGCTTTTAAGAACAAAGGAGCTTACGCTGGTATCTGTTTGGAACCCAACCTACCTTCTTCTTCTTTTGGATTATTTAGAGGCCCATAAGGACAGAATACTTGATGAATTGAGCCCCAGGCGGCGTCGAGAGATACGGCAGGCTACATATGACAAGGCCTATGACAAAATATGGCCAAGGCTAAGGGTTATAAGCTGTTGGTGTGATGCCCATGCGGCTACCTATGCAGATAGTGTGAGAAGGCTTTTTCCACGTTGCATTATCCAGCCTAAAGGGCTACTGTCAACAGAAAGCTTTGTCTCCTTTCCGTTGAATGGTGAAGAAGGGGCTATTCTAAGTGTGTGTTCACATTTTTTCGAGTTTATCGAAACCAATACTAATAAAATCCATCTGGCCAATGAGCTTGAGACTGAAGGGGAATATGAAGTAGTGGTAACCACGGGCGGAGGGTTTTACCGTTACCGAACCTATGATATAGTTAAGGTAGTTGGCTGGAGAAAGGGCCTGCCGTTGCTCATCTTTAAGGGGAAAAATGATAGGATTAGTGACAGATTTGGCGAAAAGCTGCACGAAGTCTTTGTTAGGGAGACTATAGAGAGGCTTATTACCGAAACGGAATTCTATATGCTTGCACCTCAAAATGACCGATACATTTTATATATAAAAAGTGACAGGCTTCCATCGGGAAAGGAAGCGGACGATGGCTTAAGGGAAAGCTTTCATTATGACTATTGCAGAAGGCTGGGTCAGCTAAAGGAGCTACAGATATTTGTGCTGACAGGTGATCCAAAGAAGGAATATATCCAGGGCTGTATGGCTATGGGACAAAAACTGGGGGATATTAAGCCGGCATGGCTTTCTTTACGAGAAGACTGGGATAGATATTTTCAGGGATATATTTTCTGTGGACATAGTATACTGGGGCATTAGGTGACCCCGCTATTATGCTGTCTTGAAACGCAGCGTTTTATCGTTTAACCACGGGCACCCTAGATCCCAGGGGAGGCTAATATTGTTTGAGAAGTCGCCCAGGGGAACGAATGAGAAGTGACATAATATTGCAAAGGTGGGCAAATTCAATGAAAATAGCATTATTGGCTCCGGCAGGAGCAATGCACAGACACAATGGAAGCTTCGGAAAATCTCTGCATTACGCACCGCTAACATTAACTACCCTGGCGGCACTGGTGCCTGAGGAGCTTAATGCAGAGGTAGTGATATATGATGAGACTGTGGGAAGTATACCTTTAGATTTAGAAGCTGATATAATAGGAATAACCTGTATTACAGGTACGGCGCCCAGATGCTATGCCTATGGGGACTACTTCCGCAGTAGAGGGATAAAGGTGGTTATGGGGGGAGTGCATCCAAGTATGCTTCCCCAAGAGGCAAAGAGCCATGCAGATGTTGTCATGACTGGATTTTCAGAGTTTACTTTTCCCCAAATGCTTAGAGATTTTTCCAGGGGAGAGCTAAAGCCCTTTTATCATCAGGATTGTGATTACACTATAGCCAAGCGGCCATTTCCAAGGAGAGAGCTTCTTAACAAAAAGGGATACATTACTATTAATACTGTAGAGGCTGTGAGGGGATGTAGCTATCCCTGTACCTTCTGTGCCTATCCAGCTGCCTTTGGGAGTACTGTTCATAAACGACCTGTTGAAGAGGTTGTAAAGGAGGTTGAGGCCCTTAATGCAAAAGTAGTGATCTTCCCGGATGTCAATCTGATTACGGACAGGTCATATGCAATAAAGCTTTTCACAGCGCTCATACCGTTGAAAATATATTGGCTTGGGCTCGTTACATCACATGTAGGAGTGGATGATGAGCTTATTAGTGTATTTGAGAGGAGCGGTTGCAAGGGGCTTCTCGTAGGGTTTGAATCGATTTGGCAGTCATCTCAGAGATATATAAACAAGGGAGTAAACCATGTTGAGGGCTATGGGGAGCTAATGAAGAAGCTCCATGCCCATGGTATCCTGGTACAGGGATGTTTTGCCTTTGGAGGGGATGATGAGGATAAGTCTGTTTTTGAGCAAACTGTAGAGATGGTAACAAAAATAAAAATTGATTTGCCAAGATACAGTATTCTGACTCCTTTTCCAAACACACAGCTTCACAGGGAATTGGACAAGGCAGGACGCATCACAGAGCGTAGCTGGGCAATGTATGATGTTGAGCATTGCGTATTTAGACCAGCCAAAATGAGGGTAGAGGATTTGGAAGAGGGGATTATCTGGGCTTGGAAGCACACATACAGTTTGAAGGATATTACAAAAAGACTGGCACCCTTTATTCACAGTCCATGGCTATCTATTCCGCTTAATATTGGGTATAGAAAATATGCGGACAAGTTCATATACTTTACAAGGGACATAATGTGTGACAACTCTGATATACCTGTTCCGGACGCGTTGAGGGTTAAATGAAATTATCCATAATAGAGATAGTGTAAAGCAGCCTATGAAAACAGACCAAAACGCTATAATAACGATAGCGTAAAGCAGCTTATGAAAAACAGCAAAAAAATCTAACATGTTACTCAAATATACAGGTTTAGGGAGCACTTAGCAGGCGGATTGCTCAAATATGCAGGTTTAGGGATAGCTGTAAATTTGAGCAACTACTAAAATCGATCAGTTGAGCCGCATACAACAATACAAATCAAGTGTAAATTACCTTACACTAACATAGTAACTGAAGGAGAAATTGAATGAAACTGACATTTATATTGCCGGCAATAGGAAAGAAGAAAGGACAGAAATATATCGGCACATGGAAAATGGAGCCATTGACAATCGCTGTATTAAAAAGCTTGACCCCTGATACGGTAGAAACAGTCTTTTACGATGACAGGGTAGAGTTGATTAATTATGATGAGCCCACTGATATTGTAGCTATAGTCACTGAAACCTATACGGTAGCACGCAGCTATGAAATCAGCAGGACTTTCAGAGAAAGAGGAGCAAAGGTAGTACTTGGTGGCTACCACACGACGCTGATGCCGGAGGAAGCTTTACAGCATGCAGATGCAATTATTACAGGTAATGCTGAAACAGTCTGGGAAAGTATGCTCAAGGATTTTCAAAGAGGCGAATTGAAGCGGTGCTATGTAGGCAAGTCTGCGTACAGCCCACTATTGCCTGACAGGTCTATTTTTGCAGGGAAGAAATATCTGCCGGTTTCTTTGATTGAGACAGGAAGAGGCTGCTGTAATCATTGTGATTTTTGTTCCATAGCAAGCTATTATGAATGCAAATATTTACCTCGCCCTCATGAATATATTCTGCAGGACATTCAGAACTCCAAGCATAAGTATTATTTTATGGTGGATGACAATCTGATTGCTGATAAAAGGAATGCATTGGAGCTCTTAAAAAAAATAAAGTCCCTGAAGATAAAGTGGGCTGGCCAGGGTACTCTCAACATGGCTAAGGACGAAGACCTTTTAAGGGCTATGAAGGAAAGTGGATGTGAGATTATATTAATAGGATTTGAAAGCCTTGAGGAAAAAAACCTGAGACAGATGAAAAAATCAGTGAATCTGAACATAAAGGAAAGGGATGAGCTGGTAAAACGCATCCATGCCGCAGGCATAGGTATTTATGCAACATTTATATTCGGGTACGACTATGACACAGAGCAAACCATAGAAGATGCTTTACGTTTTTCAGAAAAGCACAGGTTTTATACTGCTGCCTTCAACCATTTGTTGCCCTTCCCTGGAACTGGTCTATATGAATATTTGAAACGGGAAAACAGACTGCTAACTGATAAATGGTGGCTTCAGGAGGATTATAACTATGGTGAGCTGGCCTTCAAGCCTAAGAATATGACGCCAGAAAGACTAAGCATGCTATGCAGAGATGCCCGGAAGGAGTTTTCAAATGGGAAAAACGTTCTTCGAAGAGGGCTTTCGGCAATGGGAAGAACAAGCCCTTTGCTGTGGTTCTTATTCTGGGCTATGAATTTGCGTATAGGTGGAGAGGTCGATGAAAAAATGAATGTACCAATTGGGAGGAATTTAGATGAACTTCCCAAATGATAAATTTGAGCTTGTTTTGGCAGATCATAGCAATTTGCCAGAAATGAAGGAGATTTATGATAGCGGCGAATTTGAGGGGAACATTTCTGTACAATACCTAAGAGGCATTGATCCGATTGCGTCCTATGAAAGAGAAGGGGATAAAGCAGTTATTCTTTTACTCAGGGATAAACAGAAAAATATAGGGGTAGGCCTTGGAGCATGCATAATTAGAAGAGTTTATAAGGGTAAGAAAATCGTAAGCATGGGTTATTTGACAGGCCTTAAGCTATTGCCGGAATACAAGAGGAAGGTGTTGTTTATTCCTTATATATATCAAAGGCTATACGAGTATACCAGCAATCAGGTGGATTTTTACCTTACGACTATACTAAAGGAAAATGTAGCAGTACAAAGGATGCTTGAAAAACCAAGGAGTTTCATGCCTTTATATGAGTATTTGGGGGACTACCGAGTGTACTTCTGCAAAGCGGGAATTTGTAAAGCATCAATCAGCAGCTTGAATATCTTACAAAAGGATAATGCGAATGATGCAGTTCAATATACGGCAAGGCGCTGTGACAATAGCGAAGTGGAAGACTTCTTTGACAAACAGACAATTATCACAGACCTATCCACTGAAAGTTTATCCTCCTACGATTTAAAGAATGCTGTATGCTATGGCTTATATGAGGATAATGTTCTAAGGGCATGCGGCTATGTGCTAAATCAGCAGCAGTACAAACAATATGTAGTGAAGCACTATGGTGGAATATACAAGATGATAAGCAAGCTTCCTACAAGGCCGCTGGGTTATCCATCTTTTCCAGATATAAATGAAGCGGCTAACTGTGCATGTGCAGGTTTATGGGCAGAAAACAATAATGCTAACTTTGCACATAGGTTATGGAAGTTTATGAGACAGGATGCAAAGGAATTTGATTTTTTGATGATAGGTTTGTTTGAAAATCATCCTTTAAAGTCATATTTTGAAAAAACACGCCATGTCCATTATGATAGCCGATGCTATGTTGTTGACTTTAAGCATGATAATCTGGACTTTCAGGAACTGTCAAAAGGGAAGCTATATATTGATGTTGCATTCCTATAACTCCAATAGCTTGGACATGCAGAAGTCTTTACAAATAATGGTGATTCGTGTATAATAAATGCAACCGCAGCTAGGAGTTCTAATTATACGAAATCAAAAGATGAGGAATTGCAATGCAGTCTTGTTACGGTGGGATTACATATACCGCAATGTCTTGGCTCTATATAATTAATATATGCCACATTTTTACCTGCGTTTTTGCAGGAATCTACTTCTTTTGCGTATTGTCAAAGGGCAGGCATAAAAGTGCTGCGGTATTTAGCTTTACTATAATATTTTTTTATCAGGTACTCACGCTATTATTTCATTATTCTGTACCAGAGGCTCATTATATAATTTTAAATATTAGGCTTATATTTGCCATACTTCTTCTTCCTTCCATAGCTTATTCGGTATTGGTGTATTTGAACAAGGCTTTTACAGATCTAAGCTCATTAGCATTTTTCATACCATATACGGTATTTGTTTTTGTAGTATTTTCTTATAAAGGATTTTTTAAAGCCGTGTTTTATTCGGCATCTACAACTTTTAGTGTTGTAGTCTCTGCATTTACACTTGTACTGTCATTACTTTTCTTTTTTTACTTATGTGCTGCTGGGCACATGAAAAACAGGTTTATTACACTTAATACCATCGAGAATACGGACGAAACCGTTATTATTTATAACAAACGGGAAAGGCAGTGCTATGTACATACTAATCCTGATTATGAAAAAATGCCTGGATTTATTAGGGAAATAGAGGAAGCGGTGCAGGAATCCCAATGCAATGGCAATCATATTCGAAATAAGTACCCGGCGCAAAATGAATCTGCCCTGGCTGAATGTGAAATCCATCTTTACCAAGACAAAAGCAGATATTTTAAGTGTAAAGTATCTCCAATCATTCGTAACGATAAATATCTGGGAAGAATTCTTGTTGCAAATGATATAACACAATACAATGAGCTGATTGATCAACTTAACCACAAAAACGTACAGCTTAAGAAAGCACTAGATGCTCAGAGAGAGCATGTTCAGGTCATGCAAAAGCTGACAATCGAAGAAGAGCGTGCAAGAATAATGGAGCTAGTCAACAGTATAGCCGGACAGTATCTGCAAAATCTTAAGGGTGGTGTTGAAAGGCTTATGCTGTTAGCGGAAAAAGACGATATCTATTCTGAATGTGATTTTGAGGAAGAAAATGACAAAATGATTCGCGATACTAGAAAAACTATTGAACAGATAAGAAGTACTGTAAAAGCACTTAACTATAAAAACTAATTTATCATAATTTACAGGGATTGCAGGTGATTTAATTTGATCCGAATAATTATTGCAGATGACCATTCCCTTTTGGCGGAAAGCCTTGGTATGATGTTGGAGATGGACAAAGAAATTAGCGTGTGTGCCATAGCAGGTAATGGAAGCGAGGCTGTTGAGCTTTGCGAAAAAAAACGTCCAGATGTAATTCTGATGGACATCTGGATGCCTGTACTGGACGGAATATCTGCCACTCTTGAGGTGAAGAAAAGGGATCCAGGAATAAAGGT
>CAZEIH010000061.1:11030-13568 GCA_964512095.1 uncultured Oscillospiraceae bacterium
ATGTGCTTTGCGGAGGGGACGGTAAAGAACAAAATAACCCGGATCATAGAACTGACAGGTGTAGAAAATAGGGCACAGCTAGTGATGTATGCATTAAAAAACAATATGATTTAGGTGATTTGTGAATGACATCAGATAATACAATGGCAGTGCGGCTTTTTATTGAGATATGCATAAATATTACCTTTGTAGTAGTGATGACGGGTATTTTTGTGTATATTTTCATAAACTCGAAAAGGACAAGGGTACAGATATACTATTGTTGTATGCACATCCTTGTATTAACGATTTTCATTTTGAATTTTGCTATATCAATTGCACCGAATATTAGAGTCAAATGGATTTTGTTTTATCTGTTGTATTTAATAAAGCCTTTTTTTGATACAAGCTTTATGTTTTATGCTTTGCATTTTTTTAAACGAAGGATTCTAAAAAAGATAGTGTATATAGTTGTTACTATTTATATCATAACATCAATTCTAATTATCATTTCCAACTCGGCGCATCAATTAGTGATTAAGCATATGACACCTGAAATTATTGAATATGGATGGTTATATTATGTTGTTATTGCTGCAGGTTACTGCATGCTAGTTGCAGGTCTTCTGAGTATTACTAAATCAATGGTGGGCAGGGTAAGCAACCTTTGGATTAGAGTTATTATCACTGTGTTTGCAATTATTACAATGGGCTTGTTAAATTTGCTTTTGTGTGGGGTTGTAAATACACCGGTTGATTATTCTCCGATAATTTTGATTGTTAATTTCACAATGATTTTTATCGGAAGCTATAAATACGGTATGATTGATACAGTATCCTACGGTAGTGTACGAGGCTTTGAAATGTTTACTGAGGCGATGCTGATTGCAGATAAAAAGGGGAAGATAGAATACAGGAATAAGGCATGTGAGATGATTGAACCAGAGATTCTAGATGAGATTCTACGCAGAGCAATCCCTAATGCACAAACGAATCCTGTGAGTCGGGAGGGGAACAGGTTTGAAATTGAAATCAACCAAAGTGGTATACAGAGACACTTTAGCGTCTCTGTTAAATACGAAAGAACACTAACGTTGTCAGCAAAGCAATACATTATTATAGTACATGATAATTCTCGAATATTTTCTGCAATTCATAGCTTAGAAGAGAAAAATCAATATCTTGAGGATATGCATGAAAGTGTGAAGATGCTGTCGGAGGATACAAAAAGACTTTCAATACTGGGCGAGCGTAACATGATGGCTAAAGAAATACATGATATTATGGGTCATTCGCTGATACTTGCTATTAATATTATGGAAAGTAACAGGGTGTTGATTGAAGCATCACAGGATGATCAAAAAAGACAGGCATGTGTCCTTGCACTAAAAAGACTTCAGAACGCGATAGGTGAAATAGACGGAAGCTTGTCAGAAATAGCAGCTGTATCGGATGATGATTCGGATTGGATATCTGACGACAAATCCGGGGTACTGATGTGTAATCCCGGCTATACCAATTTCATTGAGAGGATGAATTCCATGGCTTCCAAACTAATGGATACAGGTATAACACTTGATATTGCCGGTCTGGATGAGGCCTTGAAGGAGTGTAACGAAAAAACTATCACTACTATCTATAGGATATGTCAGGAATCTGTTACAAATGCCATTAAGCATGGACAAGCGCAATGCATAACTGTATCGGCCAGGGTGAAGTCCGGACAAATCACACTCATTATTGTTGACAACGGTAAGGGAAACCCTGAATTTCAAAAAGGAAGCGGACTTACCGGCATGGAAGAAAGAGTGGCAAGTCTGGGTGGTAATATTAATTTTTGTTCATTCGAAGATGAAAGAGGTTTTTTGGTGCATGTAAATATTCCGTGGCCTCTATAGGTCGGTCAGTCTCCACCTGACTCCCTGAGCGAAGCGAATTGACTAATTGTTTTCCAGGTCTGATTTCTTTACGGTATTGGATCTAGCAGATAGATACAGAACTACTTCGCCAACCTGATACTCCTTATTTTCAGATAGATATTTTCTATATTTATGCCAATAGGCACTATCATCATTGCTTTCTTTTCGTGCAGTAACTATTGTGAGCTCACTGTAATGACGGTTTTGATAATCCTTTTTATCTAATACAACATCTGTAGTTTTATAGAGCATATCTTCGCCATATTCCTGCTTTAATTCAGCCAATATCATTTCAAGGTCACTTTCTGTAAATTCTACATTGGCATCTGTTGATACACCTTTATCCTCAAATATATTGGATACTTTGTAATTCTTCGCATTTTCCATCTCTTCTGTATAAAAGCTACCGTAATCGCCATTATTTAGAAAGAATGAAAGCGCATAAGGTATTATTACAATTAGAGCTAATACAATTAGAATATCAGCAATACTGGCTATGCCTTTAAAAAACCTCTTTATCATAATTTTATCCCCAATCAATTATTGTCATAAGTATTATGCAAATCACACTTAGTGACGTCTTCAGAAGATGCTTACCTATCATTAATAACCATCCTTGGTTAGGTGGAGTTCAGACTCA
>CAZEIH010000062.1:0-3545 GCA_964512095.1 uncultured Oscillospiraceae bacterium
TATTCCCACCGGAATCAATATATACAAACCCTACACTTCTTCATCAGTGATGCGATAAATATGTATGTCACACTTGCCGAACATATCGGTAAACTGTCCGTTTTTCACCGGTATTGTTCTTAACAGGTTCCCGTCATCATCCAACACCTCTGCTCTGCCTGTATTGAATCCGGGCACCATAAACGTAGTTGTTATTGTATCAGGCTCAAATATCTGCTCTTCATAGTCTAGAGGCTCCGGTTCGGTTAAGCGGACTGCAAACAGGTATACATTGTTTCCGTCATGCCGGGTTAATGTATCTACCCGGTTGTTCCTGTGATTACTGTCGTCGGTGATCTGCTCCACATTATCAGGCCCCAGGATGATATGGGAATAAGTATTCATTTGTACCATTAGCTTTTTGGAAGCTCCATATTTAATGGTGTCATACTGAAATAAGGGGAACCAATTAATCATTTTCATATTATGGGTAATTGCCAGCCAGGCGCCCATCAGCACCTCCTGTTCAGAAGGTGCGGGGCCCGTTTCTTCGTCGTTTTGCACATCACAGATTTGGGCGAACATGCCAAACGGGATCAGGTTCAGGTTACGATCTCTAAAATTATCGATGGAATTAACCCACAGATCAATTACACCGCGTTCAGGATCCTTGAGGGTTGCATGGTGCCTGTAATCAAACGCATAAACATCCTGTGTCAGCACATCTGCATAAAAATATGGCTTTCCAGAAAATTTCCGACTGTTAATGTAGTCATATTCGGCACCCGTCATACCTTTATAAGGCAGATAATTATATCCGTATAAGTTCAGAAAAACCGGATGCTGGGGATCTGCTTCATGATTTGCATATGCCCAGGCGGCCATGACCGAAGGGGGTGTATTTGAACCCCGTCCCCCTAATTGCGGTTCATCTATCCACGTCCACATCAGCATCGAATCGTGGTCCTTTGTGCTTTGCACAAAATCCATCATTTTGCTGATTCTCCAGTTACGGGAGAAATGTTTATGAGTTTTTTCTGTATAGTTTCCTCTGCCGGGCCCAATGCCCATCCATCCTTCAAGACCGCCCTTATCCAGATAATCCTTCCACTGGTCAGGAGTGTGGTGTGGGGAACTTGGGTAGTAGCCAACAACAAAGGTGGCATTGATAGCATCCTTCCATAAAGGAAATCTAGAACCGTCCAACATATATGGGGTTATAAAAAATGTTGGTTTTCCGTCTACACAGATGGCATTCCATTCATTTATTCCAACTGCAGGGATACCGTCATAAGGTTTGGAAAATTTCTCCACCCACCGGCTGAGTACATTCCCGCTGGAATTACGCAATTCTGCCACCAGACGGTATTCACCACTGCTTAAGTCTCGCTGTTCCAAAAGAAATTTTTCCTCAGAGGCAAGAGATGCTTTGTTAAATATTTCCACCGGTTTTCCATCGTTCCTTGAAAGAGAAATCACCAGACGGTTACCACTGTCTGCACATACAGATGCAGGAATCATAGCTGTAATGAATTGCGCCAGTCTGGCATGAAACGGTGCGCGCAGCAGCTCAAACCCCTCCATCGGAGCTTCACCAGTAACATTTATCCTAACAACAGCTGTTTCTATGGCAACGGCGGGCTCGATAAGCTCACTGTTATCGTTATATTCAAACACCGAAACCTTCAATTTTACATCAAAGGTTCCAGGCTTCATAAAGTGATGAAGTATTGCAATTCCACTGTTTCTGTCGGTCGCATTCGGAGCACCATATTGAAAGACATAGCCATCGCCAAAATCCCACTCAAAACGAGCATTTTTCAATAGCTCAGGATCGGTATATGTTGTTGTTTCTGCATTAAACATAACATCTTCGCCGACTTCAACCTGGCGCCCCGGAAAAACCTCAATCATTGGAACCAGGCCACTGGATGTGTCCGATACATGATATTCATATGCACCAATATCCCAAATTCCATCGTCACCGCGGGTGACACCATTGATATCTTTGTTTGAATCGAATAGCGGATCCCACCATGCTTCAGAGGATAAAACCTTCCCAGGCCCCACTCCCTCAGCCAGACGGAAATCATAATGACTCCAATTTATAAAAGGATCTGTTTCTGAAATTATGGTTGTGTCCTCTTTCACATATGCACTAGACAGGTCAGATCTACTGATGTAGTGATACCCGCTGTTTTCGAACCCATATACACCAGCTTTATGGCAATTCAGCCATAAGTTGTTATAAGCATGACGTTCCGTTCCCTGAAGGACAGAGGATTCAGCTATATATATTGTTCCAAAACCCTTGTTATCCGGTAGATACTTATAATTCACGACAGTGTTGTTATAGATGTACACAGGCCCGACATTGCCTTTATAAATATAGATAAGCCAAGCTCCATCTATTTGCGTTCCATTGGAATAGTAAAAAATATTGCCATATATGCGGATTTTGTCTATACCCCAGGCCAGGTTGATAAAACCGGTTCCCTCTATATCTTTGAATTCATTGTAACGGATTATGCAGTTACTGGAAGGATAGGATTCAGCGGAAATGTCTTCTCCCCACAACTGGATGGCATCCCCATGGGGACCATCAGGGTAGCTTTTGTTGTCCTCATAGTAATTGTGTTCCGCCATAAAATTTGTCATTTTTCTAGTTCTTTGCATGGTGCCAACAAAACGATGAAAATAGCAGTACCCGATATAAACATTGTCACCACCACCGGTATGTTCATAGCCGTTTTTAACCACTGAAGCGCTACCCTGGGGGTATTTTTCGATAGCACTGGTAAACTCAGTATATTTCACAGTTATATTATGGATGCGTGTGCTGGATTTATTTCCGAATACTCTGAGACAATTTTCAGGGACTTCTTTATCACCTGGAATGACAATTTTAAAACCGTGCCCCGAATTTTTACTTGCCCGGTGGGAACCATCGATAATCCAATACCCTGTTGTTATCTGCAATGGCTGGAAAAGTGCCTGACCGTCGCCATAGCTGGTGTTCCATCCAACATCAGTACCATGATCACTAGCCGTTGCCTTTTTTATTACAATATACTCATTCCCTTGCTCCGGATCATTGAATGTGTAGGAAGGGTAGTTGCCTGAAGCTATGTAGTAGGCTGCTCCCCTTTCCAGAACATCCGGCAGCTCAGTCCATGCATTGGTCCAGTCTGTTCCATCATTAGTGCCTGATGCCCCTTGACGCACGTAATAGGTATTCAGATAGGTCAATTCCCTGGGTATTATTGTTACCTTGAATGTATCAGTTTTTCCACCAACTGTAACTGTGACTGTCTTTTCGCCCTCTGTCTCCGAATCAAAGCCAGTAATATTGCTCATTGTTACTTTTTCTGCTTTTGTCGTGCTGTTTGAATAGCTTCCTGTTACCACAAGTCCGGTAAGGTTTAGGGCCTCACCTGTGTAGTAGCTCACCTTGCTCGGTGGGCTGGTTATTGCTATTGCCGTGAGAATCGGTTCTGTATCACCCGGAGTATCGTCATCCTTGTCGTCATCCTTGTCGTCATCCTTGTCGTCATCCTTGTCGTCAT
>CAZEIH010000062.1:3645-12047 GCA_964512095.1 uncultured Oscillospiraceae bacterium
CGTCATCCTTGTCGTCATCCTTGTCGTCATCCTTGTCGTCATCCTTGTCGTCATCCTTGTCGTCATCTTTGTCGTCATCTTTGTCTGAATCACCGCCGCTTGGGGTTCGGCCTCCTCCGCTGGAGCCGCCTCCACCCGAGGTGTCACTATCACCATCGCCACCATCAGCCTTAGCTATAATCGTCGGCTTACCACCTTTGGCAATGAGCTTCCCTTGTACAACAACATTGTCCAAAGTAGCCTTCCCATCACCGACTGAATCTGCTATCTCCAGATTGCCGGTCACTATAAGGTTCCGCAGCTTTATGCCAGGGGATGCAATAACAACATTCCCAGCTTTGGCAGTGCCGCTTTCCGGGCCATATGTACCTGTAAAATAGTATATCCTTGTATCGGTACGCACCCGATCCAGAAGGACAATCGCCTCACAACGCATAGTGTCTGCCTTGGGGTTTATCCTTCCGTTAGTGCCGGTCACAAGACCTTCCCGGATTGCTCCGGCAATGGGTCCCTTTGCCCATGCTGATATTTTCGCGGAATCACTAGCTAGCGAAAGAATGCCTGTGTCACCGCCTTGATCTATCCCCTTTATTCGGGAGATGATTGTAATAGCCTGCTCCCTTGTAATCGTTTTCTCAGGAGAGAGAGAAGTGGCAGTTGTGCCGTTTATGTATCCTGCCGCAAGGGCCTTTGAAGCATCATCGTAATACCACTTATTTGAGGAGACATCTGAAAATCCCCTAATCTTGTCACTTTTAGCCGTGTATTTCATCACACGGTTCACAAGGGCCATAAACTCTGCCCGGGTGATTTTGCCGTTGGGGTTATACATTCCGTTATTATCACCCTTCAGCAATCCAAGCCTTACCCACTCGGTGAGGGTTTCCTCAGCCCAGTGACCCTTGAGTTCACTTGTACCGTTTGCTTCATCAGCCTTGCTAGCATGTACTACTGTGCACATGCTAATGATAATACATAATGCGATGGTTAATGAAACCACTTTTCCTATTAGTCTTCTCATTCAACTCTCTCCTTCACTTAGCACGATCTCACAGGTCAAGAATTTTCCGCCTTTGTACCTAGGGCACAAAAAGGCATAAATCCTTTCCTTTTATTCGATTCGAGCCATATTTTGCAGTCTTTAAATTACAAAATATTGCACTTTGTGCAAACATATTTATTATATCATATTAAATAAGGTTATCCCCTTATTTCATCCCTCGCCCCAGACCTTTGTAAGGCGCTCAAACAGCGCCAGCGCCTCCGCTCTGGAAATAGGATCATACCACTTGCTCTCTCCGTTGTTTCCGAGCAGTATGCCCTTGTCCTTCAGGCACATTATGGACGGATAAAAGTCCATCGGAACTCCACGTTCGGGATTTTCGGCTGCATACAGTAATTGGTTGTACCAGCAGTAGCATTTCGGTTCATCATCATTCCCGGCATCGGGGTTCGTCATATAAATGGTTTTCACAGTATCACTGAATGCCGGATCTTCATTGGTTTCAGCTAAAATGTAATACTTTCCGCCTTCCTGGATATCTTCATTCCACATATAATTTGCCAGAGCGTAAAATACCTCACCGCGGGTCATCAGTTTCACGATGGTCTCACTTGTGTACAGATCCGGGTAGACCAAACCATCCTCGGCAATAACGATATAGTTCGTATACCAGCTATCTCCAATGAGACTTGCTATTCGTGCCCTGCTTTGGGCATCCTGTTCAGCTTTTTGCTTTATCGATCCCTCAGAGTTGTTGAACCTGGCCAGCATTGTCAGAAACTCTGCACGTGTGACCTGGTTACTACCCCTGAAGGTGCCGTCCGGGAACCCGTTTACGAGTTTGCGGTATACAGCCATCGGTATATGGGAGGCGTACCACTCATTACCCTTGATATCACCGAAGGTGAGCTGTGCCAGCTGCTGCAATTTAGTCTGACTGCTGCCGGTAATAGATATGACCGGTTTTCTTTTCATCATTACACTGTATGTAGGGTTCACCTTGTTATCATTGATAGCTGCACTCTTATATAAACGCTCCAGCTGCTCGACCATTTCGGGATAATCCTTAGTAATAAGGTCTTCATCTTCCAATGCAGCATCCGCATCTTCATCCTTGTCACCATCATCCGCTTCCTGTGTAGATGGTGCAGCCGGTTTGTCCGGCTTATCCGGCTTATCCGGCTTGTCTGGCTTGTCCTCCTCCGATGGTACTACCGCTTTTACAGTAACACTGATGCTTACTGTCAATGGTACATTATTTGGATTGACCACACCCGAAGGCAACGTTACCGTGCCTTTTACTGTAAAGGTCTGGGCTTGTTTACTAGCCGGATTATATGTGCACGAACCAACATCCCATACGACTCTTGACTGGACATTTCCGTTGTCCGTGACAAGTGTCACATATCCGGGAAGTCCAAGAGCAGCTGCTGTTTTGGCAGTGCCATTGGCCACACCTGTAATCGCCTTGTGCACGTTGATACCTGTAAGTGTTTTATCATCCGGTGTAGTAATCAAACTACCTTCCATAACCTGCTTGATTTCACCCTCACTCAGCCCCCTGTCATATATCCTTATTTCGTCCATTAATCCTTCAAAGCTGTCTCCCCAGGGACTTTTGCCAATTGATACCGCCCGGCTTGCATCCCGTTTTATCTTCCCGGTACACTCAATTCGGGAACATTCTGTTCCATCTATATACATCACAATATGTGCACCATCATAGCTAACAGCATAGTGATGCCAATCAGTATCGTTAACTACATTCCTGACTTCAAACTTCTTCTGTCCGGCATCAGTATATATATTGCCGCCAAACCCATCCTGTGATAATCGAACTACATATATTAGATGCTTATGTATAACGGTCTCCGCTTCACCTTCAGTATCTTTCTTGGCATAAAAGGCTATCGTAATCTCATCCAGACCATCCAGATAATTGCTATGAGCAGCAGATATTGCCCTGCTTTCATCATTATTGAATCGTATCGACCTTCCGTATGCGGATTTTTCCAGAATGATATTCTCACCGGCAGTAACCTCGATATCCTTGCCTGACATATCCATACAATTTCCCTCAAAGGGTAGATACAAATACAGATTAGGAAATTCTGACGTGAGTACATTAAACGCCTGAACGGCAGTATGTCTGTTCGCTTTGTTGTCTGTAACCGTCAGTTTAACAGTGTGCTTTCCTGCCGAAAATGTATGATTTGCAGTAACACCTGAATCATTGCTGCCATCGCCGAAATCCCATTCGTATGAAACAATGCTTCTTCCCTCCGGGACATAGGAATTGGTACCGTCAAAGGTAACGCTAAACGGTTCATGCCCCGCCGTACTATTCAAAGCATTATAGTACTGAATATAAGCAGCTGGAAGCTCACTGCCCCGATACTCATACGGCCCAATATCCCAGCCGCTTCCATACGGCCTTTCATTCCCGGCAAAATCATGTTGGAAATCCAGCTTAATTCCTTTATCAATAGCAGGACTGTTGGGATGAATTGAGAAATCATTATTATCAATATCCACAAACAGCGGATCTACATTAACAATGTCATTTGGAAAGTCTTCCTGTTTAATTGTTTTATAAGGATCGGAACTGAAGATAAGATTATTAGATCCAAATTGACTTCTATCAAGACCAAAATAGTTATTTTTTGCATCATAAAAAATATTGTTTCGCACTTCACCTGTAGCCGTTTTCTCATCAACGCCTCTAAAACCAACACCATGTGTATTCATATTAATGAACAGATTGTTGTAGATTTTAACATCCTTTAGAGATGAAATGCATAACCCCCAAGAAGCTGCATCTTTAAAGACATTGTTTCTAAAGGTTATATCGTAGGAATGGTAATAATTTGGGCCTTCACCCATGAAGCCCTGATGGTAAAAGTCTTCTATCAAATTTCCCTCAATGATAATATGGCGCACGTATTCCCCGTTGTTATCAAAGGTTTGGAAACCGTCTACATGAGAATTGCCGGTTTCTTCATGTCTGGTGCCATGCATATAGTTGCCTCGGATAATATGGCCTTCTCCAAAAAATCGAAAATAGTCGGCATCAGCTCCCGTAGCGATCAGACGCTCTATTTCATTATTTTCAATAAGCATATTGGTACCTGAGACATTAATTCCTTTATTCGTTTTGTAAATGTAATTCCCGGCAACCCTTCCATTTACACCGGATGCCCCGATACCTGCATCTTTCTCTACATCGTGTATATAAT
This sequence comes from uncultured Oscillospiraceae bacterium, assembly GCA_964512095.1. Taxonomy (GTDB): domain Bacteria; phylum Bacillota; class Clostridia; order Acetivibrionales; family DTU013; genus DTU013. Next base: position 7,885 of record CAZEIH010000062.1, read on the forward strand.
TGTTTAAAACCTCCACGCCAGCGCTGCCGCCTACAACGATTGGCTTGCCTACTACCTCAAAACCGTCTATTGTGACAAAATCACCATATTTTAAATTTGCACCAGTAATGGTAGCCTTATGCCTGTCCCGTGATTGAAGAGTTAGCCTTTTGCCTTCTTCACCATAAATTCGTTTTGATAGAAACTGTACCGGTTCAACATATGCACCGTCACCAACAATAATTTCATCGCCGGGATAGGAGTATTCAATAGCTTTACTAATTGTTTTGAACGGTTTGGCTTCGGTACCTTCAAAGCTGTCGTCACCCTCGCTGTCTACATATAGCTTGGCTGGGCCTCTTGGTAGTTCCGAATACAGTTTCCCCTTTGTTACAAGAATACTGTCAAAATTGACCCAGAAATGACTTGTACCTTCGTCAACCCTGGCCAGCTTAATCCTGCCACCACTAAAAAGACTAACAGCGTCAGTATCTTGATCAACATATGTGAATTCATAATCCTTGCGATTTTCATATCCGTCACGGTCTACAGAAATGCTTATGGATTTGCCATTATTATTGAAATAGATTTTGTAACGATTCACCGAAGGATTGTTCCTGGGAGAGCTTATAAGCGCTCTTACCTTCTCCGTACCCAGCTCTTCTTCAACGCCATCCATGCAACGAAAAACCTTCCCTGTGGTAGGGTTTAAGGAATAATAGTTGCTTTCATCCTGATATGCAATCATTACTCTTGCAGCAGTGTTGTACCAATTGATGATGGTAAATGAAACCGTATACTCTGACTCGTTTACAATCTGATCTGAAACAACATATGCCCCAGCATCCATTTTTAGAATCTTACCTTCATAACCCTTAGTAGTCTCTGAAGCTAAACTTCCACTAGAACTCCACGTCAGACCATTTACTAATTCAGGGTCACTCACGGCTAAGTCTCCATCCTCGAAGTCCTCCTGATACAATATGTCCTCAGACACGATATCTCCATATCCGCTGAATGCTAAGATATCCAGCTGTTTCTCATCTGTAATGTCCGCCTGTGCAGGCATACATGTTGTAAAAAGAAGTATACCTGCTGTCATAAGAACAGCAAGCCGATGAAAAAATGGATGTCTATTCATATTAAATCCCTCCAAAACTATATGGGTCGATGACTTCGTCATCTGTTCGCCCATGTATCCCGGCTGTGAGACTGTGACGTTGTTTAAACACCATAATTGTAGCACAAATAAAGTAGTTTAATGCAATAATATGACATAATTGCTCATTATCATGATTTATCACAAATAATAGTGATTTTTGCACAACTAGTTTGGCTTTTACATCAGAAGAACTTGACTCTGTCCGAAAATGTCAAAGCCAATTGAACGCGTAACTAAACTGAGCTCTGAGTACCTTGTCCATCGATACAGTCCAAGCAAGCTGGCAAAAGATATCGTAGAATTTGCAAAGCGGTACCCGTATCCTGCAATCAGGATGGAGATACTTAGTTCAGCCGTTTTATCCTTACATTGTCAAACATTGCCGGATCATTCATCGTACCAAAACCAATACTACCATTTTGAACCCTATTTTGAATAGTTGTCTTAAACTCACCATCAACGAATACAGTAATCATATTATCGAGAACAGTTATTTTGACTTTATGGTAATTGTTATCAGCAGTGATTGGGTCGATTGAAAACAGAGAATATTTACTTTCACCATCTACTTTGAAAATACAGGCTTCACTTTCTGCTCTGCTGAAGGAAACAAAATAATAATCATCGTTATTCTGGTAGCCGAATATGACACAAAAATCAGAATAAGCGTCAGAAATTGCATCTGTTAGTTTCCCGTCAAGTTCCAGAACAAAATCTTTGAAGTCGGCGTCCTTGAGAGTAACATATACACCCGGTTTTCTTTCCGGGCTGTAACTACTTGATTTCAGCCTGAGTGATGTATCTCCCTCATCTTCCTGTAACACCCATTTATCTGGTGAAATGTACTGCCAGTCCAGAGCCGTTTCATCCTCAAAGTCTTCCTCGTATATTTTATTTATTTTTATTTCATAGGATTTTTTCTCCACGATATTAACAGGATCCATCAAATCCTTTATTCCAGAAATGCTAATTGTGTGCTTCTGAGAAATATCGAGAGAAGTTGTTTCGAGTATAACGGTTTTTTTATCCTCCTGAAGATTTACACTCGTAATGCTATTATCTGAAGATAGACTAAATGATGAGATTTCAAGACCTTCTTCAGACACTTTTTCATTAAAGCAGATAGATATTTTGTTTGTATCAGGGTCATAGCAGATATTTTCCACTTTGGGAGGCTGTTTATCCTCAATTTGGTATTCTACTACACTAACAGGGCTTTCTTCCCCATTTCCTCCAAATGCCCTGGTCTTCAAAATACTTTTCTGATTTATAATTAGGGATGAAGTATATAATTCAGAGGATTGTGTTGGCTCAGTACCATCCAGTGTATAGTATATTTGGGCTCCAGGATCCTCACAGTATAGTTGAACTTCAATCGGCTGAGAATAGCGACCACTCTTTGGATATACTGAAACAAAAGGAGCACTATCACGATAATCGTTCCACATCTCTGTTATGAACTTATGGCTGGTCGACCCTTGATTATAATAATAGTTGCTATTTCCCGTTTCCTCTCTTATAACATCTGCATAAGAGGACCAGTCCTCTGTCATCCAGCGATCAATATAGTCAAAATAAGCAGGATGATCCCATACAGTCATTCCGTTCATAAGGCGAAAAGCAAGGGCAGTTCCTACCCAGGTATGTGCGTTACAGCACTGCCGGTAATTCTCGACCCGCATATCGCTGTTGGAGCCGGCCTTCGGATCACCGGGTTCACCTCTGCCGTCTACTGTCCACTCTGAAGGATGTTTCTCTTCATATTCGAATTCAGGTAAATTACGTCCCCTCCACAAAACAGTGGCACCTGACCATCCATCTCCATAATATGTTTGGTCCACTTCCTGAAAGGCGCCGTATATATCCATCATACCTTCATCCTGAAGCATCATTCCCGCAAAAAGTATCATGCCAAGACGCCCGGTGTTATGTCCCCCGCCTCCGGCCCAGCGGCTGGTTGCCCTATCCATATATAACTCATATAAATCAATCCCCGCCTGTACCATACTGATAACAAGCTTTTCTTTTTGTTCAGCGGGTATATTGGTGTTTGCCATCAGAAGACCCAAGCTGGTTTTCGGTGAAATAACAGCACCATAACCACCTATATTGATGTCCGGGTTTATATATTGTGCCATGGGGCCATTACTGGCGTGGTCTATCCACGGTCTTTCAAAATAAGCAATAACTGAAGATACTTCAGGTATACTCGAAGTAGGTGCCAGATTCTGGAGTAATTGATAATTCAATTGACTAATGTTATATTTTATGCTTTTGTCTGTACCGGTATATGAAGGACGAAAACTACCGGTGGGTGGAGCTTTGTCCAGAATCGTCAATACAGCAGCTGTCTCTATAATAGGACGCTTTTCAACAGAGGGTTTACTGATTGATGAGACCAGCGAATTACTAGGTTGAATAATAAGCGGGTTCGACGATGAAATACCTGCAGCAGCATTCAAATTAGGTCTATATTCCGCCCAAGAGGAGCGATTATCATATCCCTGTACTGTTGACATTAAGGGATTAATCATAGATCCATTCATAACAGGACTATCTGTGGTCTCAGGAGTAATACGAATCACCTTAACAGGCCCGATAACCCAGTAATCGCCGTTTGCGAACTGACCGTACTCATATTTCTTATCAAAGTACCAAGTCACACCGTATTGTTCAATATGATCTACAGACTCCAGGTCATCGGGGTCACCGTCATCGGGGTCACCGTCATCGGGGTCACCGTCATCGGGGTCACCGTCATCAGGGTCACCGTCTTCGGGGTCACCATCATCAGGGTCACCGTCATCGGGGTCACCGGGGTCACCATCATCGGGGTCACCGTCATCGGGGTCACCGTCATCGGGGTCACCATCATTGGGATTGGACTTCGGCTTGGATGAGCCTCCTCCAGATGGACCTCCACCGCCCGGAACCACTGTATCATCAGACCCTGGTTTATATGACACAGCTTTACCGCCGTCTGCTATGATAACATTCTGTGGTTTTTCATCCATTGTGACTC
>CAZEIH010000063.1:0-11750 GCA_964512095.1 uncultured Oscillospiraceae bacterium
TAAATCCCTGGTAATTTGGGGGTTTTCAAGCCTCTGGCGGCAGTTTATAATAGGTGCCGAGAGCTTGCAAAAGCAGTAGGCTCAAATTCGTATTTGATAGGCTCCAGGGAATACAAGATAACAAATGGGGGATGTCCTTAATCAACAATGTTGACTTAATGGAGACCATGTATATCCTTGATACTGAATATTTGTCTCTCTATATACCTTGTGTCAAGCTGTCAAAACACAGCGAAGGAGTAGAAGAGCTGGAAAGCAAGGAGATGGACATAAGCCTTGAAGGCTTTGCAATATTTGACCGCGATAAGCTGGCTGCCTTTTTGGAAAAGGATATGGCCAGAGGCTTGAATTGGTTAAAGAACAAAGTCGAATCAGGGGTAGTTGTCATTAAAAGTCCGAAGGGAAAAAAAGTATCGCTGGAAATCATAGAAAGCAATAGAAGGATAAAGCCTGCCATGGATAATGGGGAGCTGAATATCAGGGTGGAAATAGAGGTTAGGAGCCATGTGGCTGAAATACAATCTGAAGAGGATATATTCAAAGCAGAGATTATTGATTATTTGGAGGAACAACAGGAAAGAATTATAAAAGATGAAGTGGGAAATGTAATTAAATTCGCTCAGGAGAGAGGATTGGATTGTTTTGGCATTGGTGATGCCGTATTTTATAAGTATCCCAATGAGTGGGAGGATTTATATGAAAAGAATTGGAGGGATGTGTTTTCGAAGATCGAATTTGATATTGTTGTGAATTCTCAAATAACCAGGACATATGATATCAAACAGCCCGTTGGAGACAGGGCAGGTGATAGCGGTTGATTGCATTATTAACAGTATTAGTGGTAACAGTCAGTGCATTTGAAATTGTGGGTATGGCTAAAAGAAAACTGACAAAGGAAATCATCATTTATATAATAATGGCCTTGTTAACTCTTGCAATAGGGTATTATTACATTTTAGTTCCATATGGCAAAAGCGTGATATATTATGCTTTTAGTTTATTTGGGATAAATTAATGGTGGGAAAGGTGCAATATGTTATCTAACAGTAAAAAAATATCAATAAGGCAGGTGGCTTTTCTGTTTTTAACAATAACCTTTACACCCTCAGTTAGGTTAATTCCAACTTATGCAGCGCAAAGAGCAAAACAAGCAGCATGGCTTTCTCCGATTGTATCGGTTGTGCTATTTCTTCTTTTATGTCTTGTGTGGCAAGCTCTGTACAAGAAAAATGGAAGCAAGTCCTTAATGGATATATATTGCGACATAGTGGGGAAAATAGCAGGCAGGATAATTTTGATTATATATTTATTATGGATGATACTGCTGACAGCACTGTATATTCGATATTTTGCCATAAGGCTTGTGGGATCGATATACCCAAACACAAGTCTTTCTATATTTTCTGTTATACTGCTAATTGTTGTAGCCTATACACTTAGATATGGATTGACCACAATGACCAGATTTAATGAGGTTGTGCTTCCGTTTTTGGTATTGGTGTTCTATTTGCTTTTGTTGATGATGCTTCCGAACATTAAGTTCAAATTTTTAAAGCCTATAAGTCCTAGGAGCATAGTACCTGTCCTTAGTGCTAGTGTTGGATTAACAGGAATCCTTGCATATTTTACATTTCTTTTTACTTTTGGTGACAGAATAAATAACAAAGAAAAAATCAAAAGAACAGGTTATGGCTTATCTATATTCCTAGTCATGGCTGAAGTTGCAATTATAGCAGCCATACTTGGTACATTCAGCTATCGGATTACTCGGCGAGTCCAATTACCTTTTTTAACAGCAGTAAAGCAGATATCTGTTCTAAACATATTTGAGAAGGTGGAGGCAGTGGTTATAGCAGTATGGGTATTATCAGACTTTGTGATTATTTGCTTTTTTACAATCTGCTTTCTTAGTATACTAAAATCCTTTTTTAAGCTATCTGACACAAAACCATTCATAAGTATTTATGCAATCTTCTCATTTATTCTTTCTATGGCCCTTGCAAGCAATACCTTTGAATTGGAAAGGCTGTCAGAGGTATTTGTGATACCTGTCAATATTATACTAGGCTTTGTGATACCGATGGTAATGTTCATAGTAGGGAAGATGAGGAGAAAGGTCTGACTATCTGTCAAAAAAACATAGATAATGCTACTTGACAAAGCTAGCTACTGTACTGTATTATATTACATGCGCTGGTAAGCAAGAAGGTACATGAGACACTAACTTGGAGGGGTTCCCGAGCGGCCAAAGGGGGCAGACTGTAAATCTGTTGTCGACGACTTCGATGGTTCGAATCCATCTCCCTCCACCACAAAAGCCTGGATGATATCATCCAGGCTTTTTACGTGCGCCACCTATGTGAAAGGTACACAATCTATGGCGTATTCCTATCAGTTAGCCCTTTGTTACTTTCCGATAAGGGGGAGTATGCTGCTTTCAATATCTTTTTCACTTTTTATTTTTTCCACATTATCATAAAGTGACCAGGTTTCAACATGCTCAACCATCTCCCCTGGTGCTAAGAGTACGATGGGGCCCAGGGTTTCCATCTCCAAAAATCGGTTGTCTGTATATGTTTCATAGGAGCAGTTACCATCAGGGTATTCCAAATCGACTTCATGCTCATGCTGGAAAACTACAAGATGTCCGTGGTTGGCATATGCTGCCCAGCCGGATTCGTTTGCTATACCAATTTTAAATGATGATTCTTCATTCTCATCCTGCAACAGCGTGATATATTTCTCACCCCAGTTAACTCTTTTATCATTCATTTTGGTATATGACCACAGCGCGATAGTGCCATTATGGAGCTTGCCTGCGTCACGGGTATTCAGGGGCAAAACCTCCTTACCCCCAGGTGCCATCATGCTGATACTCCATGGAGCCAGCTCAATTTCCCATAATCCCTCATTGGTAAGCCTGTGAAGCACTTTGACTTTGGCAGAATCAGGACTCATTACTATTTCAATTTCTTTTTTTATGTGGGTCATTGATTCTGTATCCTGAGTGAGAACGATGCCATATTTTTTCTTTCTCATCGCAACCTTCTTATTGTCAGGTTGATATGTGCGTACCAGGTCTTCTGTACCGTGCCATAGCCTATGGCCACCATAAAACTTGTATTCTTCTGAGCCGGTGCTGCCAATGTCTTCTGGTAACTCCACAAACTCATTCTCCTTGCCTACAAAACCGAAACGGATTATTCTTGGCCCTATGTCGGTTGTAGCAACGATGTCAATAATACCATTAGTAACCTCGACGCAGTTTTTCCAGCCCTTGTATTCAACTTTCTTAATACTGACTTCGCCCATGATAGTTCCTCCATTCATAGTATTTCGTTCCTTTTGATTATATAAAATACCCAAGCTAATCTCAACATATTTAGGAATAATATTGATATATAGTCTAGGTGAATGAAAATTTTCAGCAGTGAGATACTAAAAAAACTAAGCGACTTTTGACGAGCTGTTTTCATTGAGGTTATTATGAGAGGGACTAAATTTTTTTTCATAGCTGCTGTCATAGTACTGCTTGCACTTACCGTAAACGGTTTATATGTTGTTTTGAAATTTGGAAGTAGTATAAGCAACAGTGAAATAGATAACGATAGCCACGATCCCGATGTCTTGCTGGGAAAGCCTAAGGAGGCTGAAACTATTGGAAAACAGGTTGGCCAGCATGAGGGCGGCATTGCTGGGGATACACCTATTAATGTAATGGTGCTTGGTCTTGATGGAGATAAGACTAGGTGTGATGTAGTGATGTTATTTAATTTTGACCCTGGATCCCATGAACTAAATATCCTTTCGATAGCAAGGGACACCCGGATTTTTACCGGTAGTAGCTACAGAAAGATTAACTCCTTTTATTCAAAGGGAGGGGAGGAACGTGTTGCAAGGGAAATTTCCAGAATTACGGGAATTCCAGTTCACTATTATATAACAGCTGACTTTAAGGGCTTCAGAAAGATTATTGATACATTAGGTGGAGTTGAGTTTTATGTTCCCTTCAGGATGAAATACCGGGATCCCACCCAGGACCTTTATATAAATTTGCAGAAAGGCCAACAGCTCCTTGACGGCAAGAAGGCAGAACAGCTTGTCCGTTACAGGAAGGGTAATTACAAGGGGCAGGGCTATATAGAGGGGGACATTGGTAGGATACGGATGCAGCAGGATTTCATCAAGGCTCTAATAGATCAAAAATTTAATGTTTGGAACGTCTCAAAAGCCGACGATATTTTTGCGATACTTCAGGATTATGTAAAAACCAACATTACAATATCAGATATTGTCAGATATGCCGGTGATGCAGCAAAAATCCGCAGCGATAATATAAGAACCTTTGTACTGCCAGGAGAAAGCTACAGGATCAATGATGTATGGTGGTATGTATATGACAGAAAAAAAACTGCAGCAATAATCGAAGGGGACTTTATGCAGCCTGATAGTGCAAAATCAACTGATAACAGCACTGCGAATTGAGAAATGTCAGTGATTGAATTTTTGTAGTCAGTCTGATATAGTTCTAATATAATTATAACTGTACTATGTGGCGCACTGGCAATGAGCAAGTAATGAAACAACGAATTTGCAGGCAGGGTGAAGGATACAAGCGCGAATTTATGGACAAAATGAATGGGTATCTAGGCCTAAGTCTGAGGAGTAAATTGAAAGGGGTTGGGGGTCATTAATACACCATTGATTATTGCACATAGGGGAGCGTCAAAGCAGGCGCCGGAAAACACAATGAGGGCATTCCAGAGGGCACTTGAGCTGGGAGTAGGTGGTATTGAGCTCGATGTACAGCTTAGTGCAGACGGACATCTAGTCATTATACATGATGAAACACTTGACAGGACCAGCAATGGTAAGGGAATGGTAGGTGACAGGACCCTTGAAGAGCTTAAGGCGTTAGATTTTGGAAGCTGGTTTTCACATGAATTCAAGGATGAGAGAATACCAACCCTGGATGAGCTGCTTTGGTTTATTTCTGGATGGGACGGGCTACTTAACATCGAGATTAAGAATGGCCCTGTGTTTTATACCGGCATTGAAAAAGCTGTTGCAGATGTAGTGAAAAAGTACAAAAGGACTAACCACACCATTGTTTCTTCATTTAATCATTACAGTTTGGTAGAGATTAGGAAATATGAGCCCGAAATAAAAATAGCACCTCTTTATATGGCCGGTCTTTATGAACCCTGGGAGTATGCCAGGAGCATAGGTGCAATAGCGATACATCCTCTTTTCTATAATATAGTTCCTGAGGTGATGAAGGGGTGTAAACAGAACAACATTATGGTAAATCCATTTACTGTGGATCAACCCGAATACATAAAATCAATGGCTGAAGCAGGGGTTGATAGTATTATCACCAATGTTCCGGATGTTGCATTGAATATAGTGAGAGAAATGGGGTTGGAGTATGAAGCTTAATTATAAGCAGACAATGCTTATTGGCCTTGGCTTTTTTACAGTCAGCATAGTATGGGGCATATATAATATCGCAATGCCAATTTACCTGAAGGACCTTGGCTTATCCGGTATAGAAGTTGGTTCAGTAATGACGATAGACAATATCTTTGCTGTTATATTCCTGCCGGTATTCGGAGCCCTAAGCGACAGGACCAATACCAGGTATGGCAGGCGAATGCCCTATCTTCTTATTGGTATACCGTTGTCGGCGCTGGCCTTTATATTGATACCTGTATTCAGGTTGAGTCTAGTGCCTATTATGATTACTGTTGTTGCTATGAACTTCTTTATGAGCATCTACAGGGCGCCGACAGTTGCTCTCATGCCTGACTTTACTCCAAGGCAGTTGCGGAGCAAGGCTAATGGTGTGATCAATTTCATGGGCGGCATAGGTGCTGTACTGGCCTTCCTGATAGGCGGGTTCCTATTCGAAAAGAACGAGTATCTGCCGTTTGCGGTTGGCTCAGGAATAATGATAATAACGATAATATTAATGTATTTGTTGATTCATGAACCCAAGGAGATAATAGATGATACGAAGGCAGACAAGGTGATAGACACGGACGCCGGAGCGAAGGGCACCAATATGAGCTTGATATTCTTACTTCTGGCCATATTTTTCTGGTTCACTTCATACAATGCCGTCGAAACCTTCTTCTCCACCTTTGGTGAGGTGGTGCTGAAGATAGACAAGGGTCAGTCGTCGTTTATGCTGGCAGTATTCTCGGCCATGCTTGTGGTGTTTTCCATTCCGTCAGGTATGTTGGCTTCCAAAATCGGAAGGAAGAAGACCATACTTATCGGCATCGCAGTGCTGTTTTCGGTTTTCCTGACCATGAATTTCACAATAGGCCTAAGCCCATACATATATTATGCTTTGCTTGCGGTAGGCGGTATTAGCTGGGCACTGATAAACATCAACTCCTATCCCATGGTAGTGGAAATGACATCAAGTAAGGGGATTGGAAAATACACAGGGTATTACTATTTCTTTTCCATGACCGCTGCCATAGTCAGCCCAATCCTGTTCGGCTATATAAAGGATAAAATAGGTGACGGGTTCCTGTTTGTATATTCTAGTATAGCGATGGTGCTGGCCTTCTTCTTCATGATGCTGGTAAAGCACGGTGAATCCAAGCCTGAGACGAAATCGGCCTTTGAAGGCATAGAACATATGGAGATGAAATAGTCGACAAAGGCAGTCGTGTACTTTGAGCGGCTTTTATATGCTATGTGAGCTGGGAGGGTGCAGAATCTGTAGCTTTGTGCAGCTTTATATGCTACAGAGCTTGAGGATGATGATTTCTATCTATGCCTTCAGAAGATTCCGACCTCTATGGGGCGGCGATGAATGAAGACGAATTTAACTTCCTTGGTCAGGTGGAGTTCAGTCTCCACCTGCCTCCTTCTATATGCTACAGAGCTTGAGGATGATGATTTCTATTGATTATATAAAGGAGTAATGTATTGATGCTAGGGTGGGACGAGTTTGAGAAAAAATGCTCTGAGTGTATGGAGTGCGACCTTGGTAAAACTAGGACCAACGTTGTCATAGGGCGTGGATCTAAGACTGCCCCGATTATGCTAATTGGTGAAGGACCGGGCGAACAGGAGGACAAGCAGGGCAAACCCTTCGTTGGTCCAGCGGGGCAGCTTCTGGAGCTTTTGTTATCATCGCTGATGCTAAAGGAGGAAGATTACTACATATGCAACATAGTTAAGTGCCGTCCACCGGCAAACCGTGCGCCTAATGATGATGAGGCTGAAAGCTGCCTGCATTGGCTGAGAAACCAGACTGCGCTGATAAGGCCACGAATCATGGTGTGCATGGGTTCCACGGCAGCGAAGTACATCATAGACCGAAACGCAAAGATAACAAAGATCAGAGGCCAGTGGATAGAGCGTAAGGGCTTTTGGATAATGCCTACCTTCCATCCCGCTGCACTTCTGCGGGACGTATCCAAAAAGCCACTGATGTTCGAAGATATGAAGCAGGTTAAGCATAAGCTTGACGAGTGAGCCAGAGTGACTAAAGAAACACTGGGCACAGAACCCACTCGTTCTACAGTGGAGTATAGGGACGGACCCACTCGTTACACAACGGAGTACAGGGACGGACCTACGCGCTCCACAACAGAGCACAGGGCGGACCTACAGTTTCACTGGTGACAATGAACCTTTCCAAGGAGATAGTGCATGAAGAGTGAAAAGATGCTGAATGAACTATATAACGAGTATACCTGTGAGTTTACAGGCAATGAGTTTGTGTTCGGATGTGGATGCATCGAGCCAAGACTACTACTGATTGGAGAAGCTCCTGGACGGGAAGAGGTCAAGCTTTCACGTCCATTTTCAGGACCTGCTGGAAAGCATCTTGACGAGTTCCTCCAACTGGCCGGTATAAAAAGAGAAGAGATATACATAACTAATGCCATCAAATACAGGCTTTCTAAAGAAAATCCCAAGACTGGCAGGCTATCCAATAGGCCTGCCACAAGGATAGAGATAACATCCAGTAGGCCATATCTTTTACGGGAGATAGCTGCGGTCCGTCCAAAGTGCATTGTAACTCTGGGAAATGTTCCATTAAGGGCTGTAACAGGTAGATTCACCATGAATATTGGCGAATGTCATGGCACAGTCTCCGTTGAAAAAATAGAAGAGCAGGAATATATGCTATTCCCGCTTTATCATCCAGCTAGTGTTATATACAACCGCAATCTGAAGGAAACCTGTGAGGCTGACATACTAAAGTTACGAACAATATGGTGAGTCAATTTGCGTCGCTCAGAAATCAGGTCTTCATTTATCGCTGATATATAGAGGTCGGCGTATTCTGAAGACATAGATAAATAGTGGCGACACCCCTCTAGCTAAGCAATGTCGCCATCGTGTTCATTTAGTACAACGCCTCGTTATACCTTTCAATTGTCTCAAAAAATGCTTCTATGTTTTCGATAGGTGTTCCCGGGGGAATATCGCAACCGGAGGATATAACAAAGTTATTGTACCCGGCTGTTTTTTCAAGCAATTTCCTGGTCTTTTCCCTAACATCCTCAACAGTCCCGTTTTTAAACACCCTTGCTGGGTCAACATTGCCAAATGCCAATCGGTTAGTTGGAATTTGAGGCAGTATGGCAGTCATATCCACTGCATTTCCAAAATGATACCCTAATGCACCGGTAGACAGCATAGAAGGCACCAGCTTTACAGTGTTTCCACAGTTGTGGAGAATTACCATGAAATAATCATCCTGGGTCGCATCGACTATTTTTTTCACATAAGCTGAAGAGAATTCGGTACACTGGTCTGGAGATAGAAGACCTGCCGCAGGCTCTGCCATTATGATGCCGTTAGCTCCTGCCGCTTTGAAAGCTGATGCATATGCACTCAGGAATGCTGTGGCTTTCTCTAGGATTATATGCACTGTTTCAGGCTCATCAAAAAGTGCCATCATTATTTCCGTCATGTCAAACAATCTGCACGCCAGCGAAAAAGGACCAATTAGACCACCAAAGGAAGGCCGCCCGTTTATATTCTGCGTACAAAGCTCTGCTGCCTTGATATATGCTCCAGTTCTTCCTGCGCCAGGTTTAGGAACCTTCAGCTCATTTGCAGAGTCTTCGTCGTTTACGATACTGTCGATTACAGCAGGAACCTCATCTGAAGAATATCTTATCTGACTGCCAAAAGCCTCTGCTTCCACAGAAAGATCCATAATTGTCATTGCAGCTATGGAAGGGTATTTTTGTGCCAACTCATATATGCACCTGAATTGGTCTTCGCCCTCCCGAATGACATCCATAATGCATTTACCAGCCAGCTCAAGTCCCGGATATGTCATTATAGGCATTGAAAGTCTTTGTCTAGAGCTTGTAATTTCACTCACCCATTTGTTCATATTAATGCTCATTTCTAATCCCACCTAAATATTTTATTATTACAAGTGCAAAAGTAACTTTTGTAACTTCACAATCCTTATACTACATGACTTCAAAGTCGATTTATATAAATAGATTCTAAAGATTTGGACTATTTTATTATTTATTATTTTGTGGTAAAATGCTTATATAAAATCATTAAAAAATGCAAAAAACCAAAATATAATTCAATACTAATTATTAGTAAAGCAGTATGATTATTGGTGATAGTACCAAAGGACAAATAGTCCGAGCTTATTACCGTAGTCAGAAAGAGGGTTTTGGTGAAGGACATTAGACCCACAGATGAAATTGAATTAGATATTGATAGAGCGGAACATGCCGCTCAGACATATTGCCGATCTGTAGGTGCAGGGTGTACAGTCATTGATGCCCACGGTAATACCATTGTTCAGGCATTTCCCAAGAAGCAATGTGAGCTATGCAAAAGAGTTGGAGGCACAGGGAGAGGGAGGAAATGTGCTGATGCTCATCTGTATGGGAGCTATCAGGCTGAGAGATTTGGTGGTAGGTATATATTTTTCTGTCCCATCGGCCTAGTTCATTGGGTTTCGCCAGTAATATGTGGTGGCGTTTTAAAGGGAGCCGTTCTTGGTGGGCCGGTGCTCATGATGGAGCCGGATGAGCTGTTGATTGAAGAAGCTATAACAAACGGTGGTTTTGACAAGAACAATATTGGTGAGATAGAACGGCAATTGCGCCAGTTACCGATAGTGAGTCCTGAAACAGTAAAGGACTTGTCGGAAATGCTATTTATAGTATCTTTATTCGTAGCGGGCGGCGAGGGTAAGACTTCAAGAGCAAAGGTTGAATCTTTGGAGCAGCAATCAAAGATTTCTGAGTATGTACATTATATAAAATCCCTGGGAGAAGAGCTGGCTGATACCAGGACTTATCCCGTTGAGAAGGAAAAAGAGCTGCTGTCGCTGATACCCCTTGGAGACAAGGCGGGTTCCCAGAAGGTCCTAAATGAAATACTGGGGCACGTTTTTTTTACATCAGGCGGAAATTTTGATCTAATAAAGGCCAGGATATTGGAACTTATTGTTCTGCTATCACGAGCAGCACTTGAGGGAGGGGCGGACGTTGAGCAGATTTTTGGCCTTAATTTCAACTACCTGACCCAGATAAACGGTTTTAAAACTATAGATGAGTTGACATACTGGCTATCGGAAATAATGATACGTTTTACAGATTGTGTTTTTAATCTCAAAGATGTAAAGCATATCGATGTTATATATAAGGCTGTTGATTATGTAAAACGCAACTATATGAAAAAGATAATGCTTGAGGACGTTGCTAACTACGTTCAGCTTAGTACATCATATTTTTGCGCCATATTTAAAAAGGAAATGAAGAGCAACTTTAATACATATCTAAACAGAGTAAGGATTGAAATGAGCAAAAAGTTGCTGGCAGATCATGATATTACCCTGGTGGATGTAGCTAACATGGTTGGATATGAGGACCAGAGCTATTTTACTAGAGTGTTTCGCAATGTTGTTGGTATTAGTCCAGGCAAGTTCAGGGAAAGAAAAGGACAGTTGAATTTATATTAAAGCATAAGTCGGGATAGTCCCGGGAGAGGTGTTGAAGAATGAGTATATTGGCTGAAATTTCACTAAATTTACAGCAGGGCAAGGCGAAGGTTGTTAAGGAACTTGTAACAAAGGCGATTGAAGAGGGCATCGATTCAGAATCAATACTTGAGCAGGGGCTCTTGAAGGGTATGTCCATAATTGGAGAAAAGTTTAAAAATGATGAGGTTTATGTTCCACAGGTTTTGATAGCGGCAAGAGCTATGAAGGCAGGCTCTGAGCTGTTGAAGCCGCTGCTTGCCTCAAGTGGTGTTCAGGCAAAGGGGAAAGTGGTTATTGGTACTGTTAAAGGCGATCTCCATGATATTGGTAAAAACCTTGTCAGGATGATGATGGAAGGAAAGGGATTGGAAGTAATCGATATAGGTGTTGATGCACCTGCTGAGAAATTTATAGAGAAGGCAAACGAAACCGGGGCGGAAATAATTGCTTGTTCAGCATTGCTTACCACAACAATGCCTGAAATCAAAATAGTAGTGGATGAGATAGTGCGAGCAGGTATACGGGATAAAGTAAAAATCATGATAGGCGGAGCGCCTGTGACAGATTCATTCTGTAAGCAGATTGGTGCTGATGTTTATACCCCTGATGCAGCGACAGCGGCTGATGAGGCTGTGAAGATTTGTGCTGCCGAGTAATGGACTGGGCAGTGGCTGGGCTGAGTAGTGGCCTAGGTTAAGAGCAAAGGGCTTGGCTGGGCAGTAGCTAGGCTGGGCTGAAAGTAATGAGCTGG
>CAZEIH010000064.1:0-11661 GCA_964512095.1 uncultured Oscillospiraceae bacterium
GGTAAGTTGTAAAATGAAGTGACGCAAGACATAAAAAAATAGACTCATGGTAAATCCGATGTATAATGTTTAATAACGACAAAAAACATAGCAAAGGAGAAAACCATGAGTCAATACAATAATACCTTAGAATCTCGGAAATATAAACACCTAAAAGAAAGAGATAGATACAAAATAGAAATTTTATTGAAGGAAGGGTTAAAGCCCATAGAAATAGCACAAAGAATGAGAAAAGGGCTAAGAACAATTGAGCGGGAAATAACCAGAGGGAAAGTACGGCTTTTAAACTGTGATTTAACATACCGGGAAGAGTACTGTGCAGATGCAGGGCAACGGATATACGAAGAAAATGCTAGAAACAAAGGTCCTGTCTTAAAGATAGGGAAAGACCATAAGCTGGCTAAACACATAGAGAACAAGATAATTAAAGAGAAGTACTCGCCTGATGCAGTAATAGGCGAGATTAAAGAAAAGGGACTTGAGTTTGAAGCAAAGATCTGCACAAAGACATTGTATAACTACATAGACCGGGGAGATGTGTTTCTGAACCTTACAAACAAAGACCTTCCAGTAAAAAGGGATGGTAAGAAGAGAGAGTACAAGAAAGTAAAAATAGCACATAAAAACCTGAAGGGAACAAGTATCGAAGAAAGGCCGCCAGAGGTTGAAAATAGAGAGGAATATGGGCACTGGGAGATGGATTGTGTAGTAGGGAAAAGAGAGGGCGGCGGCGCGGTATTACTGGTGCTAAGCGAAAGAAGCCGGCGGGAAGAAATCATTATAAAAATGCCTGGTAAGACACAAGAATCAGTGGTTGCATCACTTGATAGACTTGAAAGGAAATATGGCAAAGAATTTAAAGAGAAGTTCAAAACAATAACAGTAGATAATGGAAGTGAGTTTTTAGACTATAAAGGCATAGAACGGTCGATTAGAAACGATGGAATGAAGATGGTAAATTTATACTACGCCCACCCATACAGTTCCTGGGAGCGAGGAACAAACGAGAATATAAACAAGATGATACGGAGGTTTATCCCGAAAGGCACGGATATAAATAAGATAAGCAATGCAAGGATAAAACTAATAGAAAACTGGATCAACAGCTACCCTAGAAGGATATTAGGATATAAATCAGCAAATGACATGGCAGGTTGAAGGGCAAAAACTTTTTCAAGAATCCAGTCGACAACGAGCCTTCCCTATATGATGGACAGCCAGCGATCCATCCCTCCATGCCCCCGAAGCTTGCGCAAGAAGCAGAGCTGAGGGGCATAAATGGCTGGCTAGCCAACAGGCTATCATACAGGAACCACTCATTGTAAACCGCACTTAAAAAACTTTTTGCTCGGCGCTGTAAGAGGCCATGAAGATATGCAACAAACAATAAGTTTGCATTATACAAATTTACCATATATTTCACGTCACTTAAACTTGCAATCTTCATATCGGATAAATCTGTATTAAACTGGTAGCAACATATGAAAAAGTATGTTATTGTATAAGTACGTTTTATATTGTTTTTTCCATATGCGGTTTTAAATCTGAATTAGAATGATTGAAAATGGATTTGCATACAGGTATATAAAATGAGGTCAATATGTCGGTACGTATAAGATTGAATACTAATAACAGACTGCTGGTTAATTTTTATGAGCCAAATGATGCAGCAACAAACCGAATTAAATTGATTAATGGCTGTGAGTGGCATACTGAAACGAAAAGCTGGAGTATACCACAGAATGTTGAAAATTTGCGGGTTTTGTATCGATTATTCAGAAATGATCAGGTGCTCTGGGATAATAATGTCGCTGCTTTAATTAACAAGTACACTGCAATGAAAGTCGAACAGCAGTCATCATCAAAGGTCAATAAAGCGGACGACAATAAGGCTGACAACCATAAAACAGGCGACCATAAAGCAGGCTGCCAAGTTCAGATTTTAAGAGATAGAAAAAATCTGCAAAAAGAATTAAGAATTAGAGGCTACAGTCCCAGGACAATTAAGGCATACGATAATCATGTAGCAAGGTTGGCTGAGTATTATAAAAAAGATCTTCGCGATATTGATGAAATCGATATAAAAAATTACCTATTGTTTTTAGTAGAAGAAATGGGATGCAAGTATTCATATATTCAACAGGTTTTATGTGCTGTAAAGTTTTGCTATACAATTTATTTTAAAAGGGATAGCGTTGTTTCGAATATTAGATTCCCCAAAAAGGAGCGAAAGCTTCCTGATGTACTTAGTAAGGGAGAGGTAGCTAGAATACTGAGTCAGCCTAGTAATTTGAAGCATAAGGCTATTCTATATATTACATATGCTGCAGGCTTAAGAGTTGGAGAAGTAGTCAGGCTGAAGGTGAAAGACTTAGATACAGAAAGAGGGATTGTGAGAGTAGAAATGGGCAAGGGTAGAAAGGACCGGGTATCTTTGTTATCTTCACGGGCAGAACTGGTCATCAGCGAGTATATGGATACGTACCGCCCTGACGACTGGCTCTTTGAAGGAGACATTAAGGGACGTCACCTGACAGAAAGAACTGTACAAAGAGTATTTGAGGACTCGTGCAAAAAAGCAGGAATTGCAAAGGATGTATCTGTTCATTCCCTCAGACATTCTTTTGCCACACATCTTCTTGAAAACGGTACAGATATACGATACATACAAGAGTTGCTGGGTCACAGCAGCAGCAAAACGACTGAGATATATACCCATGTAAGCACAAAGGATATTAGAAAGATCCAGAGCCCTTTGGACAATCTGGATATGTAGTGGTTATTTTGACTAATTGTAAATGAAAGTCAAACAGCCAAAGTTAGATAACACGACACTCGACGTAAATGGCAACGATTCTGGATACATATACGACACGTCGCATATGTATCCAGGTGTCGAAATATATACGAAGCAGTTCGTGAAGGTAATAGTTATACGCAATATGGCCTGTCAACGTCGCCCGGGCTCCAGCCGTCGGGCGAAAAAATGGTGTTCTGAGTAATTGTAAAATAAGGCGAATTAATAAAAATGAGGGGTTAGTATGAGTCAAAGAGTTGTACGGTGCCAAGGCGTAATTGTAAAAGACAATAATGTTCTTGTTTTAAGACAATATAATCAAAAAAGATGCGAAGAGTATTGGATGTTACCTGGTGGTGGTTTAGAAGCCGGAGAGACTGAAGAAGAATGTTTACGAAGAGAAATAAAAGAAGAAACGGGATTAGAAGTTGATATTAAAGATATATTATTTGATTCTCCTGGTAATGGCAAAGATGTGTATGAAAGATATGTGACATTCCTTTGTGTTCCAGCTGCAGGCAGCATTGAGAAAATTGGTTCTGAAACAGTACATTATAGACAAATAATGGAGTTGGTTTGGTGTTCAATAATTAATGAGGGCCAATGGAATCAACATATATTAAGTGAGCAATTTTATCCGTCAATGACAAAAATAAAAGACAAGTTGTTATATCTTAATGATAAAAGAAAGTAATGTATTTTTGTTACATAGTATTTATATATGATGAAATAAGCGATATTAATAAAAGAAAAAGTAAATCCGACCTTGACTCCGCCGAGCGATCGGAGGACAGGCCATACTGCGCATAACAAAGCAGTCGGCGCAAGGGTGCCAGAGGAAAATCATCCAGCCTTATACCATTGACAGCAGGAGCGCGAGCAGGCACCACACCGATTCGCTGGGTGGCGAGCACCGCCGGGGAGAAGGGCTCCGCGGGTCCAGCTCATCGGCGTCGCGACTGCTGAGACGTTATACGCAATATGGACTGTGAACGTCGCCCGGGCTCCGCCGTCAGGCGAGGAAAATGGTGCTCTGCATAATTATTTATTTTATGAAATAATAAAAGAGGAAGTGAATGAGATGAATTCTAATTCTGGAATAAAACATCCAAGTGAAGATATCATGAGAGAATTGATACAAGACCAGTGGACTAAGGATTCAATTTATGCTGCTATTATTGATCCTTATGGTAATATAATTTCAAAAGGTAAAACAACAGTTAGGGATGAGTATGATCCTACAGCACACGCTGAAATAAATGCGATAAGAGGTATTTGCAGGCAATTAAAGGTAGATGTTTTGCCAAAAGGATACTGGCTTTATTCAACATTTGAACCATGTCCTTTATGTGCTTCGGCTATAATTTGGGCTGGACTTGAAGGTGTAGTATACGCTAATAATCCTGATCACAGAGGAAAAGAGGTTAATTGGTCATTTATAAAGTGCAGGGATGTTTTAAAATCGGGTAAGTATATAAATGATGTAGCATTAGTTGAAGATTTTCTTATTGAAGAAATAAAAGATTACTTTAAATAAAAGTATTATCCTTTATATATGATGAAATAAGCGAGATTAATAAAAGGAAAAAGAAATCCGACCTTGACTCCGCCGAGCGGTCGGAGGATAGGCCATACTGCGCATAACAAAGCAGTCGGCGCAAGGGTGCCAGAGGAAAGACATCCGACCTTATACCATTAACAGTAGTAGCACGAGCAGGCACCACACCGATTCGCTGGGTGCGAGCACTGCCAGGGAGAAGGGCTCTGCAGGTCCAGCTCATCGGTGTCGCGACTGCGGGACGTTATATGACATTGGATGTAATATAAGCGCCGTCCATGGCGCGATTTTTAAGCAGGCTTTGGAGAAGAATTTAACCCATTATAATGATTTCTTTGGTATAATATATTCGGAGGCACTAATATGAGTCAATTTGAAAAGCTATTGATTAAGTTGCTGTCTGGGACAAAAGATAAAGACATTGAATTTAACGATTTGTGTAAAATTCTTAAGGCATTTGAATTTAGTGAAAGAATAAATGGAAGTCATCATATTTTTAATAAAGATGGGATTGAGGAAATAATAAATATACAACCAGTAGGTTCAAAAGCAAAATCGTATCAAGTGAAACAAGTGCGACAAATGGTATTGAAGTATAAGCTTGGAGGTGATTTGGATGTATAAATATGAGCTCATAATTTATTGGAGTGAGGATGATCAATCATATATAGCTGAAGTACCTGAACTCCCTGGTTGTGCGGCTGATGGGAAATCTTATAGTGAAGTTCTGGCCAATGTTCAGGTGATAATACAAGAATGGATTGATACTGCACAATCATTAGGAAGACCTGTTCCACAACCTAGAGGTAGATTGTCATACGCATAAAGTATAAAGAATTATTGAGGAGCCGCCGTCCATGGCGGCTTCTGAATTACGGGACATCCAACATCACATAACAAAGCAGTCGGCGCAAGGGTGCCAGGGGAAAGTCATTCAACCTTATACCATTGACAGCAGGAGCACGAGTAGGCACCACACCGATTCACAGAGCGGTGACAGAGCACCGCCCGCCTCTATCTTCGCCGGGCAGGGGCTGGTCGTTCCGCTACGCTACACTGCTCGCCCATGCAGCCTGGCTTGCCCTTGACAGACTTGGAACGGCTCAGCTAGAGGCTTTACTGCTCATCGGCGTCGCGACTGCCGAGCCGTTATCGGAAAGATGAGGCAGAAGGTCGCGACATCGTGTCGCGGATTATATTCGAGAAAGACTTTGTAGTATATAATATCAAGTCTTCATGTTGTGTGGGGGGCAAAATGTATTTATATCATTATTTCGAAAAATCAAAAGGACCGTTTTTGTCAATTTCTGACTTGCCTTTTCCTGAGGCAAGAAAAAAACTAAAAGATATACAAATGGAAAACCCAAACTTAGTAAATCCCCGAATAGATTGGTTTTTATCGGAAAGGTATAAAATGGAAGACTATGTGCGAAAGTTATTCATTGAAAGAGGTGGAAAACCTATCCGAAAACACCCCCTATATATGACAGTTGGAGAGATTAAATCAATGAGTACATGGTATTCTTATCCTGAATGTATAAAAATTAGTATAAGTGAATTTGACCTAGATACTGTATCATTTACATATGGAGATATGTTTCCTGTTTTTAATCCTAATCTAAATGATGGGAAGGAATATAGATGCAATGTATATAAATATAACGAAATACTTGAAGTTATTAGAAAGTATGGGTATCCTCAAAATATAGAATATAATCTTCGTGAGGGAATCTTCCCAGTAGGAGCTCCTATAAATCATTTGTTAAAATATGTAGAGGCACAAATATGGAGTGATGAAGTTGTCAGCAGGTATAGAAATGAATGGCTAATGGAAAAAACTGAAGTACAGTATCAAAGATAAATCATAATTAATTTTACAGGAAGTATAAGGGTGCGCCATCCGTGGACGCACGCTGAACAAGGGGGCCTCATCCATCCGATAACAAAGCAGTCGGCGCAGGGGTGCCAGGGGAAAGGCATCAAACCTTATACCATTGACAGCAGGAGAGCGAGCAGGCACCACACCGATTCGCTGGGTGTGAGCACCGCCAGGGAGAAGGGCTTCGAGGGTCCAGTTCATCGGCGTCGCGATTGCTGAGACGTTATACGCCATCGAAAGCGAGACCGCGACATCGTGTCGAGGATTTGAGAGGTGAGGCTTTGAAGAGATGAATTCACATTTGCTTGATATTGTGCGTTTGCGATTATTAATGAAACAAGTGATGAGAATGATTAATGTTAACAGAAATCCAACTTTTAGACTGGTTACTTGATAATGCAGGTGAAGTTATAAAGTATAGGGTATCAAGAGAGTTTATGCCGAAGAAAGCAAGTCTTGACAATGAAAGAATACAGACAGAACTTCTTGAAAACCCTGACGTTCAGATGTGGCTAAAGAACTTAAAACCAGAACTCCCATTCAAATGGAATTTGATTCACGGTAGTTTTGATTGGCAATATGAGAATGCAATGTTGAAGATACTCCAATTAGGACTACATGCAGGTATTCCACAAGTTGATGAAATTACAAAATACTATATAAAGTATCTAGAGACGGAAAGTTCTAAGACCAAAAACAAACGTGAACTATTTGATTCAATTATTGTCGCATCAATGCTATTAACTGCTGGATATACAGATAACATTGTTTTAGATTTTATGAAGAATAGTCTTGATGTGCTATCAAAATTTACTGACAGCAGTGATTATGATATCTACGTTGAAAATAGGGAAGATTATAAAGGATTGCCGAAGAACTGGAAAGACTCACCTATAATCAAACCGCAACTTTTAAAGGAATATGGTTTCTGCTATCCTATGGTATATGATTTAATTGGATTAAGTAGTATGTATCGTTTGGGCGACTGTAATATAAATGAAAAGATTGATTCGGTAATAAAATATATAGTTTCTGATGATTTCCACAATAAAATTAAGGATGGATATGGAATCTTAGTTACTGGTCAGGGAAGATATCGCAGTATGGGTTGGGATCCGAAACTACCAGGATATTTTAATATTTCAGATTATGCAAGGACTTCGCCGCACAAACTGGTATTCTTTGCAAATATTATTTCGAGATATCCAATCGCAGTAGAATCAAGATGGTACAGCGATGTTATAGAACACTTAGAGCAATTTAAGACTGAGATTGGGACTTATTGTTTTCCCAAAGAATACTTAAGAGAAAAGAGCGGCTATGCAGTTCAAGGTTTTCATTTAGGGTTAGGAGAAAATAAGCGAAAGAAAATATGGTGTGAAGTTGAGTCTACCTTTATAATGTTAATATTAAAAAAGGCTTTATAACAACTTATTTATTACGCAATATTAATATATTCAATATGCAGGAAAGACTCTGAAGATTTGAGGGCACGACATCCTGTCGCACTCTGAATGACGGGGCTTTCGACGGCGCATAACAACGCATTTGCATAAAGGGCATAGCAGGCAGAAGGGCTCTGTGAGCTGGGCATGAGGTCATTTCTGCCCACACCCGCCCGCTAACCGAGTCGGTCGCCGCATTAGCCCACCCAAAGGGTCCCGGGCATAAGCGGCTTCCTGTAAGCGGCAGGGCGTCGCAAATGCAAACCGTTATCAGAAAGATGCCGCAGGGTGGCGCACATCGTGTGCGCCGATTAAAACCATATTAAGAGCAGAGCTAAAAAAGCAGTTAGAACTTTGGGTAAAAGGATTAAACCTGAATCATACAGGAGGGAGAAGATTGAATTATCCATGGCTAGATGAATATCTTTTAAGCAAAAAGTCCGCTAAAAAGATTTTAAGGTAGAATGGCAATGGGATAGGTATCAAATTGGGAACAAGTTATTTGCAGCAATCTGTTATGGTGAAAATGACAAACAAATTCTTACGGTAAAGTGTGAACCAGAGTTTGGAACATATTTAAGAGAAAAATATAGTGATATAACCCCTGGATATTATATGAATAAAACGCATTGGAATTCAGTTGATCTGAATGGAAGTGTACCTGAGACAATAATAAAAGATATGATTGAACAGTCATATAAACTGGTATTAAATTCATTTAGCAAAAAGAGACAAATTGAATTAACAGGAGAGGAATTATAAATGATTGAATCAAGATGCGGTATTGTTTGTACTGATTGTGATTATAAGGAAGAGATGAACTGTCAAGGTTGTGTAAACATGCAAAAACCTTTTTGGGGAGAGTCATGCCCGGTTAAATATTGCTGTGAAAATAAAACAATAAATCATTGTGGTGAATGTGGAGATTTCCCTTGTAAACTTTTAAATAGGTTTTCTTATGATAAAGATGAAGGAGATAATGGAAAAAGAATTGAACAATGTAAAAAGTGGGGAACGATTTAACTATTTTTGATCGTACCTATAAAAGAATATGAAAGTAGCTGACATCCGTGTCAGCTTTCAACTGTGGGCGCGGCATCCTTCTGATAACACGGTATTACCGCTTCGGGTCGCGGAAAGCCAACTCATGATGTCGGACAGGCAAGTTGATCATGGAGCTGACGCGACCACATCGATTCGCCAAGCGCGTCGCGCTAGGGCTCATCGGCGTCGCGACTGCGTGCCGTTATATGAAAGCGCGCAAAGGTGTCCGCCACATCGTGTGGCGGATAAAAACATTAAAACTGTAAGTAAAATGGAGAAATCATATATGGCAGAAAACAAACGATTCTTGAAAGATTTTTTATTAACGGTGAGCATTCTAGTGCCTGTAAATTATTTACTTCTTTATAATGATTACATTTCTAGACTCTTTGGCGATAATGTAATTGTGTTGTTGCTATTATCGATATCAACTGTAGTTATTACGTTTTTTATTATTAAGAATAAGAAGTATTTTAGTCTGTCCGTTTCAGTTTTGTTTTTTGCAGTCTTTTTGTTAACTTTAATTTACTATTTATCTGTGAAAGAGGTTAAGCCACCAGAACCTGGTTTTATTGACTTTAATGATGAGATAGTTTTCTTATTACCGATCATACTTATTCCTCATATCATTGTTTCTTGGTTATTATTTGGTTTATATTGTATACGTAATTGTTTTATTTCAAAGAAAGGAATGCATAATTGATGTTTAAGGGTCAGCCATCCGTGGCTGCCTCTGAATCACGGGGCGCTATCCTTCACATAACAAAGCAGTCAGCGCAAGGGTGCCAGGGGAAAGTCATCCGGCCTTATACCATTGACAGCAGAAGTATGAGCAGGCACCACACCGATTCACTGTGTTGTATGTTGTAAAGGTAATTCGTGCTAGCGCACTCAACATACTGGCTGGTCGCCGACTATGGTCGACTGCTCGCCTATGCATCCTAGGTGCGAGCACCGCCAGGGAGAAGGGCTTCGCGGGTCCAGCTCATCGGCGTCGCGACTGCGTGCCGTTATATGAAACTGTATGTATTGTTTGCGCCATCCGTGGCGCGAGAAAAAGCGGGTTCGAATGTCAGCTTTTTCGGAAATTGTGTTAAAATAGAGGTATAGATTAGGAATGGTGGTGAGTTGTTTGAATACTGTTAAAGATATGATAAAAAAGTTGGTTGATGAGATCCCTGAAACAAAAGCTGGAGAGATTCTGGACTTTCTTTTGTATCTGAAAGAAAAAGAAGAATCTGATTTGCATTTGGATTCTGAAGAGGAAGAAGAAATTTGGGACTTAATAAAAAATGAGGAAAGAATACCATCGGAGAAGGTCAAGGATCTTCTGAAAGGTGTATAGTATGAGGAAGATCACTTATTTAAAATCTGCATATAAGGTATTAACCGATTATGAAAAAGATACACGAATAAGGATTATGGAAGCCATTGATAAAATTCCACAAGGCGATATAAAAAGATTGCAAGGTGAGAAATATCCAGCGTTATATAGGTTAAGAGTAGGAAAATTTCGCATCATATATCACATCGAAAACGAAGAAATAATAATAGCAAAAATTGATACAAGAGGCGATGTATATAAGTAAGGGGCTGCCATCCATGGCAACCTCTGAGCAAGAAGACATGCAGCCTCACATAACAAAGCAGTCGGCGCAAGGGTGCCAGGGGAAAATCATCCGACCTTATACCATTGACATCAGGAGCGCGAGCAGGCACCACACCGATTCGCAGAGCGGTGACGGAGCACCGCCCACCTTTATCTTCGCCGGGCAGGCTTGCCCTTGATAAACTTGGCGCGGCTCATCTAGAGGTTTTACTGCTCATCGGCGTCGCGACTGCGAGACGTTATCGGAAAGATGAGGCAAAAGGTCGCGACATCGTGTCGCGTATTCAAGTCCGGTGTGGACTTTAGAGATAAGAATGCTGTTTAATTTTACGAATAATAAGGGTATAATTATTACAGCAAACTATAAAGGAGTTATTATCATGCCAAATATTAAACCAGTGTCTGATTTGAGAAATTATAATGAAGTTTTACGGGACATTTCAGTTGGAGAACCTGTTTTTTTGACAAAGAATGGTCGAGGTCGTTATGTACTCATCGATATGGAAGATTACGAGAAAACTCAAGCGACCCTGAAACTTTTATCTGAATTAGCAAAAGGTGAAAAATCAGGTAGAGAAAAAGGGTGGGTTTCACTAGATGATATAGTAAAGACTTTGGGGGCTTCTGATGAATAAACTTTTCATTTCGCCTGCGGCACAAGAAGATTTAATTGAGATAAAATGGTATATTACTGAAGAATTAGGAAACCCAAATTCCGCAAATAAATTAATAATGCGAATAACGAAAAGATTAAGGGATCTTATTGATTTTCCACAAAGTGGTGCATTATTATCCTCAAAAATTAATTTGGATGTAGGATATCGTTATATCGTATGTGATAATTATCTGGCATTTTATCGTGTTGAAAAAGATGAAATATATGTTGATAGAGTGATGTATGGAAGACGCGATTATATGAAAGTACTTTTTGATGATAATGTCGAGTAGTAGAGAAAAACACAGGAGTAGGGGAGGACATCCGTGTCCTCCTCTGAACAAGAAGGCACTGGGCTTCACATAACAAAGCAGTCGGCGCAAGGGTGCCAGATGCAAGTCATCCGATCTTATACCATTGACAGCAGGAGATCGAGCTGGCACCACACCGATTCGCTGTGTTGTATATTGTAAAGGTAATTCGTGCTAGCGTGCTAGCGCACTCAACATACTGGCTGGTCGCCGACTATGGTCGACTGCTCGCCTATGCATCCTAGGTGGCGAGCACCGCCGGGGAGAAGGGCTTCGCGGGTCCAGCTCATCGGCGTCGCGACTGCGAGACGTTCTCTGAAAGATGAGGCGTTTGCCGCGACATCGTGTCGCGGATTATCTTGG
>CAZEIH010000065.1:0-11040 GCA_964512095.1 uncultured Oscillospiraceae bacterium
TAAAATATCAGGATGATTCTTTTCTTCTTTTTCCTACAGTAAGTTGACGCTATCCTTACAAACTCATAGCTTGACAAATGGTGCTCTTGCCTTTATAATTGTTTTTGCATTATCAAATGATGGGATGTAGCCAAGCCGGTAAGGCACAGGACTTTGACTCCTGCATTCCGCTGGTTCGAGTCCAGCCATCCCAGCCATATGTAGTTATTTCATATCCCGGTAATTCATTTGCGAAATTACTGGGATATGAAATCAGATGCATAAGAAGGAAAGCACGGGCCATTAGCTCAGTTGGCAGAGCACTTGACTTTTAATCAAGGTGTCCGGCGTTCGAATCGCCGATGGCTCACCAAGGAAAGTCCTTGAAATCACTGCATTTCAGGGACTTTTGCTTTTCAGGGATGAAGATGAATTTTCAGGAAAAGATGAATCTGAGTTGAATGGAGATATTTATTATACAATTTAACTTTTATGGCACATTTTCAAAAACGGTTGACGGTTCCAGCAATTGGATGTGATTTTTTACTGACTATTATCAAGCTCGTCTCATCAGTCCATACCTTATTCATCGCTCACCTCTATAAACTCGTACTATAATATGTATAGTGTATTATAACATGCATATTATATTACCGTACTTGTCGTACAAATAACCGTTGCTTGATGGGTTGGCGGCATTACTAATAATATAGATATCTAGCACATAATTATTATCGATTTTGTTGGTATAGGTTTTATCAGAATTTATAAATTGATACTCAGATGCATGAATGGTTGTATTATCGCCATATACGACAATAAGTGCTTTTTTAGTTCGGCCATCAAAGAAGTTATATGTTTCAAATTCTGATGATCCGTATCCACGCCCAACGTATTTATATCGGTTTGAGAAAATACTATCTTCCTTGAAAATTGCAATACAATTTCTACCGTTATTTTGATAAAAAGCACATAATGTGTCAGAATTTTGTTTAACTAATTTGATATCTACATATTTACTAGGATTAGTAGCTTGCTCGCTTGTCATTTTATGTTCTAAAGTTGCTATATACCGCAATAATTCATTTTCATCATTTGCATTTACAAGAGAATTGAAATGTAATATAAGAGATATAATAATTACCGGTAGTATAGTACACAATATAATGATTATTATTTTTTTTTTCATAGAAACCTCCTCTACACCGCTGCCACTATGTTTATTTTAACATAATGTTTCTCTCAAAAAAGCCCTGCATCGTACTTTCCAATCTATACTTCCAGTTATACGTTAATCTAGGGAATTATGTGCTTCCCTGGATTAACGCTAATATAAACATTAGGTCAGCCTTTTCATAAATAACACTCCTCGTATAAAATATTTGAAAGAATTGCAAATGAGTGATTTCTATTTTTGTAATCCCCATTTGTACTCTTTACCTAATAGTACGTATAATGATATAAAATGTAAACAAATATCGTTCTATATTATTCGACACTATATCTGAATCTTAACTGCGAATATGAATATACAATGAAATAGAAATGTAGTATAATACAGCCATAATAATGTAAAAAATACCAACGACTAAAGTAAATGCATTTAGTCAAAGGGGAAGTATTATGTCATATGATGAAATAGGAGTAAGAATATTTGCGGGAGCATCGAGCTTAAGTTTTGCAGAAAAAATGTGCAAATACCTTGGAACTAATTTATACTTCGAAAGAGGGAATCAAAATCAATGAGATCTATAATTCGTGTAGAAAGTATTAAGAAATCCTTTAAAATAAACAAAAGGGCTAATGGACTGTTCGGCCATATTGCTAATCTATTTATACCTAAGTTTGAATATATTCAGGCAGTACAGGGTATTAGTTTTGAAATCAATGAAGGAGAAGCGGTTGGTTTTATAGGAGCTAATGGAGCAGGAAAATCAACCACTATTAAAATGCTTTCAGGAATTTTATACCCAGATGATGGTAATATCGAGGCGTTAGGGTATGTGCCTTATAAGCAAAGGAAGGCTTATGTGTCTAATATCGGTGTAATATTCGGACAAGGTTTGGGGAGTGCATTTTCTCTGGACGACTTTGTTGTACAACGAAAACTGTGGGATGGTTCCATATCAACAGAATTGTTAAAGCCCATTGATTTTAGAAATAGTATACTAGCCTTCAATCTTGGCAATATCCAATTTAAGCTGCTAACTAATTTCCTTCCTTGTGTTATCATTACAGCTTTGTTTATCGGGATACTTCCGCCAAGTAGCATTATGTCAGTTGTTTATTGTACGATAAGTGTTATTTTGGGGTTTGCCATATTGTGGGGTATGAGCTCCATAGTTCAGATGACAGCCTTTTGGATCCTAAATGTATGGAGTGTGTCCACGCTTAAGAATTTATTGATCAATGTATTAGCAGGAGCGTCTTTACCATTATGGTTCATGCCAGGATTTCTCCAATCTTTAATACGATATACTCCCTTTGATTCAATATACTTTGCGCCAGTTAAAATATATCTGGGTTTGATGAATACTAATGAAATACTTTTGTGTTATGGAAAACAAATCATTTGGTTTGTCATTCTTATAGTCTTGAGTACAATTATGTGGGAAAAAGGGAAAAAACGAATCATTATACAAGGTGGTTGATTATGAGCATAAAAAAACATGATGCAATAGATATGTTTTTATTTTATTCAAAGAATACAATAAAGTCATGGTTTCAATACAAATTAAACGCTTGTATTCAATCCTTAACTGTATTTTTACGGGAATCTACAAGTATCATTGTAATTTATCTTACACTCATGACTTTTGATAATATTAATGGTTGGAAACCTTACGAACTCTTATTTCTATTTAGCCTGATTTTCTTGACCTATGGTGTTCTGATAATATTCTTTACTGGACTTAGGGATATAGATACAACTATAAACAATGGTTCATTTGACAGGCTCCTGCTGCGTCCCAGGGGGGTGTTGTTCCAAGTAATTGCAAGTAATGCGGACTGGTTTGCAGCATTAGGTCATGGGGGATTAGGTATAGTCCTATTCATTATTTCTGCTAATAAAATAGATATATTGTGGAATACATCGGCGGTTATATACTATATTTTCAGTATTATAGGTGGCACCTTGATTCAAGGGGCCATGTTCCTGATATTCGCATCACTATGCTTTTATGTTATGAAATCGAGCAACATACGAGAAGTGTTTTACTGGAACATGAGAAAATTCGCTGCTTATCCGATTAGTATTTTCCCGAAGTTAATACAATATATTATGATTTATGTAATACCCTTTGCTTTCGTGAATTACTTTCCAGCGCAGTACTTACTTAGAAAGGAAGATGTGTCAGCATATCCGGAAATATTTATGTATATATCCCCAATAGTAGGTGTGTGCCTGTATCTGCTGGCCTATCTGTTTTGGAAACTTAGCTTAAAACACTATGTTAGTTCAGGAAATTAAAGGGATAATCAATGAATTCGCTTCGCTCAGGGAGTCAGGTGGTGACTGAAATCCACCTGACCAGGGAAATTAATTCGTCTCCGCTCATCGCCGAACCTTTAGAGGTCGGCGTTTTCCAAAATATCTTAAAATTCGTTGAAATGTGACATGTTCTATGCTAATCTTTATAGATAGAGAGCACCAATAATGATAAATAATAATATGTAAGGGAATAATTGTGTCGAATTTTGTCGAAAAATGTAAGCATGCATCGATGCATACCAATATCTTCGTGATCTGGAGACATATACATAGAGCTATTTATCAATATACATGTTTGAACATATATGGAATCACTTACCTTACAATAATTGGCAGTGCTCGTCATTTGACGGTAAGGATAACGCAGAAAAACTTTGTAGTTTGTTGATTGCAATAAATGAAATGGCGAAGCTATGCCTAAAGGAGTGAAAAAACGAGATGGGTAATTGGTTTATTTTTTTTGTTCATACTGGTAAAGAACAAAAAGCGTGTGAGTACTTAAATAAGCTTTTTTGCAATGATGAGTCAGTCGCATTTGTTCCACAAGTTGAATTAGTATACAAAAAATCAGGTTCTGTTCGTAAGTTATTAAAACCAATGTTTCCTGGTTATGTTTTTGCGGATTCGATTTTGGGTGAGAGACATTTTGCAGACCTTGCATATAAGTATGTCAGGTTCTCCAGTTGTATCTTCTATTTGCTTGGAGATGGAAATTTAAACTATGTGATGTTAAGTGAAGATGAGAAGAATTTTTTATTGGAATTTTGTAATGACGATTACATAATAGAAGACTCGGAAGGGTTTATTGTAGGAGATAAAGTGTTTGTCAAATCGGGTTCGTTGCGAGGCAAGGAGAGCATTATTAAGAAGATTAACAGACATACAAGGCGTGCCGAAATCGAGCTTATGTTGCTTGGTGACCTAAGGCGGGTTAGAGTTGGCTTAGAGATTATATCTAAGTCAAGTTGAACAATGTCACATTCCCCCTCCCAGACAAAAATAGGGTTCAAATACTATTATTGCATCAAAAATATTTCAATCATCCATGACAATACTCCTCTAATCGCTATAATATACAGTATTAGTATTACCATGAATTTGTCACATAATACGTGGAATTATACACCTCATAAACTTCATAATTTCCATCTGATTGAATAAATATGTAATAATTTGGGCTTTGATTTTTCAAATTTGGCTTCGCCATATTTTTCATTGTATACAAAATCAACAATCTTTGTTTCAAAGGGATTGTAGTAGTCGGAATTTGGCAA
This sequence comes from uncultured Oscillospiraceae bacterium, assembly GCA_964512095.1. Lineage (GTDB taxonomy): Bacteria > Bacillota > Clostridia > Acetivibrionales > DTU013 > DTU013. Next base: position 4,747 of record CAZEIH010000065.1, read on the forward strand.
TACTTCAGCAATTGCTTTTTCCACTCCGAATTTTTTTGGCATAACAACTCTTAAAATCAGATTATCTGTTGGAGCAGATATGGTTGTGCTCATATGCGGATCAGCAGTGCCTGAAATGTCCTCAAGCTCAAAGGAGATAGCAATATCGATAATGTCGCCCTTTTTCAGCTTCCTATCAAACAGAATGTCATATTCCTGGTAGACGCCTCGTCTGACAGTGGGTGCATACTGAAATTCTCTATTCTCACACTTTGGCGTGACATAGTTGCAGCCTGACCAGCAATACCTGTCGTGAAATCTGTCAAGATTATCGATCAAGGATTTTAGTTGGACTATTTTTTTGAATTTAATTCGCGACTTATCGATATACTCATAAGAGTATTCCTTTCGAAGCACTTTATATTGGAAATCCAACTTCTTAAATTTTGGTATATACTCACTACATCTTGAGTATATATATAATGTTATCAAACCGGCAACAGATGCAAAAACAATGCCTACCCAGACGGAATACCTTGAGAGCGTTTCAATATTGGCAGAAATGTAATGTACCATAAAGCCGCATAGTCCGGAAGTAAAGGTGAATATCAAGAAAGACTTTATTGCATCCTTCACAAGCCCGACAACAATGCTTTCAAAGAATTTTGCCACCCTACCCAACTTACTCATCATGCTTGCACCTCCTGAATGATATTAGCACTTGTTCTGTGCAGCCGACTTCTGAGGGAAAGAATGATACTACTACAATACATATATATTGTACAAGTGGACGAAATATGCAGAAATTGCCAATTGTTCATAAAAACTTTTGAGTGTTCATTTTTTTGTTGAGCTTTATCTTTCAAACGCCTCGTTTAGTCATGACGCACAGAGTGTAGCGTATGGCGAATTCATTTCGCCCGTAGCGAGGGGGGAATGGGGCCTGCCACTATTGTAAATTGAATTATTAGCTAATACATAGGAAATAATAATAACGGTAATTACGCATTAATTACTAACACAAATTTAGGAGGAATAATACCATGAGTAGCAATTCTAGAAGTAGCAACGATGTAAACAACAACGCTAAGGACAATAATAACCGAAACAATAGGAATAATAACAACAATCTAAATGCATCTGAGGAGCTTTCCTTCAGCAATAGCAATATTAACAATAATAGAAAACGTAACAGAAGCAATAAACAAAAGAGTAAATAGATATTGACTGAGTGTAGTTAGGCAGGCCATAAGCAATTTAGCAGGGAAACTAGCTCTCCTGCAATTTCAGGAGGGCTAGTTTGGTGACGTGGGGGGGTACTTTATGTCATGACTAGATTGGAAATAGCCGGTATTTTTTTATACTTGACTTTTTTCTCCTACGCCTATAAAATATACTTTGTCGGCTTTAGTGCCGAATTAATGTGGCCCATTGGTCAAGCGGTTAAGACACCGCCCTTTCACGGCGGTAACAGGGGTTCGAGTCCCCTATGGGTCACCAAGGATTACCTGTCAAAGGTGATTAATTAATAATGCAAGCTTCATACTGTGGCTACGGAGTTCAAAGAACAAGAGCCGAGAGTAAGAGCCGAGAGTAAGAGCCGAGAGTAAGAGCCGAGAGTATGAGCATATGCATGATGTAAAAGGTATGGCCCGGTAGTTCAGTTGGTTAGAACGCTAGCCTGTCACGCTAGAGGTCGAGGGTTCGAGTCCCTTCCGGGTCGCCATTTTTTGTACACTATGCATGAACGTAAGCAATACCTTACTAAAAGGGGTTGAAAGTCGTCAACTTTGGTTTCACTCCATGGCGTTTTACTTGGACAAAATTACTCAATTTTTAGGGTTGACAAAACGCTAATCAACTGTTAGAGTATCATAGTGTTATGAGGCGATTTACTGCTCTTACACATGGGAAATCATTTGAAATAGGACAAATAGTGCTGGTGTAGCTCAGCAGGTAGAGCAGCTGACTTGTAATCAGCAGGTCGGGGGTTCGATTCCGTCCACCAGCTCCAAATATAGAGGTCACGACCAATGTCGTGGCTTTTATATTTATAACATTCACATTATTTTGTTTGTGTATTCTGGTACAACAAGGTTAACATAATAATTCGTTTGGATTTAGTGGACACAAATGTAAAATGACCTTGTAAAAGTTAATATATGGATGAAAATTGCTGCTTTGTATATATATCACCGAACATCTAAAATAATTAACTTTTACAAATAAACAGCCTAATTATGTTGATATTCCTTCTAATAAGCATTATTATTATATATGAGAGAGTTTTTCTCAAAAAGATCAAGGGGTTGTTTTCCTTAATATATATTAAAATAGAATTACATAATGATATGTTGTAATATTTACATACTTAGAGAAGGGAGCGTACATCATGGCCAATGCAACTTATGCGCTTTACGAAACAACAGTTTTTGAAGATTTTAGAGTTATGATTGAGAATGTAGCAAAAAAGTATCCTGATAGAGTTGCAATCTCTTACAAAAAAAATCCAAAGGATAGAGATACTGTTAAAGTAACCTATAAGGAAGCAAGAGATTATATACGAAACATGGGAACTGAGCTGATCCGTATGGGATTAACCGATAAACACGTGGCTCTAGTTGGAGAAAGCTCTTACAAATGGATTTGTTCCTACTTCAGCCTTATATCCATTGGTGCTATTGTTGTACCGGTTGATAAGGATCTGCCAGGCGATGAAATTGCCAATATCTTAAAATTTGCTGATTGTGAATATGTCGTATACAGCAGGCAGGTTGAGGAAAAGATTATGTCTATCCAGGATAAGATGCCAAACATAAGGACATATATAGCTATGAGTAGGTCGAAAATTGAAGGCGCAATTGAGCTTTTTGATATAGTGGGAAAAGGCAGAGAGCGATTCAGTCATGGTGACAATTCATATTACAACTACAAAATTGATCGGGAAAGGCTTGCTACGATAGTATTTACTTCAGGCACTACCGGAAAAGGCAAGGGAGTAATGCTGTCACAGAAAAACATTACTTCTGATATGACTCAGGGTATGTACAATTTTACGATTACAAACAAGACCATCAGTGTGTTACCTCCTCATCACACTTTTGGTTCTACAGTCAACTTTGTTGGACATTTTGCCCAAGGCTCTGAAATATATATTTCAAGTGGTCTCAAGCACTTTACTGATGAGCTTAAGGAGCAGCAGCCTACCCACCTTGTATTGGTACCACTTTTTGTTGAGGCCTTTTATAGAAAAATCTGGTCGACGGCGGAAAAAAGCGAGAAGGCTGATACATTACGCCGTGCGATTAAAACCAGCAACTCAATGAGAAAAATAGGCATAGATATGCGAAAGAAGCTTTTTAAAGATGTGATGGAATTTTTTGGAGGCAAGCTGGAATTGATTATATGCGGCGGGGCTAATCTCAATCAGGATATAATAGATTTCTTTGATGCCATTGGCGTAACAATACTAAACGGATATGGAATAACTGAATGTTCACCTTTGATATCCTGTAATAGGAACAAGTATCAGAAAAAGGGTAGTGTAGGTTGCCCTATAATAGGTGAGTTTGTAGTAATTCGAAATCCTGATGAGAATGGTGAGGGCGAGATAGGTGTCAAAGGATCTAATGTAATGCTTGGCTATTATAAGGACCCCAAAGCCACTGAAGAGGCCTTCGACGATGATGGATACTTTAAGACCGGCGATTATGGCAGATTAGATGATGAAGGCTGGATTTACCTTACCGGAAGATTGAAGAATATTATTATCCTCAGCAACGGGAAAAATGTATATCCGGAGGAAATTGAGACTGAGCTCTCTGGCGTTTTTGGTGTCAACGAGTGTATAGTATATGCAGGCGAAAGCAAATCCAAAGCCAGCAAGGAAGTTATTGTAGCAGAGATATACCCTGACTTTGATGCACTAAAGCAAAAAGGGATAAAAGATGTACAGGGGTACTTTGAGGATGAAATTAAAAAGATAAACAGTCGAATGGTTTCCTATAAGGCAGTTAAGATGGTCAAAATACGTAACGAGGAATTCCAGAAGAATGCCTCAAAGAAAATACTTAGATTTAAAATAGATAAAACGATAGAATAGAAAGTATGAAAGCTACACCAAGTATGGAGGCTACTAAAACAATAGTAGCCTCCTATGTGTCTTTGGGGTAGTTCACATAGGGAAATTACTGAGGACTTTTTGCATATGATATTGGAAAAATGGTCATACTACACCATATGATAGGAGTAGTATGATGTCCAGATATACAAAAAGAGATCAGTGGAAAAGAGAGAGCCCTGTTGATGCTGAGGCAGTTAACTCAGAGCTAGAACTATCAGTGGGCAATGCTAAGAAATTACTGAAGCATAGCAGTGATGTAAAATTTCGTGAGCTATACATAAATGGTCAAAAGGATTTGCCTGCTACAATGGTGTTCATCGATGGACTAGTCGATAGCAAGGCTCTAAATGATATACTACTATCATTAGTATGGAATTTTAGTCAAGACAGTCTCTGCATTTCAGAGCTAATAGAGGAATTGGAGCAAGGTGCGCTTCACCATGCATCACAGAAAATTCATTATAGCTTATCAAATTGTGTTCACGATATCATTGATGGATCTGTCGCCTTTATAATCGATGAGGCAAAAGCAGCTGCAACCTTTAATATCAAAGGCCCCGTTGAAAGAAGCATTACTGAGCCGACTGGGGAAAATGTGATAAAGGGTGCAAAGGATTCTTTTGTAGAAAACCTGCGAATAAATACAGCAACTATCAGAACAAGGATGAAAACCAACAAGCTTGTTATTGAAGAAATGATAATAGGAAAGCAAACTGAAACAAGGGTTTGTATAGTCTATATCAAGGGCATTACTAACACCCATATAGTCCAAGAGCTAAGACGCCGCCTCAATGATATTAATACTGATGCTGTTCTGACAACAGGGGTGATTGAGGAGGCAATTGCAGATAAAAAATTTTCAACATTCCCTCAGGCAATAACTACAGTCAGACCTGACAAATTCTGCTCTAGTATGGTTGAGGGAAGAGTGGGAATTCTAATTGACGGGCTTCCGGTTTCTGTTGTAATACCGGGCACCTTTGTTGCATTTCTACAAGCACCTGAGGACTATTCACAGAACTTTATCATTAGCTCACTAATAAGAGGTTTGCGTTATATACTTGTGTTTGTAACTCTATTTCTACCGGGATTCTACATCGCTGTGTCATCATTTCATATTGAAATGATACCAACTGAACTAGCTCTTGTAATTACAGCATCTAAGGAAGGTGTACCCTTTTACTCGTTTGTGGAAGTAATATTTATGTTATTAGCATTTGAAGTAATAGTTGAGGCTGGAGTAAGGCTACCAAAAAGTATTGGTCAGGCAGTCTCTGTTGTTGGGGCTGTGGTAGTAGGCCAGGCTGCGGTGGAAGCCAAATTGGTTTCTCCTACGGTAGTTGTTACGATTGCCGTTACAGCAATCTCATCTTTTGCAATACCAGATCAGGATTTTTCCAATGCACTAAGGCTTTGGAGACTAATATTTGCTATTGTTAGCAGCGTTATTGGACTTTTCGGCCTAAGTATTGGAGTAATAATACTATTGCACCATCTTTCTAACATTGAGGTGTTTGGAGTACCCTATCTATCACCTTTTGTCGGAGAAGAAAATAAGCAAATGCAGGACTCGTTTTTTCGGCTTCCTTTTTTCATGCAATACAAGCGTCCCATAAGCCTAAGGACAAAAAACAAGAAAAGGCGGGGAAAGGCATGATGATTTATGTGAAAAGGGCAACGTGCTTTTTTGTATTTTTATGCTCTGCAATTTTGCTGTCTGGCTGTAAACTATCATTCATAGGATATACACAGATTAGCAGGGTTGAATTTATTCGAGCAGTTGGTGTTGACAAAAGTGCCGATGGTGAAAACATACATCTTACAATTGCTACTCAAAGAGTGATGACAAGCGGTGGTGGGGGAGGCTCTGAGCAAAAACAATCCGACGTTCTGTTTTCTGAAGGCGAAACTCCTTTTGAGGCATTGCGCAACTTTTGGAGCTTTATGGACAGAAGACCATTTTGGGGACATCTCGAATATGTACTTATAGGAGAGGAGGCGGCAAAGGAAGGTATCCTAGATTATTTGGATTTATTTACCCGCGATCCAGAGATTCGTTTAAGTTTAAATGTATTTATAGTTAAAGGCACTAACGCAAGTGAAATTATCAAACTAGGTAACACCAGCGGTAAATTCCGATTTATCTATGCCAAGTGCTAAAACGCCTTGAAATACGGGTGTTTACAGCGTTT
>CAZEIH010000066.1:0-10606 GCA_964512095.1 uncultured Oscillospiraceae bacterium
CCTGGCTTTCATCTCCCCATTGAAATGCGGAGGATTCCCGCCAGTTTCCCTAAAAGCCCCTGATTTAAAAAGTCAAATAATGACCATAAATCGCTTAATCGATTTTCAATCGGTGTTCCTGTCATAGCAATCCGCATTTTAGAAGGAATCTGTTTTACTGCCTTAGTTTGTTTAGCTCCCGGATTCTTTATGGCCTGTGCCTCATCCAAGATCAGATAATCCCATACTAAATTCTTAAGAGCTTCCAATCTAGGAGCCATACCATAGGTGGTAATATATAAAAATCTATTTTCCTTGATCTGAATAGTTTCTGTGCTTCTTAAATCACTTTTATGAAGTATTTGATAAGGCATTTGAAGCGCAAATCTTTCAACTTCCTTTTGCCAGTTTCCTATTAAGGAGGCCGGTATTATTAGTAGCACCTTTCCATCTCTATTGACTCTTGAGTGCTCCAAAAAGGCTATCATTTGAACCGTTTTGCCCAATCCCATATCATCCGCCAGACAAGCACCAAAACTAAGTTTGAACATTTGATAAAGCCACTGAAAACCATTTTTTTGATACAATAGCAGTGTTGCATTGAATGAAGGTACTATGTCAGCCTTTTGTACGGCTTCAGGTTTTGTCAGGGATTCCCTCAATGTTTTTAACCATTGACCGTTGGAAACTGAAACATCAACCTCATCGGTCGGAATATTCAGTATTTTGTCCATATTTAACTCTAATCTCAAGGCATCCCTAAGAGATAATACTTCATCCTCAGACAGATTCTTTACCTTGTCAAGAGCCTGTAGTATAGCTTTTAACTTGCTTTTGTCAATTTCAACCCATTTACCCTTGTACTGTACAAGTCCCTCTGCCATTTCAAGAAACACTCTTAATTCTTTCTCGGTAAGTGGCTCATCACCAATTTTTAGAGTAGGTGAGAAATCCATAATGGCATCTACTCCAAGCTTAGAGGGTTCTTTTTCTCCCACCGCAATTGATAGTCTGATTGAATTGCTACTCTTTCCCCACCAATCAGGTAACCTGCACATGATACCTGATTCTTCATAAAGCCCAATTTCCTTTAGGAATGTATATGCCTCCTTGGCTGTAAGTTTCAAAGGTGCGAATAATTCACCATTTTCCATTAATCCAGAGATAAAATTACTCTTTTCAGCCACCTTTATAACTGTAGAGATTAGAGAAAGCAGCTTCTTTTCATCCCCATCAAACTCCTCCAATGCATTTTTCAGAGGGGGTGTGTATTGCCCTCCTACTCTTAACAGGTTTAGTCGTATATGTCACCATAAAAGCAAAAGGATATCTTTCATCCATATTTTCCACCAAGTGAAAAAACACCCTTCCGACAACATTAATATTCGCGCTATACTCAGCAAAATACCTGGCTTATGAACAAGAGACAAAAACACTTTATCATAAATAATTTGTCAGCACAATATAGTACAGTGTCTTCTGTTATTTTAGTTATTGGAGATACGGCAGAAATAACAGTTACGCCTCTCACACCTGGCAAACGACTCCATCCTCATCTATTGCTACCAAATCGCCCTCACCGTTTTTGATCAGATACACCGGTTCTCCTGTCTGTTTATACAAGTCAGAAATCTGATTGTGGTTTTTGCAGATGGCTACGCAAATCACCCACAGTTCTTATTATATTTTGGTATCAATGGGAGTCAGCACAACTATTTTATTCTTCTCATCAACATGAACAACTGAAGGCGCCATGCTTTTTGCGCTTTCCTCAGCTATCATGCAGTAGGCCATAATAATCACCTGATCGCCTTTGTGGACAAGGCGTGCAGCTGCGCCGTTAAGACATATATCGCCATTTCCCCTGGGTCCTTTGATTACGTAGGTTTCAAACCTTTCACCATTGTTAATGTTTACAACATGGACCTTCTCATTTTCCAGAAGGTCTGCTGCATCCATCAAATCTTCATCAATAGTGATACTTCCGACATAATTCAAATTTGCATCGGTTACCGTTGCCCTGTGTATTTTACTTTTTAACATAAATATATTTCTCATTGGAGCACCACCAACATATTATCAATTAGCCTTGTTTTACCTATTCTCACTGCAAGAGCTATTAAAACTTCACCTTTTATGACATCAATCGGCTTCATAGTGTCATTGTTTACGATTTCGATATAGTCAATATCGGAATCTAAAGCAGTGTCTATAATAGTTCTTATCTCTTTTTTTATTGCCTGTACATCCACCACTCCACTGTTTACAAGCTTCTCCGCCTGCTTTAGTGCATTATAAAGCACAATAGCTTGCTGCCTTTCAATAGCATTCAGATATGTGTTTCTGGAGCTTTTAGCCAGTCCATCCCTCTCTCTTACTATTGGGCATCCTACTATCTCAACATCCATGTCAAGGTCTTTAACTATTCTTTTTATTACTGCCAGCTGCTGGGCATCCTTTTGCCCAAAATAAGCTCTGTCAGCTTTTGATATGTTTAAAAGCTTTGTAACAACAGTGGCAACCCCTTTAAAATGACCGGGTCTTGAAGCTCCGCACAAGGTTTCAGTAAGGCTTGGGACTTCAACGTAGGTTGAGTAATTATCACTATACATACTATCCTTATCTGGAAGAAAAACAATATCACAGCCTGCAGCACTACATAATTCCAAGTCTCTTTCTTCATCACGGGGATATTTATCAAAATCCTCGTTAGGTCCGAACTGTGTCGGATTAACAAAAATGCTCACCACAACTACTTCATTCTCTTCTCTTGCTCTGTCAATAAGGCTTCTATGCCCTTCATGAAGGTACCCCATGGTTGGGACAAGGCCTATCTTTTTGCCTGTCGCTTTTATCAGTCTCATTTTTTGTTTCATTTCATTTATGCTTTTCACTACTTCCATTTCACAATCCCTCTTTCATTACTTAAGTCCCTCTTCATTTCATACGCACTCCTTTCACTTCGCAAATAATGCTCCATGCTAAAGCTTTTTTTACTCATCGACAACTTTGCTACCCATCTTGAAGGAATGCTTTTTCTCCGGAAAGATTCCTGCTTCCACTTCCTCCATGTATTCTTTCACACCTGCAATAATTTCATGACTCAATTTTCTGTATTGCTTCACAAACTTTGGAGTAAAGTCCCCGTACATTCCAAGCATATCATTGTTTACAAGTATCTGGCCGTCACACATGCTTCCTGCTCCTATCCCTATTGTAGGAATTGAGATTGTTTTAGAGATGGTATCCGCAATTTCTGCCGGCACACATTCTATAACTATGGAGAAAGCTCCAGCTTCTTCGAGCAGCTTTGCATCTTCAATGAGCTTTGCTGCCTGGTCATTTGTTTTGCCCTGAACCTTAAACCCTCCAAACATATTTACTGATTGGGGGGTAAGCCCCAAGTGGCCCATAACAGGTATCTGAGCATCTATTATAGCTCTCACCTTATCTATGACCTCAATACCACCTTCAAGCTTTACAGCATGTGCCATACCCTCCTGGACTATTCTTCCTGCATTTCTTACAGAGTCCTCAGTGCTTATGTGGTATGAGAGAAATGGCATGTCTGCAACAATGAGAGCATTTTTGGCTCCCCTTGCAACGGCTTTGGAATGATGAATAATATCATCGACAGTAACCGAAAGAGTATTCTCATAACCCAAAACTACCATTCCAAGCGAATCACCGACAAGTATCCCATCAATCCCGGCTTCGTCTATTAGCTTGGCCATTGAGTAATCATAGGCGGTTAGCATTGATATTTTACGCCCGGTTCTTTTAGCTTCTCTAAATGAAACAACTGTTTTCTTCATAACTAATATTCCTCCGTCAAAGTTTTCAGTAATAATTGTTTTGTGTCCATATCAAAATTTCCCCGCTCATGGGCTATATTAATCGCAACCTTACCAAGGGATGTGTAAATGTCTCTGTAATCAGCCAGAGACTGCAAGTGTGACTTTACAACTCCGACATCGCCTCTTACAATCGGTCCTGTGAGGGCATCTTCAAAGCCCTTGTCATTTATGTTATCTACCGCACATTTCATTAATGGATAAAGAGCATCGACAATTGTTCCCTCTGGAATACCGCACTCCAAAAAAAGCTCTTTTGCAACCTTTCCGAGGCATACTACATAATTTGATGCAAATACAGCTGCTGCGTGATATTTTGGCTTGCACAAAGCATCAATCTCAAAGTAATTAATTTTAGATGCTATCAAAAAATCAGAAATCTTGTTGATTTCCTTACCTTCAATTGTAAATATGGCAGACGAAAGTTTTTCGTATAATTCCTTATCCGCAATAGGAAAGACAGGATGAAGAGAAAAGCCATAAGCTCCACAGCCTTCAATGCCTTCAAATACGCTTGAAGTCATCGAACCGCTCATGTGAAATACTTTCTTTTCCTTCAAATCAAAGCTTTTGATGATATTAAATACGCTAGAAATGGCATCATCAGGGGTGGTAATAAAAATATACTCGCATTTCTGTACTAATTCGCCTATATCCAGGCTTAAACTGTCAGTAAACCGGGCGGCAATTTCAGATGAAGCCCTACTTTTGCTGTTATAGCCAACAATATTAAAGTTACGTTCCTTCAGATAGCGTCCAATGGTACATCCAACCCTACCGGCGCCAATAAATCCAATATCCATTCTGCTCTCCTTTGCTTATATGAGTCTCATTCCTGCGGGATACAAGCTCAAGCAATCTAACTCAAAGTAATTATAGCAGTAAAAATCGTTATTGGCAAATAAGTCGGGGGACAGATCTGTTTCCTCGCAAGTCAAGGGTTGGCTTTTATTATCCAAGCAACACTCCACATGCTGGAAACTTCATTCGCTATATCAAATGTTTGTTTATTTCGATACTGATCTCCCAGCAGGCGTCACCAAGATTTGAACTGGGGAATAAGGGTTTTGCAGGACTCGATTAGGCGTTTTGTATGTTTTAATTGAGTGCCATAACGATGGATTTTCAAGACTTTTTCATTAATAATCACTATATAAGATTTCATTGTATCGGGTATTATTTTTTATGAGTAGTGCCCAAATAGTACCCTACTGTTTTTGGTACACTGATAACCGAGCACTCCGGAACTTAAAAAACCCTGCATAAACAGGGTTTGACGTCATCAAGACCTTTGAAGGTTATGAATTTGGGGATATTCAGATACCAAATGCTATCAGTATTGAAGAATTAAAGACCGGAGCTTTTATTGATAAGCTTGAAAACCTGATTCTTTATGGACCAGTAGGAACCGGAAAGAGCCATATGTCCACGGCTATAGGAGTTGTAGCCTGTTCAAGGGGAATGAAGGTAAAATTCTATCGTACAGCTGCGTTAGTTAACCTTTTGAGCGAGGCAAAGGCCAAGGGGGAATTACAGCGGTTTATGAAACAGTTGAGAAAAACTGATTTGTTAATCTGTGACAAATGGGGATATATTCCGTTTGAGAAAGATGGCTCACAGTTGCTGTTTCAGGTCATTTCTGAATGCTATGAAAAAAGGAGCGTGATAATTACAACGAACCTGGAATTCAGTAAGTGGAATGGTATTTTCTATGATGAAAAGCTAACTAGTGCAATTATAGATAGGCTGGTACACCACAGTCACTTACTGGTTTTTTCAGGGCAAAGTTACAGACTGACCCGCTCAACCATGAAATCCCAATAATGGGACAGGGGTGCTCGGAAAATTAAGTTCCGCACTGCTCGGATTTATGCTTGCCAAAAACAACTCATAACAAATCCCTCCATAGTCAGCTTTAAAGCCAATCACTTTAAAAATCTTGTTAAAGCATTTGAAATAACAAAATAATAGCTCCTTAAGGAATCCTTTTTTCTTATTCACTTCTATTTAGTTAGAATATTTTACCTTAGTATCAAAATTCAAAACTCAACTTATTTTTTAGCATCACTCCGCCTATTAAAGCAGCAAGATATAAGGCCCCAATAAAAATACAAGCGAACATATTGAAAGAAAATAGACTGCAAAGAAGTAAAATCCCTGTATGTAATAAGTAGAAAACAAGAAAAAGAAAGCTACCCAATCCAGGTTCAGAGCCTCGTCTATAAAATAACCCAACGCTTTTGTGTAAACATACCCATCAGTATTTTTTGTAGGTTCCGCTGGTGTTGGCTCAACTTCTTTCGGCTGCATCTGAGCCGGTTGTACAACATCAGGTTGCGCTGCTGCTTCCTCAGCTGCCTTTTTGATTTTTACATTGTCCGCTTCTATCTCTTCCTGATTCTTCTCGACACTACCTGTGTTTTCTGCCAGAACTGATTCTATCTCTTTCACAATCTCCTCCTCTTCATGGGTTACAGCAAGCTTTTCCTCGGTAACGGGGATACCAGGGATGTCCACTTCGAGAAGCTCAATAACAGATTCCGCAATATTCGATGTGCTTTCTGAGAAGGTATTCTCATCACTGTTGGAAGAGAACCTTGACTGCCGTCCCCGAATAAGAATATGCCGCCTGCAATAGCAGCAACGAGAACAAACACTACTACAATGACGATGATTTTTTTATAAAACATATATTTATCCCTTTTTCTGCTAATATGTCATTAGCTGTCCTCTTCTTTATCAAAACATACCAGTTGATAGTTATAAAAATCCTCATTAAACAAGTCATTCTCCAAAAAGTTCTTGGGGTTCATCGTACTTGGCTCTTCATTTTCGCCATAAATCTCTTTCAGTTTTTTAATATAAGCCTCTTTTCTTTCAATCGACTCATCTACAAACTGTCCGAGGAAGGCGGCTATCTTATTTATTTCATCTCTACTAAGCTCTGGCTTTGACATCATGCCCCAGTTCTTCAAACCTCTGGTATGCAGGCTACATAACAAGCACTTTCATCAGGGTTGCATTCAACTCTGCATTTTTCTTCAAGCATATTACCAAAAGCTACGCCGGAGAACATGTGGATTTTCTGGGTATCGAATCCATTAATCTGGAGCTGTTTCTGGATGGCATTTACATGCGACCGGTTCTGCCTCAATGGGTTGGGAATCTTTTTAGCCCTGCGACTCGGCTCGCCGGTTTTAATTTCTTTTTCAACTTAAGAGTGATATTTATACCAGAAGTCAGAACCTAGCTTACCATAGTAGTATTTAGTAATGTAGTTTTTTGCTTCCCATACGAATATCCCATGCTTATTCACCAATACTGAATCTATTTCGGTGAAATTGTCTCCTCCCACTGGTATGTATAGGCTCGAAAGAATCTTTTTGTATCCAGGAGTCAGCTTCAATGCGTAAATAAGTATCTTTTCGCCGATGATTCCTCTTTTAATTCCTTTATCTAACTTGTAAGTCCCGGTTTTCTGTTCAGGGCTCAATGTCACTGTGAATGATAGCTTATCCAACATATTCTCTATCTTCCTTTTTGGTTTTTCAGCTATATAACCGGGCAACCAAAAAAGGAAGCAAACAAATAACAGCGGAAAGAACGCAAATATAATTGGCGTTGTAAGGAGTATTTTCAATCCTGTCCATTCACAAGCTCTTAGTAGTGAAAACAAAATGAGAAATACGATACCTGGTATGACGTAGATAAACACTAGCCTACTGAGGTCTGACTGCAATATTGCAGGATTGTCCATAAAGCTATTGTAGTACCAATGGACTGTGATGCTCAGTAACTTCAAAACCATTAATGGAATAAAATACAGAACCTTGAACAGCGTAGTGTTCATGAAGTTGAGTATTGAATTTTGAATAGGGGAAGCTACTAAAGAAGTTGTCTTCAAAAACTACCTGATTTTCTCTTTTAAAATCAAATAAGTGCTTTAGGATTTACTCCGCATATGTGGAAAGCTTCAGACCGCTTGAGAGATAGTGCTCGTACGAAATTTGATTGTAAACTGTGGCATCTATATACAACTTGATTTATATTCACTACTTATAATTAAATTTGCATGAAAATCAGTTGTGGGCCTCATAATATCTCATTTACCGAATTTTCAATCTCCTTATAAGGAACAAAAGCTGCTAGCTCCCAGATAACTCTGTCCAGCCGTTTTCGAAAAAGGTCACTCGACTGTCCTTGTATTCCTTTAAAAGCTGATTCAAGCAATGTACGCACTTTTTTAATTAAGTCCCCCCTCTCAGGTCCTCGTATATTTTCAAATTTCAGTTTGTCAGCCAGATCTTCGATTTCCCTGAACTTTAGAATCTTAGTGTCATCATGAAAAATATACTCGGCAAGAAGCTCCAACTTGTATCCTACAACTGCCCATTGAGCCCTGTCACGGTTTACGGTATTCCGGAGGTAAAATGATTGAAAATCGTTAGCCCGCTGCATAAGGACACTATCACTTTCAATGTTTTCGACCCGGTTTATCAATAATATCATGTCTTCATACAATAGCTCCGAATTATAAAGAATATCGTGTATTTGACATTCTATCTTTGCAGCTTTCTCATAATTGTCTTTAATTTTTTCTTTATAGGCAATAATCTGGTCAATATTCGATTCGAACAGTGTTATCACATCATATATTTGCTTAAGTTGTTCATCTGCTCTATCATCGGAGACACCAATAGTATTTGGCCCGAGTGTAGTCAATTTATCAGCAAACAGGTACTCTAAAGTCAATACATTGAATACCTTTTCCGTTTCCAAAGCGAATAATTCCGGCTGCTTTATCCTGTTAATAAGATACTTATGGTCGGAAAACAGAAATTCTATTTTAACCTCCTGGTCGCCTCCTATAGCATGTAATTCTTTCTCATTGCAAACGCTGGGCACCTTTTCATAATACGTTTCAAGTGTATCTAATCCCAATTTGGGCTTTTTAGGCTTATGGGCCTTGAATTTACAGTATTCTCCCTCACCATCCAACTCTGACTCTATTTCAGAAATTGACTTATACACTTCCTCCCGTGTTGCCAGGCAAATCATATCTATATCGATGCTCGTTCTTTGAGCTGTTATAGGGATGTAGAACTGTGTGGCTGCGCCGCCTTTCAGTAATATTTTATCACCAAGCTTTTTCTGGAGCTGTAGAAACATTTCTAAATCCCATATAAACAGCTCAAACTTTGCAATGGAATTGAAACCGCCTTCTTTCATGCGCTTTTCTATTTCGTCCCGCTCAAAAACCTCTTTCTCTAAAATCAAGTTTTCCTGTTTAACTCCTCTCATTTTGCCTCCTAAACATCCTTCTTCATCTGGTAACTCATGAATTCCAAGACTTTATCAGAAGCTTTATTTATCTCCATAAGCCAGTTAACCTCTGTGATTATCCCTCTATCTCGAGCGGCGTCTTTTAGTTTCGCCCTCGCAAGGGAACGGTTCCTTTGTAGGTTTTGATAAATCCGGGACAATTCCGGTATTGATATTCCATATTCCATCCGGGTAACAGCATAATACAAGTCTACAAATCCCTTTTCTTTTTGCGCAACATGCCTAGTCGATAAGGAAAACTTCTTGCCCTTAAAAATAACAACATCGATTTTATTCTTTATTACGGACGTCTCAATAATGCTTTTATCTTTTTCTGTGAATACGATTAAGCCTTTTTCACTCAAAGCATACTGTACCTCTTTAATCCCCGCTTCTTCTACAACAAGTAATACAGGATAAGCTTCCGGTACATGAGGTATCTCGCCGATTAATGAATCCAGACCCGTAATATAGAAATCATATCCGTAGTTCATTACGATGTCATAGACCATTTGAGATTTATTTTGCAGATAGTCATATCCGGCAGCATTATGCTCATCCATTTTAGATAGAGCATAATATCCATGCCCTGTATTTTGTAGTTTTCCTTGTTCTACGAGCTCATGTATTCTCCATGAAATTGTCTTTGATTTTATCTCTGGAAACCAGGAGTATATTTGCCTAATACTAACTTCCCCCCCGTTTTCCATGTGTTTTGTCAACTCTTTATAAAATTTCTCTTTAATTGTTGCACTCTTAGCACCCATGGCAACCACTCCATCAAAACTTTTTATGCAAAATTATATTTTGGTCATTATGTTTTGTATTATAACAAAACCTTTTTAACAAATCAATATTTTGCTCAGAAAGTTGATGCAATAATGAGGTCAATATTTCGCATTACAATTAAATTACAATAAGGATTCCAAAACAGTCTGAGAATTACCAAAAGTTACTGTTTTGCTGGAAGCTCTGATAAAATAAAAAATCCCCAAATACCTTGAATTCAAGGCTCTTGAGGATTCTTATTATGGAGGCGCCACCCAGATTTGAACTGGGGGATAAGGGTTTTGCAGACCCGTGCCTTACCGCTTGGCTATGGCGCCATATCTATTACAGCTAGTATATGATAGCATGAATAAGCATTGATGTCAATAACATTACGAGTGGCAACTAGCGCCAGTTTATGGGGTTATGGAACCGACCTATAGATGTCAGCATCTTCTGAATACATAGTTAAAAACCAAAAAAATAAAGCGCATAAGGCGCTTTATTTTGGAGCGGGATACGAGATTCGGACTCGCGACTTTCACCTTGGCAAGGTGACACTCTACCACTGAGTTAATCCCGCATATGAGGAACAGAATTTATCCTTGCTGCTCCTTATTGGTGCCCAGAGGCGGAATCGAACCACCGACACGAGGATTTTCAGTCCTCTGCTCTACCGACTG
>CAZEIH010000067.1:0-4619 GCA_964512095.1 uncultured Oscillospiraceae bacterium
CTTTCTCTCGACTTTCTCTCGACTTTCTCTCGACTTTCTCTCGACTTTCTCTCGACTTTCTCACACTTTTTACACGCTTTCTCACAGTCATTAATGCCACTACAGTTAACTATATCTATTTTTTATGTTGATTGCATTAGGAATTGGTGGTAAAATCATGAATAATATGGGAATACAGCGAGGCTTGTATGGGTAAATTCACCGAATCAATGAAAGTTTCCTTCAAGCAGCTGTTCGTATACAGATGGACCTTTGCCATGTCTGTTTTAACGCAGCCTATACTTCTGATACTCAATCTTGTACTGTTCACAAGTATTTATTCATATAGTAATGCCACTGCAATAAAGGGCTACAGCCTAGAGCAGATGGTATGGTATTCCGTTTCCCTAAATATCGTTAATGCCTTCATTTGGAACAGTATTGCATATGATCTCTCCCATGATATAATCTCAGGGGATTTTACAATACATCTTCTAAGGCCCTATCCTTACTTCCGTTTCAAGCTGGCAGAAACGGCTGCATCTAGGATCATTGCACAGATAATGGACTTCCTTCCCGGTATGGTAATATACAGCTTGATATTGTTCCCGACGTTTCTGACCCCGTTGTCATTTTTAAGGTATATACCGGTGGCAATCCTTGCCGCCCTTGTTAATTATCTGTTTTCCTTCATACTCGGTTTGACAGCCATGTCACTCAAGAAAAACACATCAATCCTATGGCTCAATGATCTGTTCATCTACATAGCCGGTGGTGCGATACTGCCAATGGAATTTTATCCTGAACTACTCAACAAAATACTGAGCTTTTTTCCGTTCAAATATATATATTACTGGCCAATCCAGTTCTTCTTAAATAAAGAGACAGTACAGCCGCCACTTATGTTTGCTAAGATCATTCTTATGGAGCTGTTCTGGATAGTCACGCTGTATGTAATTTGTAAAATAATGTGGAAAGCGACAACTAAGAAGTTTTGCTCTGCCGGAGGTTAAGGAATGAAAAAAATACTCAGACTATTCGGCTTGTTTATATTGAATAGTAAGCTAAATATTGCAAGGCAAATGGAGTATAGGTTTAACTTTGTAATGATATCCTTCATTTCGCTAATTTTCTCAGCTACAGGCCCCATAGTCCAATACCTGCTCTTTACACAGACAAAGGGGTTTCCGGGCTGGACACTGGATCAGATTATACTGTTCCAGGGAGTTTTGCTGATTGTTTTAGGGATGAGAGGAACGCTTTTTGGTGAACTCGAATGGTTCATCAGAAATCTTATACGAAAAGGCGAGCTTGATAGATTGCTTTTGAAGCCCTACCCTCCCATCGGCATTATCCTATCTAGCGGCTTCAGTCTCAACAGCGTGGGCTCGGTACTAGGCGGTATAGTCATCGTAGTCTATTCTATCGCAAAGCTTGAACTGCAAATAGGCCTGGCTCAGTGGGCGTTATTCCTGGTTTTCATAGTAGCGGGGATAGTGCTCTTCATGGCACTAGAGGTGTTATTCTCATGCATGGTAGTTATTGTTGTACAACTCGGAAGACTGAACGAAATCTTTGATAGTCTTTCAAGGTTTGGTGAATATCCCGTAGACATATATTCTAATGTGGTGCGACTTGTATTTTCAACAGCCGTTCCATTTGCCGTGTGGGCATTCATACCTTCAAAGCTATTGCTTGGAGTATTAGAAACAAGTTATGCCTGGAGCTTTATTTTCAGTAATTTGTTTTTCCTTGGCAGCCTACAGTTATGGAATCTATGTCTTAAAAAGTATACAAGCGCAGGGGGTTAACAATGAAGAAAAATGAGAGTGTTAATATGTCAGATAATATCGAAAAATCAAGCGATAACATAATAACGGTAAAGGATCTGAAAAAGACCTTCAAAATCCGTCAAAGAGATAAGTCGGGAATGCTTTCATCTCTTAAGTCGTTAGTTGCACCCAACACCGTATATATGGATGCCGTGAAGGATATTAACCTTACTGTGAAAAAAGGCGAGATTCGCGGATTGATTGGTCCTAATGGAGCAGGAAAATCCACGACTATAAAAATCCTGTCAGGTATCCTATTTCCCACGGCAGGCTTCGTTGATGTACAAGGCTACACCCCTTGGACTCAGAGAGAAGACCTTGTGAAGAGGATTGGAGTAGTTCTGGGACAAAAATCCCAGCTATGGTGGGATCTCCCTCCTATCGACGCTTTTGCTCTAAATAAGAAGATGTATGAAATACCTGATCAGCTTTATAAAGAGAACCTGGAATACTTCTCAAGCGTGCTGAAGATTGAAGAAGTTATTAAAAAGCCAGTTCGTCAGCTCTCTTTAGGCGAAAGAATGAAATGTGAGTTCGTAGCTGCAATGCTGCACCATCCACCGCTGGTTTTTCTAGATGAGCCAACCATCGGCCTTGATATGATATCTAAGGAGGCCATCAGGACCTTCATAAAGGACGTGAATAAGAATAAGGGCATCACATTTATTGTAACGACTCATGATATGGGCGATATAGAGGACCTTTGTCGAAATGTGAGTATTATTAACAAAGGCACCATAGTGTATGATGACTCTATCGAAAGGCTTCACACATTTTTTGCTGACAAAAAGGTGATAGAACTGAAATTCTCAAGGGAGGTTACTCTTGATGAAATAGAGGGATTTGATGCTACGCTGTTTGATCCGTTTACAGCCAAAGTTGTCATCGACGCCTCAAAGACCGATGTCAAAGCAGAGATTGCCACACTCCTGGGATTACTCCCTGTCAGAGACATAAATATAAACGGTATAAGCATAGAAGAGATTATTAAACAGATATATGAGCAATGATGGCTGGATTAACATAGTTTATTGACACAATCTATTGATGTAGCGGATTGATACAGTGGATTGCCATATTCTCATGACTAATCCCGTATCAATATGGCCGGGCCTCCTCTGAACGGGTACACACCATCACGCCTGAAAGCTCCTGCGTTATTTCTATTTCGTTGTTCTCAAATGTAAACCCAATTAGCATGAGCTGAGGATAATGTTTCGCAGCTTTCTTACCAGTGGCGTTGTACCAGCATCAGTTTTCTGTATCATGAACAGGAATGTCAATTTATCAGCGGGGCAATTGCAAAAATAAACCCCCATCCACCCATCCCAGCCGTATTCACCTGGGCTACCAATATCGCCTGCTTTGCTGCAGTCAGTCATAACACGCATCAGATTACCATAGCTGTGACCGCAAAGTGTAGCCCAAGTATCAAAGCCCTTCTGCTGCACAGCATTCAAGGTTCCAGAGGTCATGTATCTAACTGTCCTTGGCCGCAAAATCCTAACCCCGTCTAACTCGCCCTCATTCAATAGCATCTTAGCAAATCTGACATAATCATCAATAGTAGATACCAGGCCTGCACCTCCAGACTCAAACACAGGCTTTCTATCCATGTGGCTGATAATCCCCAGATTATTACCTGTATAAGGTATAAGTCCTCCCTTACCATCGTTCTCATATGCTTTAGCAAGCCGGTGTCTTGTCTCCTCCGGCACCCAAAAGCCTGTATCCCGCATTCCTAAGGGCTTAAATATCTCCTTCTCCAAAAACTCACTGAAGTTCATACCACTAACCACTTCCACTACTGCCCCCAGAACATCCGCAGAAGTTCCATACTGCCAGTAAGATCCCGGCTGATAGGCAAGTGCACATTTCCCTAGATTATTCATAGCCTCCAACGTGCTCATTGGGTTCTCGCTGAAAAGTCTTTTATCGATTTCCCCAAACAGATCGCCCGTATCAAGACCTGCCCTGTCTTCACCTCCGTATACCAAACCGGAGGTCATCGCCAGTAGATCCTTTATGATCATTTCCCTTTCAACCGGCACAACAGTTCCATCGCCTTTTGCCACCACCTGGTCTTTGAAGCCCTCCAGGTATATGCTCACCGGTTCATACAGGTCTATCTTACCGCGTTCCAAAAGAATCATAACGGCAGCTGATGTGACAGGCTTGGTCATCGAATAGAGTCTGAAAATTGTATCTCTTCTTATCGGAACCCCATTTTCCATATCTGCATAGCCATCTTCATGGTAGAAAATTTCCTCACCTTTATGAATGACCAGCAAGTTCCCACCGGCAATGCCATTATTATCAATTTCTTCTCTTAGAGCTGCTCTTATCTGATCCGCTTGCGTTCTACTAATCATATCTGACTCTCCTTTTAAAATCGCTGCTCCACTTGCTCACATTTTCATGTAAAGGCAGTAATCACTACTCCACTTGCTCATATTTTCATGTATAGGTGGTAATCACTACTCCACTTGCTCATATTTTCAAGTAAAGGCGGTAATCACTACTCCACTTGCTCATATTTTCAAGTAAAGGCTGGTGCTTCTAGTGTTTTGTGTAATTATTTCTATATTTAGATAACATAATGCTAGTATCGCGGTTTTATGTTGATTCAAAATTGCCTTTTGTAGCCTTTACTTGCATTTTTGAGCAGTTGATTACAATGCGTGGTGCAGACATTTGCTTGGACAGTCTATGCGACAAATCCGTGGCTTCGTCTATAAAACACTTGTGTATCTGGTAACACCTGTGGTACCGAAAATCATGCGTATTTTTTACAACAGTCTCTTACTT
>CAZEIH010000067.1:4719-10308 GCA_964512095.1 uncultured Oscillospiraceae bacterium
TCTGTCTTCTGTCTTCTGTCTTCTGTCTTCTGTCTTCTGTCTTCTGTCTTCTGTCTTCTGTCCGCGTGTCTGCGTGCCTGCTGTCCGCTGTCCGCGTGTCCACGTGTCCGCTGTCTGCCGTCTGCTGTCGGCGTGTCGGCTGCCCGCGTGTCCGATATCCGCGTATCTGCGTGCCTGCGTGTCCGCTGTCTGCCGTCTGCTGTCCGCGTGTCGGCTGCCCGCGTGTCCGATATCCGCGTGCCTGCCGTCTGCCGTCTGCTGTCCGCGTGTCTGCGTGCCTGCGTGTTCGCTGTCTGCCGTCTGCTGTCCGCGTGTCGGCTGCCCGCGTGTCCGATATCCGCGTGTCCGCCTTTCCGTGTTCTATGTGCTGTCCGTTTTAGGTTTTGCGGATTTTATTACTTCGGAGGGAGATACTCCGAAATGCTCCTTAAACACCTTACTGAAATAGTATATATCTGAAAAACCGCACTCCTCCGCCACCTCGCCTACACGATAAATGCCACTGTACAACATATTTTCAGCCTGGTTCAGCCTGATAAGGGTAAGGTATTGGCGGAAGGTCTGACCGGTTTCGCTTTTGAAAAAGTTTCCAAAATATAAAGGGCTGAGTTTTACCATCTTTGCCATTTCTGCAACTGACAGATCTTCATTATAATGGCCAATAACATGCTGTAATACCCTTTTTATACGCCTGTCAAAATTACACTGATACCCACTGTGGCATATCAGCTGGTAAAACCTCTGCAAAATAAGCATATATACCGCCCGAGCCTTAGCCTTGTAGCCTGGATCACGCAAAAGCCATGCAGCTGTAAGCTCCTGGTATAGAGCTACTATATCCTGCCGTACTCCCACATGTGTCACCGTCTTAAAGGGCAGTCCTATCTCCTTGCCTGAAAGAGTAAATATATTCCCATTAACAGAGTAACAATCAATTATATTACCGGAATCCGCGCTTGCTGACTCTCGACATCCCTTCGGAACGCAGATAAGATCACCTGCACTGACATTATAACACACGCCGTTTACGACATACTCAGCATGTCCTGATATAACGTAGGTGACATCAACAAAATCCGTAACACGCTCTACAATTCCCCAATTAGGAGTGAATATTCTGTGATTATAGTATGATATGTCAACATTCAGATCATTGAAGTCACTTTCATTCATAAACGTCACCTCATTTTGAGAATAACAGGTTTTCTATATAAAGGCAATAAGTACCTATGATAATTACAAAATATATTAGCTTTCTCAATTGTATTCTTACATAAATATGAATAAAATCTAAGCAAGAAATTAATTATTTATGTTTATTTTGTACAAATCTTATTATATATACTAAAGCGATACCATACAAGTTTTTATCATGGATTTACTCCGGACAAAACCGGCTTATTACAATAAAGGAGGGAACAGCTTTGAGCAATAACTCCGAGATCCAGGCAACAAAAACTCTTTCACCACAAACCAATAGACAAAAAGCTGCTTCAAAAGGACTTATTTATTTTCGCCGCACATGGACACTATATCTCATGTTGCTACTTCCCGTAGTATACTTCATTGTCTTTCGCTATCGTCCTATGGTCAACATAGTTATGGCCTTTAAGGACTATAATATGTTCAAACCAGTATTCGAATCTGATTGGGTAGGATTAAAGTGGTTCGAAAAGGCATGGGCTTCTAAGGATTTCTGGATGGCTTTGAAAAACACAATATCCCTCAATTTGCTTGACCTTATAGTTGGCTTTCCAGCACCCATTATACTAGCAATCATGTTGAATGAAATCATCTCCAAGCGTTTCAAACGTATTACACAAACTGTTGTATATCTTCCCCATTTTCTTTCCTGGATAATAATCAGTGGTATTGCATTCCAGCTTTTAGCCCCTAATTCTGGTGTTATTAACATTTTTCTTTCCAATTTCGGTATAGGTCCTATCGAATTTCTGGGCGAGGAGGGCCCTTGGGTGGGTACCTATGTGGTTCTGGGGCTTTGGAAGGAAGTTGGCTGGAACGCCATAATTTACCTTGCGGCCATCACCGCTATCAACATGGAGCTGTACGAGGCTGCTGCAATAGATGGTGCCGGCAGGTTCCGCAAAATCTGGCATGTTACTCTGCCGGGTATACGCTCAACAATTATAGTGCTTCTCATTATGAACATGGGAAGAATTCTTGGCATCGAATTTGATCGTCCTTATTCCATGATGAATACAGCAGTCATGAATGTGGCGGACGTTATAAGCACATATGTCTACCGTGTAGGTATCAGAGGACTGCAATTTTCTCTTACTGCAGCTGTCGGGTTATTCCAATCGATTGTATGCGTTATATTCCTACTGATAGCTAATACTCTGGCTAAAAAATTCGGCGAACGCGGTATATGGTAAAGGAGGTAGTCTAATGGACACCATTGATAGGCTTTCACGAGTAATTGATGTGGATGGAAATAATAACAGAGGAATCCGACTGAAGTCAGCAAAGTTAGCCGACTGGACTATAATAGTCATTTTCTGCTTCATGATATTAATATATGCACTTCCTTTTATTAATATTATTGCGCGTTCTCTCAGCTCCCCCAATTCTCTGGTCAACAACTGGGTATCATTCTGGCCTGTGGAATTTACACTGGATTCCTACGCTTATGTGTTAGCTGATGCTGCTTTTTCCCGTTCACTAGTATTTACAGCTATTCTGACAGTTGTATGCACAGTATTTTCCTTAGTAATGACTATTCTATGCGCATACCCTCTGACATTTGACAAGCTTAAGGGCAGAAATATCATCAACATAATGATAATATTGACAATGTATTTTAACGCAGGCGCAATTCCCAACTATTTGCTTATGAAGCAGCTCAATCTGCTTGATAACCCCTTGGTGCTTATGCTTCCATATTGTCTTAGTGTATTTAACATGATCATATTGCGCAGTTTCTTTTGGGGTATCCCTGAAAGTCTTCGTGAATCTGCAGAGCTTGATGGTGCAGGACCATTTACCATTTTGATAAAAATCTATATACCTTTATCAATTCCGGTACTTGCGACACTTGCCCTGTTCTACGCAGTAGGTCGCTGGAACGGATTCTCAGATGCCTTAATGTATATAACAGAGCCCAAATATCAGCCAATACAGCTTAAGCTCTGGCAAATAATAAACAACCGTTCTTCAATTGAAATAGCCTCACAGGAAGGCTTTACAACCCCTACAGCAAGCGAAGGCCTGAAGGCTGCCTCCGTAATGTTTGCCACAGTCCCTATTCTTCTTATTTACCCCTGGCTTCAGAGATACTTCATCAGCGGCGTGACAATAGGCGCCGTAAAGGGTTAATTTTCTTAGTACCCAAGGCGTAAATACGTCTGGATATAAAAACAAAGGGAGGTACTCGTTTTATGAAAAGAATACTAGCACTGCTGTTAGCCTGCATCATGCTGCTTTCCTTCGCCGCATGTGGCACTGCCACCCCCGACAATCCGTCAGGTCCGGCAAAGCCTGCAGATCCAGCTGATCCTGCAAAACCAGCTGATCCGGCAAAACCTGCAGATCCAGCTGAACCAGCAACGCCCGAACTAACAAAAATCACTGTCGAAATTTTCGACCGTGGTACTGACGGTGGCAAAACTGATCCAACAGACAACTATTGGACAGATTGGATCAAGGCAAAACTTTTAGCAGATGAAAACATCGAAGTTAAATTTGTCGCAGTTTCCCGTTGGGAAGAAACAGACAAGCTTAACAACCTCATGGCCAGTGGAACGGCTCCGGACGTCTGCTATACTTATAGCGGCGACCTCGTATCACTTTACCGTGACCAGGGCGGTCTGACAGAATTAACTCCATACCTTAATAAACTGGGTGATCTCGATGTCCTTTTGGGCGAAGACACTTCTCTCACGGGACGCCGTCTCCTTGAGCGCAACAAGAACATGGAGGATAATACAATTCACTCCATTCCTGCTCGCCGTATGAACGTTGCAGGTGCTAACACCTTTATCCGCAAGGATTGGCTGGACAAACTGAACCTAGCTGTACCAAATACACGTGATGAATTCTACAACGCGCTGAAAGCATTCAAAGACAATGCCAAGACTCTCGGTGTAGACGTTATACCTTTTACAATGACAAGTGACGTACGCTGGCGCGCAGGCACTCTGGCTGACTCATTTATTAACCCCGACATCTCACCTAAGGATCGTTGGATCAATACGGTCATTGACCGTTACTTCCTCCTAGACGGTGCAAAAGAGGGTTACAGATATTTGAACCAGATGTACCTTGATGGATTAATTGACCCTGAGTTCTATCTTTACAAGGACGACGTCAAGAATGAAGAACTGATCAAAGCTGGCCGTATTGGTGCTTTCATACATAACTGGGATCAGGCTTATCGTAACTCACCAAGCTTTATTGATGGCTTGAAGGAAAATGTACCCGATGGAGAATACGTTGTTTGTGATCCATTTGAAAATTCTGCAGGCAAGAAGTATAAGATGAAATACAATGCTGCAGGCCTGAATGTCTTTATACCAGGCAACAGCGAAAATGCAGATGCAGCTGTACGTTATATTAACTGGTTGGCAAAACCTGAGGTTTATCAATTCCTGCAGTTCGGCGAAGAAGGCAAGAACCACCAGCTGATCAATGGCATACCTGCAACTATTCCTGCAGATGGCCCGACAATTCAGAACTCTGGAAACAACATAGACTACACAATCTCTATGAATGGTGTTTGGCTGGGTGATCAGGAAACTACCTCAAAAGCCCTGGCAAACGGCTATACTTGTGATCCTAAGTACATCATTGACGCTATGAATGCTTCTCTTAACGATGCTGAAGCTGGTCTAGTAGTTCCCGCAGTACTGTCTGCAGCAGGCCCGTATACAGAAGATCTACGCGTTAAGAGTGAAGAAGGTACCTGCAATGCTGTTAGGGCTGCAAAAGGCCAGTTCGACAGTGTATGGGATTCCTTTATTGCTGATTGGCGTGCATCCGGAGCAGATGAGATAATTGCAGAACGTGCTGCTAAGTTCATAGAACCATAATCAAGCTATTTTGGTGAAGTCAAAAAGGTCTTTAGCACAAGCTAAGGACCTTTTTTTGCATCCAATAATCACTAGCCAAGAAGAAGCTACCAGGACTGCCAACGCTATTTATTCCGGCTGAGTTTCCAAGCACCTACTGAAGTACTCCCATTGAGTAAAAAACAGATATCCAGTAAGTGGTCATGTCTTGCGGGTATTGCAGCACCACCTCCACTAGTACTCCCTAGTAGAAGGGCTTTGGAGTAGGAAACTCAACCTCCACAAACAGCGTCGTCAGTCCTTCTTAATTGCACTAAGAAATCGGCAGGGTTGCTTGTGGAGTGTAACGACCTGCTTCAGTAGGTGCTTAAAAACATAAGCGGAATAAGCAACCCTGACGATTTCACTAGCCAAGATGATGCTACCAGGACTGCCAACGCTATTTATTCCGGCTGAGTTTCCAAGCACCTACTGTAGTACTCCCATTGAGTAAAAACAGATATCCAGTAAGTGGTCATGTCTTGCGGGTATTGCAGCACCACCTCCACTAGTACTCCCTAGT
>CAZEIH010000068.1:0-8604 GCA_964512095.1 uncultured Oscillospiraceae bacterium
CTTCATTAAGCTTACTCAAGGAATCCAAATTCATTTCTACTTGCTTTCCCTGTACGGACATATCGGTTTGATACTTAATAAACCTGTTGTAGTAAGGGCTTTCGTTCTCAATAGAAGCATCGAAATAGTTCTTGTCGTCCTGGATACAGTTTAAGAATTTCTCAAGGTTTCTTAATTCTGCTGTCCCCTTATCATACTCCAAAGCAATGGCATCCCTTTGCAAATCAAGAACCGAGTGCTCAATAGTGAAAAGTAGATCGCCCTTTTTCACTTGCTTACCTTCACTGAGATACGAGCTTTCAACTTTACCTGTGACCTGGTTTCGGATGCTGCTTATTTTCTGATTTGGACGCACAATACCACGTGCTTTAACGTTTTCGTCAATTTCTCCGAAATATGACCAGATGAATGCAGTTACAATCATTATAATCAATGTATAGATAAAAATAGTTATGAATGGTTGCGGCCTGGATTCGAGCATTTCTCTGCTGTCTGTTATTTCATCGATGTTCTGTATGTATGCTTTCATTTTATTGATTCACCTGCTTCCCTGACTGCAGCTGCCTCTTCTATTGTGTTATTACAACTTGCCTTAGTTGATTCTATTGGGTTTGTTACAGATGCTGTTTTTAAACTAGATTGATTCTCATCATAACCCGGAAGTTGTTCTTTCCAAAGGGTATAGTAAATACCCCGTTTTTCCATTAACTCATAATGTGAGCCGAATTCCACAAACTCACCCTTGTCCATTACATATATTCTGTCGCATCGCATTATCGTACTTAACCGGTGTGCTATAATAATTGTTGTAATGCCTTTTGTCGACTCATTGATCGTATGCTCTATGGCTTTTTCAGTAATGGAATCAAGGTTACTGGTTGCTTCGTCCATAATAAGTATATCCGGTTTTTTCAGGAGCGCTCTAGTAATAGCAAGCCGCTGTTTCTGGCCGCCTGAAAGGTTTGCGCCGTTTTCCTCAAGCATGGTGTTGTACCTAAGAGGCATATCATTTATAAAATCATGGGCTTTCGCCATTTTTGAGGCTTCTATTATTTCCTCTAGATCGGTATTCTCAATTCCCAGGCTGAGGTTGTCCTGAATTGTGCCGCTGAAAAGGAAAATATCCTGCGAAATATATGCGATACGCTCTCTGAGTCTACCAATATTTATATCTTTTATATTATATCCGTTAATGAGGATATCACCCTTCTCCCAGGGATAAAAGTTCATAAGCAGCTTCACAAGAGTAGTTTTGCCGGAGCCGCTTTCTCCTACAAGGGCAATTTTCTCTCCTTGCTTCACTGACATACTGATGTTTTTCAAAACCACTTGTCTTGTACCATACCTGAAATCTATGTTTTTAAACTCAATATCACCCTTCAGGTTTGCGGGATTCAGTTTTTTATCCTCATTATCGCTCTTCTCCAATTCAAGATCGAGTATTTCTCCTAATCTGTCCGAAGCCACTATTGCAGTTTGCATCATAGGCTGAAGATTGATCAGATTTCGTACTGGATCAAGAAAATACGCAAGCAGCGCATTAAATGTTATTAGTTGGCCAATTGTCATTTCACCCTTCAGTACAGCATATGCGCCGACCCAAAGTATTACAATGCCGCCTACCGATCCAATAAAACCGGTCATGGAAGATTGCAGATTGCCGATCCAGCCGCCTTTAAATACTGATTTTAAAAGCCTGATGAACTTTTTTTCAGTCTCAGTGTTTGCCCTGTACTCTGCATTAAAGGCTTTAATAGTCTCGATTCCATTAAGGGACTCAACAAGGTACGATGTTAGCTGGGCATTGTCTTCCATTTGATTTCGGTTTATATTTCTTATAGGCTTATTAAACGAAAATACAATAGCTGCATAGAGGACAACAATTATGAATGTAATGGCAAACAGCTGCTTATTTTGAATATATAGGATAATACCGCCGATAATGGCCATTAGGGTATCGATCATAATGCTCAAGGTAGCTCCGGATATAGCCTCTCTGACCTTGGAGGCGTCCATGAAACGAGATATGATTTCTCCGACTTTTCTGGTGCCGAAAAAGTTCATCGGCAATTCAAGTACATGGCGGTAATACCCCAATATAAGCGAGATGTCCAGCTTTTGGCTCAGATATAACAACAGCTGTGTCCTGAATGCATTAAGTAATACTTTGAAAATGTTGAGTATTACAACTCCAATAGAGATAACAAGCAGTGTTTTTTCAAGATTATATGGAATGATATCATCCATCAGGAATTTGAAATAGAAGGATCCAAGTATACCCAGTATCGTATATACGAGGGATGCAAGAAATATATTTATCAATAGCTTCTTTTGAGGCTTTAGCAGACCAAAGAAACGTGAAAAAATCCCCTTTGTCTCATTGCCTTTTTTAAACTGGGCAGTGGGAACCATTAATATCAATACACCCGTCCACATTTTGAAAAACTCTTCGGGAGTATATTTCACGATTCCTTTGCCGGGATCTGCAATGATCAGTTCAGTTTTACTTATATAATGAATTACCACATAATGCAAGAGTGAGCCGTTTACTATTACATGAGCAATGGCCGGAAGGGGGAATTCGCTGAAGAAACTCTCCATATTGCCTTTGACTCCCTTGGAAGTAAAGCCGAGCTTTTCGGCGGCTTTTATCACGCCGTATGCATTGGTGCCCTGCTTGTCGGTGCCAGCGACTTCTCTTATCTTACTTATGGGCAATTTAAGGCCGTACTGCTTTGAAATGGTGGCCAGGCAAGCGGCAGCGCAATCGGTAATATCATGCTGCTTGATACAGACATAATGTTTGAAAATCCTGTTTTGTAAAACGCTTTTCAATTTTTTTGCTATTACTTCAAACACTTAACCATTACCCTCCCCACCCGGTGGATTTTTTCAATAATACTAATAAGTACACCATTTATAGAGCTCAACAAATTATATTACAAATGTATAAATATGTATAGTTTAATCAGAAAAAGGTGACAAAAGTCACTATGTTTAAAACGTTACTTTTGGCACCTTTACATGGGACAAATTTCAAATTATTATATTATTAGAATATACAAGCGGGGGATAAAATCATAGAACAAGGTAGAGAGTTCAAATTATATATTGAAAGATGAAATACTTCAGTGTACTTTTTTTAGCAAACGTGACTTTTGGCATCTTAATAGGATGATTCATGAAGTTGTAATTAATTTAGGTAATAAATCTGACGTTAAAATAGTGAGTTGCTGCAGAAGCTTACTATTTAATTGTAAGTCTAATTTAAAGAGAGGGTGTAGATATTTTGACAAATACAAAATTTGCGGATTTAAATCAAAATGAATTGCTAAATATCGATGGAGGCGGCATAGATTGGAAAAAGGTAGCGGCTATTGGTGCGGCTGTTGTATGTTTTCCTACTATTATTGTGCTTACACCAATAGTATCCACTACTGCATCAGTGGCAGCAGTTGCTTACGTAGTTAAGAAAGATCTTGAAAACTGTTATAATAATGGATACAACGAAGTCTATAATGGTAGATAACGACTAACAAATTTCAATAGGAGGTGAATCTATGAGCAAATTAAACAATTCATACTTCAATGAAATAGATACAAATGAGCTTTATAAAATTGAAGGTGGATCGGCAATTCTAGTGATTTGTACGCTGCTTGGGGGATATGCAGTAATAAGAGAAATTGTTAGAGACGCTGGAAGAACTGCAGCATATAGGGATCTTGCGTTGGAAGGTACATAAATAACATAGGAGTCCACTACCTATGTAGTGGACTCCTATGTTATAATATAAGTAAAGTTTATACATATAATAATTTATCATTAATATGTGGGGAATAAATATGAATTATATTAGCTTTAGTATAGCATTTGGGTTATTTCTAATATCAAATATTGGACTGATATATAAGGTTGGTAAACTTGAAAAAGAGGTTCACCAACTGATGCTGAAATTGCGTGAAAGACAGTAGGCTGAAAGAAGCAATGCAACGGAATCAACACGATATTAAGCTTCTGGGCAATAAAAGCACATGCAGAAAGTGTCTGCACGGTTTTCTTATCGATCTTACGATCTGCAGTATAGTCTATGTCCTCAATGCAGGCATCGATACCCAGAGAAGCGCTATACAGGAGCCTTTTATTTCTCGAGTTTTTTCTGGAAATCCATTCTTTTTCGACCATGATGCCGATTCTTTCCTCAAAAGTCAGATCCATTAGGGTAGCATCCTGATCATTGAGCATCTGAGCCATGACCTTGGGTTTTATATCTTTGAGCTTTTCTACAGTAACAGGTTGTTGCAAACTTTCCGAAAAAACAGGATGATAAGATTATTCAACATGAAAATGTGAGAGGAAGCAGTGCTTATGCAGGAGGTGGTATCCATGCTTAACAACCCTTATGCTTATTAGTAACAACTTTAGAGTTCTTCCTTATAGTACATTATTCCTTATTCTCTTTACTAACAGGATTATTGATTTTGTGGTACTATATTCTGATGATAAGTTGCTGATTAAAAATAAGTTAATAAATATTTCTTCTATAGAAAAAGTTCAATATAAAAAGATTGTTTTTAATATGGGAAATCTTCTGATTTTATTATACAATAATAGTTCAGTTAACATCGTGGTTTCTAAGAGAACTAAAAGTTTTCTTAATAATATTTTCCAGACTAATAAGATACTATAATCACCTGGGTTTGACAGCAAAACAAAGAATAATAGCCCTCAACCTTACTAAATAGCAGCTTTTAGACATCACAGGTTAGCGGAAACAATATAAACAAATGATAAATACTCATTTGTATAAGTAATCGATCCACCGTCATCCGAAGCAGGAATGGTCGAACAGTTGCAAAAGTACTGATGAAATAACTATAATAATTGTACAAGGGAGGTATAAATGAGTAAAATTGTTTCTAATTCATTTATACAGAATAACCCAAATATTATTCGTATTATGATAATTGTTTTTGCGAGCTTTATAGCTATATATATTGGTTATCGTTTTGGGAAACCAATTGGTAGGCTTTTGTTTAATCTTCTACATTAAAATACTTTGTTCTTGGATATGTGAGTTCATTCGCAACCCGAAACCCATACAATTTCGAATGAGAATTTGGAGTGAGTACGGTCTGGTCTTCAATGATATTAATACCCAGGTGCGTACTATACGGGCAAGCGGCCGGTTTTACGGAGAAATCTGCGATAGAAAGGCTATTACACAGGAGATGATAGACAAGTATTTGTGATTGGGTTATTTTATACGTAATCGTTCTCTATAGCAAAGATCGCCAGCTCTGTTTGGCCTTTCACATTATACTTTAAAAGCATCTGAGATATTTTATTACGCAGGCCTCCGTAGCTTATTCCTAAATCAAATGCAATTTCTTTTGTGGATTTTCCCTCAACTATTTTTCTCAGGATATTATATTCCATACACGTCAATTCTGTATTCTTTGAATTTATGGAGACCGTTTCAATATAACTTACATTCTCTGATTGTTTTGGCTTCTTAGCAAACTCATTATCAATGATTATCAGCCCGCATGAAACAGCCTTAACGGCAGATATCAGTTCTTGGTTGTCAGAATTTTTTAGTACATATCCATTAGCTCCCATTTTAAGCGCTTCATTAAGAAATGAGCTGTCGACGAATGTTGTCAGCATCAATATTTTTATTTCACTTCCGAATTTCTCTCTTATTTGTTTAACGCCGCTAATCCCATCAAGAACAGGCATTTTTATATCCATTAGTACAACATCAGGTATATTTTTTGTACATTCATTAATGGCTTCAGCGCCATTGAAAGCAAACCCAATAACTCTTATATCATTATCCTGCTCGAGGGTCGCCTTTAGCCCCTGACAAATTATTTTGCTATCATCAACAACTAATACATTTATCATTTCCATCCACCTCCAGTGGTACTTCTAGTTTTATATTGAATCCCTTCCCATCATTTGAACCGTAAGATATGACACCGCCAATTCCGTTCACTCTTGTTTCCATTCCAGTCAGTCCTATACCCATTTTAATTTCCATGCAGCCTTGGCCGTTATCTATAATAAACATTTTTACTGAGTTATCTGAGAACTTCATAATGATGGTTATTTCTGTTGCTTTACCGTGACGCAATGAATTAGTTACTGCTTCCCTGCAAATCTTATAGAGGGCATCTGAAATTGGCAGTGAGGACACATTATTTTTAAACTGTTCATATTGTTCTTGTCCCATTACTCGTAGCTTTACTGTAACCCCCATACACCTGACATAATCGGCAAAGCTATCAATCGTGTCAACAATATCAGGATTTTTTCCTGATTTCAGTTCCATAACCGAAAAACGCAGGTCCTTTAGCATTTTCTCTGAAATACCTAACATACTGTTCATTTTTTCACCCATAGCCGATGGATTATTTACAAGGCTGATTTTGGCTTCCTTCATTAACATAATTAAATTTATTAAACCATAACCAATAGAATCATGTATTTCCAATGTGATACGGTTGCGTTCGTTTTCAGCAGCGAGCTCTTAATAGACGGTTATATCACAGAATGTAATAATTTGTCCCATTTCTATGCCGGATGTATTAATGATTGGTGAAATATTAACATCAAATGTCCTTGGCTTATTTGTTTTGATGTTCACAAGCTGAATCTCTTTGCTATAAGGCAAATTCACTTTCTTTATAACTGCATTATGAAAGGCCATATCATTGCACTCACTATTTCCATACTTATTCAAGAAATCAATCAGATCCGTTGCATTAGTTATTCTATTTTCATTGTTAAAGAAGTTATCAAATGATGTATTATAGATCAGTGTTTTATTATGCTTATTAAATACTATAATTGGATCTTTCATGTCATAATAAATTTTTTTGATAGTAATGGGAAGGATATCTAAAAAGCTATATTTAAAAGTTGCGATTACCAATAGACCTAATGAAATTGAGAAGCTGGTAGGGGCAATATCAAAATGTATTACTACACTATCGTTGGCAGCACTTATAATGTCAAACAATAATGCTGATATTGATGGAACTATAAGAACAAGCAAGAGGATAAACCTTTGCTTTCGATGCTCACCTTTACATTTCAAAGTGCTTATAATCATTAGTATTATCGATATAGCCGTAAAAAGGTAATTGTTAAGACTCTCAGGCCAATAGAAAGCACCAAGTATCCTTGTGTATTCATTATTAGTACTCAAGGGTTCAATTTTGAGAAAGAGCCAGTGTAATTCGTTAGTATATAGTGAAATAAGGATTATTGTTGGTATTATCAATAGAAATGGAATGAACCGATTGTATTTCTTTATAAAGGTACTTTCAATATAATACAGGCAGAAGATAAAGCATGCCACACCCAAGAAAATCGATCCTGTATGGAGTATCTTTGTATATAGTAAAATCAGGTTTATATTGTCGGTGCTATATTCTAGAAACTGACCCAACGACCATAAAAAAGCACATATCAGCAATGATACAAGGCTGAATAGTTTTGGGGTCTTTTCGCCTTTTACCAAAACGTGCGATATTACAATAATGCATATAATGGATGAAATCAGCGGTAAAATCGACAAACTATTACTAATGTACACAATAACTATCCTTTTGTTTATTTTGAACCCTACCCGGATACAATTTTATACATATAAGGTATCTTTGTCAACAACTAACAAATATAAGTATGATTAAATCGATAACATATTTCGACTTGTCATCTTACAAATGACAAATTTCTCATTTATACACAGTTAATCTTTTGATATCATATTTACATCTAGGCATGAACCGATTCTCTTTCGACTGTATTTTGATGGGAGTTGAAAAGCAGGTTTCTGCTAAAATGAATAAAATATTAATTATTAATGACAGTATAGTGCTAAAAACGAATTTAATAAAAATGTTGGAAAATAATCATGAGATACATATTCACGAGTGCCTAGCTGGTGAAAAAGAATGTATACTTAAGGCAAATGATTTAGTATCACCCCAAATAATCATTATATCGTATGAAGCCTTCGAGAAAATTTACATTGATATAAAACTTTATATGACTAAATTTATAGTTGTATTTGATGACTTTGAAAGTAATGTAGAAGAAGTAAGTTATATACAAACTAAACAAATGGGAATTCATTTACCGGCAGTCTATGCATATATCACTACAAATATCGATCCGGAAGCTTTTAATGCTGTTATAAAAAGTGTATTGAACGATATGTATACTATACAAAAAAATATCATTGATAGTTTTATCCAACATGAAACTCCGCTTGCTATGTCTGCTGCAAGTGATATACCAAGAAAATTTCAGTTAACAGAGCAGGAAAGAATAGTAATAAATCATATTACAAACGGCAAATGTAATAAGGAAATAGCTCAAAATCTGTTTTTAAGTGGGGGACGTGTAAAGAATATTGTTTCTTGTGTTTTAAAAAAACTTGAATTGAATGATCGGACTCAGTTAGCCATATTTGCTATTCAAAATAATTTATATTATTAAGTTGCTAAACTGACTGATTATTCCGCAAGGATGATATTATAATGCCCCCCGTTGTCAAGACAATATTTTCAGTTTTCTAAGTTAGATTCTCC
>CAZEIH010000069.1:0-8299 GCA_964512095.1 uncultured Oscillospiraceae bacterium
ATTCAACTCTTTTTTTGCGTCATTTTGTGCATGTACATATTCGTCTCTGACCTTTGCCAGACAATCTTCTGCCTTGGAAAGGGAGGTTTTCAGCGTATCGAATTCTGATTGCAGCCGGGACAGCTTACTGTTCAATTGTTGTTGCCCTTTTATCTCCCAGTCCAGCTGAGATGTTATCCTGGACATTTCCTGCTGGATTGCACCCATGCGATTTTTTATCTTTGCGATTTTGGGTATATTATTGTCAAAAACTTGAGTGTCTACTCTAAAAGAAGACATTATTTCCTCGCTTTCCCAATTATTCATCCACAACACAGGGCGAATAAATAACTATATGCACAATTATTTACATTATATCCATTATACTTACAGGATTCAACATAATATTACTGCTGTGCCGAAAGCTGAAAAAGGCAAGCCATATTGGCCAACATATGCAAAAACAGACCAGTCAAAATCCATCACTGAATCCATGCCGGATCCCAAAATGTGTACGACAGCGGAATGGACAAAATGGTTTACCGGCGGCGATTATAAGAATATACCTAAGAAATCAAAACTGAACCTTTGCTTTCAAATCTTGACACTTTTCGATAAGTAATATAAATTATTTGTGTATAATAATGGATGGGATTCCATAATGGTGATAGCATTAAAACATTATACCATCAAGAACAACAAAAATACTTATTCAAGAAATCCAAGGAGGATATTTATTATGAAAAAACTAGTGTATATTTTTGTAATTATCATTGTCATAGCTTCAATGATCATGCCTGCATTTGGTGCAAATAACGTAGCGACATCATTTAGTGATGTAAAATCAGGTCAGTGGTTCTATAACGATGTAATGACACTGACGGGAAAAGGTATCATAACGGGAGTAACAACACCGGTAAATGGTGTAGGTAAATATGACCCGCAGGGGACGGTGACGTTGGGACAGTTCCTTGCTATATCGACAAGGCTGGTGGCAGAAGAGCATATAAAGCCAGTGTCCGGTGCAAAGCATTGGGCGGAGCAGAACTACAATGCGGCAGTGGAGAGCGGGCTTATCCTAAGCAGCGATTTCAAAGGCACGAAGGAAGCGCTGAACGCACCCATAAGCAGGGAGGATATGGCATATATCCTGGTCAATATTGCTAAGGCGAATGGAGAAGAGCTGGAAGAAACCTTCGGGATCACACATAACATAAAGGACTATTACAAAGTGGAAAGTAAAAGGTGTGATGCCGTGATAAGAGCCTACTCAAACGGTTTGATAGTAGGAGATAACACAGGCAATTTCAACCCGCAGCAGTCACTGACAAGAGCCGAGGTGGCGACGGTATTTTGCAGGGTGATGAAATACACAACAAGGCCAGAGGTCACTGTAAAGTGGCCTGGTACAGAAGACCCCGACACCGATACAACGAAGAAAAGAGAGCCTATGGTACTCAGGTATGATGATCCTGACAGGCCTCTTCCTATAGCGGGTGACACATTCATAGATAAGAACGGCAACAAGACCGTGCTAACGGAGGCGGGCGGTGTGGTAGGCTACGGCCAGGGACTGGATTTGTACAGCGGCATGAAGTATGGCGACAGGACGATGAGGGATGGGGATATAGGCGGTACATGGCATGGCGATTCGACCTATATGGGAGACTTCTATTATGTGGATGAAAAAACAGGTGAGGGACACTTCCGCTCGGACTGGCTGGATGTTGGGGAATATGAGTTAAAATTAGCCTTGAAAAATAAAAATCCTAAGGATGGTCAAAAAGTTGGCTACTGGACTGAATATGATTCAAAAGTAAGTATGTGGATATGGACAGGACCTAGAAACAGGTAGCCAGATAATAATTGGTATATAAAAATGTTTGGATATAGGTGGTTGAAATGAAGTTAATAAAAACGAAATTAGTAATATTTCTTACAATAGCTATGATGATGTCGTTAATATTTGCATCAGTACCGTCTTTAGCAGGAGTAAACATAGATTCGGGAGATGCAGGTGGTGATACTGGTAAAGGTTCAAATGAGTGGGCGTTTTCGTTAATAGGACGCGGCATCAGAATAGGCATATATTTTGTTGAGGGTGGGGAAGCGAACTTTGCCCATGGCTTGCGACCGGAAGGAAATGAAGAGCCGGATGACCCGGAAAAACCTTATGTCAGGCGAGTTGGTTTGCCTATGGATTTTTCTAAAGAAGTCATTGAAGATATTCAAAAAAAATATGGAACCACATATGATTATACTGTCGAAGGCTATTCAGAAATGTCAGTATTTGATTATATGAATAAAGAAGGGAGACCATATAAGCTTAAGGATGCAAGTGTTGAACCCTACGAATATATAAAGCCAACTCTAGATATTATAACCAGCATGCCGGAGCCCTTCCAATGCTCAAAAGAGGACTGGGTAGAATGGTTTACCGGCGATGATTATAAGAACATACCAGAGATATCAAAGCTGTGTGGGCAAGAAATATCCAAAGAAAATTTCAAGGAAGGTATTTATATTGATCCAGTAGATAATATCGAAAAACACGGCACCTATAAAATCTTTTTTGAGCCCTTGATATCGGCCAGAGTAAACGGCGTCGGCATGTTCTTATCACTGAGGGATGCTATAAGATACAATGAATACCATACCTCAAATACAAGCGGTTATTACAATGGAAAAATAGTTGACTGGCTCAATCTCATGTTTGAGTATCTTGCTAATAAAGCCTTTCTTGCTGAAGATGAAATAGAAGCTTTGAACATGCTTAAAAACGATGGTTACCGTGTGGAGTATCTAAGCGAAACTGACCAACATAAAAAGAACAGTAAAAAAGAAATAATCGACCAAATGAAGCCAAATGGAAAGGTGTATAAATCCATGGGTGTCGGTGTAGTCACGCCGAACCCTCCCACAGAGCCACCGCCAGAGCCTGTAGTAATCCCAGAGGAGCTTCCTGATGAAGAGGTCATATTGAACACCGATCCGGAGGAAGTGAAAGGTCAGTTTAAAGCAGAAGACAGGGACGCCGAAAAATATGATGTCAGTAAGGGGATCCCATGCGCGGAAGAACTGTATGCAAATATTACAGCGCCGGAGTATCTGAAGGACTTCGATGTAAAGAAAGTAGAAGGCAGTAAAGATTACGATATCACAGTCAGGAAAACTTTCAGGCTGCATTATGAGACGTGGGATGAGGATGCTCATGACTGCCCGGATTGTTCCGGTGGCAAAATCAAAGATCCAAATGATCCGACGAAGGAGACAGACTGCAGCAATTGTGGAGGAGACGGCTATTTAGGAGATTATGTCGGGACATATACAGATGAGGAATATGAAAATACATATACGATAACAAGAAATTACCGGTACTGGATGATAGACAAGCTGGCAATCTATGAGATTGAGAATGCACAGATAGAAAGTGATGTACTCGAAGGCGGGAAATCGACGATAAATGTAAACGGGTCGGAATATAAACAACCTCTTATCAATGAGTATTATCACGATACGAGCTTAAGCTATCATGTGACAAATGATCCCCTTGAGGATGCCATTGCAAGCGGGAGAATAACCAGAGACGGAACGGACAATGTCCTGACCGTCAGTGGGATAGGTCATATCTATCCGGGAGAGGGAGAGAGCACCACCACTGCACCTTCTATCGGAATCCAAAGCTTTACAACAGAATTAAGAAGCGCAGTAGGAGATTTCAAGGTAAGGAACGATACACTGGTATTCAACAATTCGGTAATAATGTCCGGAGCTATAGACAACGATGGCGATGCACAGAAGCCTATCGATATTCCGAGCTCTCCAGAGATAAACAGGAATGTGTTGTATAAAGAGGATCTGGCCGTAGAAAGAGATACATTGAACGGCACCTATGATACCAAATGCGAAGTAAGGTATAGACTGCTGAGCAATAATCTGAATCCTCCCAGGGGCAATGATGTTATACTTGAGCAGGAATTGAACCCTGTCACGGTACATACGCCGGTTGCTTGCAACTCTGGTGTCAGGAACTATAACAGTCAGCAGATTGGAGCAAAAGAAAGCAAACGGTCCGATATTATACTGGGAGAGAAGGCCGAGCTGCTATTTGAGGCAAATAATGTCATGCACCGAGATATAACCGGGTATGGAACGAAGGATTATACAAAATATGTTGAATATAAATATGTGCGTTTCCCCTTTGATGTCTACATAGAAAGTGCGCCGAACAATTATGTGTATGTAAAGGCAAATACCTGGCATCTTGTGAGCAAGCCACAGGAAAGATTGTTCATAAAAGTACCTGTATGGGTGAACGAGGGCGATTATATTGTCAACTTCAAAACGATTGCCATAAATGCTCCGGATGATATAGACGAGCCCAGTGATTTAGGCTTCAGCAAGAAACCATCTGATATGGGTAGCCTGCAGCAGCGTATGGTAAATACGGACATTAATAACTACGTAGCGTACCGAGATAGCAATGTACGAGTAGTTGGTCAGGTACGCAATTTCAAGATAACGGACATAAATGATTATCCGCTATGGGAGAAAGTATTTAGACAAAGAGCAGGAAGCTCCCTTCACACAGGTAAGGATTATGCGGTGGGCAATGCTCTTGGGGAAAACCCTGATCCATACACACTGCCAATCATGGAAGGCAGTATTCCCACACAACGTGACCGTGGAGCATTAAAAACAGGATACGCTTTCAAGTTCACTCTTGAGACAGTAGGAGAATACTTTGAAGATAATGATTACATAAGAATAAAACCAACGTTCTATTATGTCAACAAGGACGGCAGCGGCAGGAGGCCCGTAGATATCTACTACAATGAGTATTTCAACGGCAAGGATAATATCCTTGTGAAGATAGGAAGCGACAAGGACAAGTTGAACAAGCATATGATCACAAACACGGATATATATAGGAACATGCCGGAGGCTGACATACAAAGGACATGTGAGCTGTTGGGCATAACCGACAAGAAGTTCAAGGGCAAAAAGGTGGATATCGGAACATATGATGAGATAGTGCTGTCAAAGGATTTAAGGCTGTTCACCGGCAATACTGTCAGCCATCCTTTTGCAGGCGGTTCGGCAGAGGCAAAGCGTGTATTGAAGTCAGTACAGCGCTGGTATGGCGAATACAAGCTGCCGGATAAGCTGTATGTAACAGCAATGCCACAATCGCAAATGATAAACCATCCGGAATTCCAGGACGGCATAGATGGCAGGGAAAGCTTCTGGCTCAAGGACGGATACATTATTGTGAACTTCAGCATAGAAACACACCAGGATGACTCGACCAAATCCTTTGTAAATCCGAAGCTGGGATACTGGAACGCGAGGTACACCCAGGAAGGTAGTACATACAAAGGCTTCAACATGTGGAATGCAGAGGGCTTTGTCTATACACAGAAGGATTATTACAAGAAAGATTTCAACCTTCTGGATGGCGATGTTGTATTCTACCATGCAGGCAAAAAATCCTCGGATGACTACAAAATCGGGGGTAATAGGTAATATT
This sequence comes from uncultured Oscillospiraceae bacterium, assembly GCA_964512095.1. Taxonomy (GTDB): domain Bacteria; phylum Bacillota; class Clostridia; order Acetivibrionales; family DTU013; genus DTU013. The sequence continues at coordinate 5,510 of CAZEIH010000069.1, forward strand.
AATACTAATATTTAAAGAATGCAAGTTCAGCCCCAAATCCTATGATTAGGGAATGAACTTGCATTTGTGAGTTTCCATTCTACAGTGTCCAGGAGATGTTTTTTGATGTTCTCATTTACATAACCTCCATTCGTTTATGTGGAGATTATTACCATTTGCACGGACTTTCATTCAGTCTCTATATCGGCGTTAGATGGTACGTCCCAAGAAGCCCCACCTCTATAGGTGGGGAGAGTACGTCACGTTATTCACCAACACTATAATGATAATAAAAATTATCTGATAACTCGACATAACTATGTTGGGTTTCAGGGTCAAGGTCACCTGTATGATAAATGAGTCTGTGGAAAACATACAAGTCATCTTCTACTACGGTTCTTTCGAAAGTCACATCACTATACGTTGTATCATATATAATATCATTTAGGTTAAATTCTTTCATTATTAGTAATAGTAGCTCCACATTATCGTTCTGGATATAACCGACACCCTCATTAGTTTCTATGTAGACTTCATAATTAGTTTTTCTAGTAGTTAAATAAAAATAATTATAATTTTTTTGAAACCAATTAAATATGTCAAGTAGTTCATCCTTATGATTATCAAGCATTTCTGTATACTCTTTTTGAACTCTGATCTTTTCTTTTCCTATTTTGTTTAAACTCATAGAATTCTCCTCCCCATTACACCCAGGTAAAAAATTTATGTATATAACCAATAATAAGATAATTAGTTTTTTCATTTATAACCTCCTTGCGCCCTAATAATTTTACAGACCAAATCTTGACCATTCTTGCCATTTGTCCTGTTCAAATGCCTTTAACATCATACGTATATCGTTATTTGTTACTGTTGGTGATGGTACTGTATACCACCTCATCATATCATCCTTTGGACTTATATTTTTGTTTATGCTATAAATGTATGCATCTTCTAATCCGAGCATATGCCCAAATTCATGTGCTGCAGTGTTATATAGATCTTGCACATGTCTTGTTGATCCATCGGAGAAACCTGTATAGATTGTCATATCCCAATCGCTAAGGGTTGATTTGCTCCAAACATCACTTTTTTTATGTGTACAGTAGGATATACCTATATCATTTTCTATTGTTAGATCAAAGTATTTTTGATCTTTGCTCGTTATATAACTTTCTCCTGGTATCATGCTGATTACTTCCACATTAATACTACCACTGATATCTGCACCAAAATCATTATTAGTCCCTGTGAATTCTTTTGACCATTTTAATTCAATACCATCTTTAATTATTTCTGCATAAGATCTTCCATCAGGACTATATATGCTATTGGCATCACCAGAGAACCTTATATATGCCTTAATGTTTATAGTATTGTCATCAACACCTACTTGTATTGCTTGATTTTTCATACTGTCGGGATCAATTTTATACAAGTCTTCCAGGGTTCTTTTGCCCCATTCGACTGGGGGTGCACCGTTATGTCCCCAAGGAGCAGTTGGTTCTGACATCTTCCAGCCAGATGGAGGCGCACTGGTATTGCCCCATGGATGTATCTTGTTACCTGATTCACCGCTTGTACTGCACTTGCTGTAGCCGGTGGGGTCGTAATAGCTTACGGGGTTGTTGGATACATAGGCGTACAGATTCAGACCATCGCCCCTGTAGGGGTCTTCCTGGGTGAAACGGCCGATCACCGGGTTGTAATACCTTGCACGCAGGTAGTACTGACCGGTTAGGCTGTCATACTGCTGGCCTGTGTAATTAATCCTGTTAGGTATCTGCTCGCTGTTTTCAAGGAACATACCAAAGGCATCATACCGGTAACTGTTGCGTATGTTCTCTTCTGAGTCGGATATATGTATAGTGCTGCCATGTTTATCCTGATGATGATAGTATGTTTCCTGGGTTTTGCTTTCCGGGTTCCACAGTGTTTGTGTTACAAGGCTGTTGCCTCTGGTATAGCGAGCTACCGGAGCGTAGTCTTTATCAAGCTCCGTAAGGATATTGCCGTTGTGGTAGAGGAACTTGGTCAGCTTCTCATTTTCCTCGATCTCTGCTCTGAGTCCTTCTACATCATACCTGCTAACAAGTGTATTGCCATCCTTGGTGACTGCCTGTACTTGACGGTTCAGTGCGTCATACTGGAATTCACTTGTGCCGTCGGGAGCTTCCTCTCTGGTGAGGTTGCCCTGGTTGTCGTAGAAGAAGCCAGTGGTCACGTTGTCTCGCTGCAGCTGTGTCAGCTGGTTCTTTGCATTGTAGGTATATTTCTCTATGGTGTCACCGATGGTTTTCTCTATCCGGTTACCAACCATGTCATAGGCATAGGTTTGATGTGTTGTGTCATAAACTGCATCTATCAGTCGGTTCAGGCTGTCATAGGCGTAGCTTGTTGCATGCTGCTGTCCTTGTTCTTTAAGCAGGTTACCGTTAAGGTCGTAGCTGTAGTTCATCAAGGCCAGAGTATTGCCCTTTGATGTTACAGCCTTAAGTTCTGTTAGATTCTTATCCCCATCATAGGTATAGCTTGTGACAATACCGTTGCCGTACAGCTTTGATACAATTGTATTGTCAGGGTTATATGCATACTCTGACAGCTTATTGCTGTCTGCGTCAAATACCTGCTTTAGCCGGTTTGCCGGATCATAGGCATATTTGGTTGTCTTTCCTGAAATATCCCTAAGCTCCTTCAGCCTGCCGTTCCTATCATAGTCATAACTGATAAGTGTTCTACCCGAAGCTCCCTTGCTCTTTAGCTTGCCATCAGGAGTATAGCTGTAGCTGTAGGCCATACCGTTGGATATGG
>CAZEIH010000070.1:0-8026 GCA_964512095.1 uncultured Oscillospiraceae bacterium
TGATTCCGCTGAAGATGGTTTATATCCCGGTACAAAGTGAAGATAAATAGGATATTACTAATTGCCGCATGTGGAAAACAAAGAGCGGATTTAGAGGTGTTGGAGGGATAAACTCAATGAATAGGTTTGGGGAGGAGTCATTATATTGTATATTGCTATGGGCTGTTTATATGAAGTAGGGCATTGAAGTGTTGTATTCCGCACTTCTGAGACAGCCCCTTAGTTATGCCGTATGATCTGATATTATGTGTGAATAAATGAGTTATGATAAATCAACATCTTAACTCACAGGAATAAGTTGCGATATTATAGTCAAGGTAAGGTGACGCTGCTCCCGTATTTTTCCTTCTTTTTTTTAATGAACTTATATCCTGGATAGCATTTTTTCTACAAGAATTTTAAATACTTTCTTATCGTTGGCATGCATTGATGGAAAGGTTTCAAATTTTTCAAATGGACTATCATACATCAACCCAACACTTATAACATCAGCAAAGACCTCAACCTGCTCTCTTAATGTGAGTTCATTAATCCTTTGAAAACAAAGGTCTTTTAAAAATGATAAAATTGGCGTCGGAACCGAATCAGTATTACCATAACACTTTGCATGTAGAGCGTGTCCTAATTCATGAAAGAAGACTGCTTCCGGAGAAGTGTCATCTTTGTCATTTTTCATATGGTATATCAAAAAATGCTGGACTAAACCTTCATCTGAATTAAATATTAAGCATTCGCTATTAAATTTTGTATGGCTATAGTCAATTATGCAGATCATTGCTTTCTTTGATGAAAATATTTTATCAGTAAATTCATATTTAGAATCCAGATATTGCAATATTTCTTTTACCATTTCAAAGCTTATTTGTTTTCCAATTGGCGGTTTATATTGAGATATGATATACTCACCATAGTTTCTCAAAGCACTGAGTGTCTTAACAGGTGAAGTGTATGACGGTCTTGTTAAATAAATCAGTTTACCAACTGCATCTTGCTCTTCGTATATGATATATTGAGTTTTATTCTCGTCAATAACTCCACTGAAAGCGTAATCTAGGATTGTGGCCTGAGTTAATCGCTCATAGAAGTTCTTAACAATGGTAGCTTTATTCTTCTCCACTAAAGCTGCGTCAACAAATTCTATTAGCTTTTTGCCGAATTGAGGCAAATCTCTACAATATAGAGCCTCGTTCATAATGGTATATATACTCATATTTACTCTTTATTATTAACGTTTTGTACTATTTTACCTTAGTATCCTCTAGTTTTATACGATAACTAAATATTTTCTTTATGTCAATCAATTTTTAAGAACACATGTTTAAAGTCGTGAATTGAAAAAGTAAATGCAATCTTCTCGTTGCGTTTACTTTTTATTAAATTAATATTGACACGATAGCCAAAACCCAGTATAATAAAATTATAATTGCGCGGTAACCAAAAGCCATAACAATAACAATATAAAGGAAGGTATTTATTATGCCAAGGGTTTATTTAACATTAGAACAGAAACTGTTTGAGCGCATCGAAGAAGATGCAAATAAAAACAATATTACTATGAATTTACTCATGCAAAACATTTTTGAAAGAATTTACATGGGTGGTTTAAATTACAGTGATATTATTGAAAAGATAGGTTTAGATACAGTCGGATTCGATTATACTGCTGCATTAAGTGAACTTATTAAAGAAACAAATGAAAGAGAAGATGGAGAATTTACACTTGTGATGCTAGAGTCATTTTCTAAGTTATGTATTTCTACAGTTGAAAAGGGCTACCTTCAACCAGCTACTTTAAGAGCAAGACTTGGCAAGCTTTATAATTCAGCAGTCAGAAAGGATGCGAATAAAGATGATAAGGACAAGGTTCTTCTAGGTGTTGAAAGGGCTAGGGATAAAAATGGGGATTTGAAATTTGTATCTAGGACTGCTGTTTATGTTAAGAATTCTAAAAAACTGAAGGAGGACGAAGCACATGAAAATCAATAAAGAGGTACAACAGGCTATACCACTAATAATTCAAAATGTAGATTGCTTTAATTTAGAGGACTTTAAGGATAAAGGCAGTTCCTGTATTAATTGGTTCAATCTATCACAGAAGGATACTAATGAATTAGCATATACAAAGGCAAATGTTGAAATAGCTATGCCTAAAAGCTCGAATTTATATCGGAGTATGTCTAAAGCTTTAGCTAATGCAACTGGAAGCAAGTGGGTTACATATGACTTCGCAATAAAAACTGTAGGCCGTATTCTTGCCTTTTCAACATTGAATGAATTCAAGAAGATGCTTGATTTATCCAAGGCTGTAAGAGTTGGCATGAAACAAAGAGGTTTAACAGAGATTCACCATATAGCAGAGGCATTTAGCTAGGAGATGTTGTCTTACTTGATTATGAAGGATTACTTAACACTTTATGCAAGGAGGCGCAGCAGAGACCGATAGATGTCCCATTTTTGTTGGTTGAGTTGCCATCCTTTGGTGATTTGATTATTTCAAGGGCTAAGAAAGCAAGTATAAGTCCGTCACCTGTAAGAGCTGGAATTGGAAAAATTTTAATGCAGCGGTAAGAAATAAACAAATTGATGAGCCATTGAGGTACTGGCATACCTGTACGATGAGATATTATGCAAATATAATAAAGATGAAGCTAGCGAAGCGTTGACGGCTTTTATGATGATTAGTAAAAGGAGTGCCTATAAGGGGGAGGCGAAGATGGTTTACATAACATGAGATAAGCGTGGAACCTTTGATGAGTTTGAAGAATTCTGTGACGAATATGAAACCACGGAGGATGATGATTTAATTATTCTGGGTGATGCCGGAATTAATTATGACAAGCATACCCGGACCATGCCATTTTAACCGCCGATGTAGATCTATAGGTTATAGAGACGAGGTGTTTAATAATGAAACGAGAATTGGAACTGAAGATAACAGAAGAATTTCCTTTCATGCGTCGAGGGAAAAATATCGACGAACAACGCAAAGAAGTTGGGCATATTAGCGATTTATATGGTGCCTTCGGATGCGGAGTTGGTGATGGTTGGTATGAGGTAATTCGTGGCCTTTGCCGTGATATTACAGAGGCGTATACAAAAGCGGGGTTACCCGTTGACATCATTGTTGACCAAGTAAAGGAGAAATTCGGAACGTTGCGGTTTTACTATCATCCAGAGGGACATGACCCAGGTATACACGCCTTTGACTCATTAAGCGATGGAAAAAGTATCAGGATAATGCCCGGCATTTCCGAACTTCATAAGGAGGTTGCGGAAATCGTACAAAAATGGGAAAAGGAATCCAGCAATGTGTGCGAAAAATGTGGTATTGCAGGGGATTTGAGAAAAGATTTGAGCTGGGTTTTAACACTTTGCGACTCCTGTTATGCGCGATTAAGCAAAAAGTGATGATGTTTTGTGCTTCTACGTGCAATTGTAGAACTAAACTATATTGATATACTAAACAACCTCTACTATAGCACCTAGCAAACAGGTTCAATGAAAATTTTACTTATCATGAAAAAACGCTAATCCTTTAACGGAAAAGCGGTTTTACTCTTGATGTATTTAAGGGTATGGGATTCTGGCCTCTTGGTTTAGGGTTCTGAGAATTCAGAATAAACAGGTTCCTTCTTTTTGAACTTGTGAAGTCGGTTGGATTTGCAATAATCGCACGAGCCATGATTACGGCAGGTTCTACATACGGACTTAGCGCCGCTATATGGTTTGCGCTTTTCTTTTTTATGTTTGATTGCTTTATCAAGGCTCATATATTATTTCCTCCCCTTATATGATAACCTGTTTTCGATCACCAATAAGATATCAGCCGTAGGCTGTATGTCTTACATTTTGAAAGCTTCCTGCAAGGAGGCTTTGTGGAAACCCTTGGGAACATTATGCATCGAAGGTTTTTGCTTTGTGGGTGTGAAGATTAATTTTCAGAAAAAAGTTAAATCTTAGATGAATCTGGATTTTTTAAACACCAAGCAACTTTTGCAGTTTTTCTTTCGACCAATATTTATATGGACATATTTCAGTTTGCTCGTACCACTTCCTAAAAATTAATGACGGTCTAGATGATATATCATTGGAGTTATCGAAAATAAGCATTTTATCGCATACAGGAATTAGTTGAGGCAGCAAAGCCAGTGCACGATGATACCGCACACGAATTTTGTCTTCCGGAATGTCGTGTCCTCCTGAAGCAAAGCGTGACTTTACTCTTGCAACATTAATATTCTCGTCGCAGGTCAAGACATACATACATCGCACTTCATATCCTTGCGATTTCGCTTTTTGCAGCAGTAATAAATTTCGTTCAGTAGACATTACTGTCTCAAATGTGAAGTCTGCCTTTCTGTTCAAAAGTTCATTTCTAAGTGCTTCTGCATGCTGCGCTGCTTCAAGGTCGGATAACCTGAACTTCATTTTGAGGTCATCAGCGTTGACGTAGGTTCCAATAATCGGAAGAGCTTTCGTCGCCGTTGTTTTCCCAGAGCCATTAGGACCTGCAAATACAAGTACAACTGGTTGTTTGTGCATATCAGCCATTTACATATTGCCGCGAGCCGTCCGGGTATTCAAGATATGCCTTTTTGTTTTCGGTGTCGTATAGTGCAATAGGCGAACCATTCTGTTGCTTTTTAGCGAATTCACGTTGTATGGATGCGGCAAAGGCTTCCGTAATATCGTTTGGCGAATAGCCGGGAATAAACTCAGAGCTTTTTGTGCTAATGGTAAACGGAATGCCATCTTCGATGACAGCTTTGCGAAGAAAAACATTGAGAGCGGTGCTCATGTTCATTCCAAGCCTGTTAAACAGGTTTTCAGCACGTTCTTTCACGTCTTTATCAACGCGGATTGTTACCTGCACATCATTTTGCGCTTTCATATATGCGGTCTCTCCTTTCGGTGTTTTTATTCTTACTTATATTATATGCTTTAGTTGTAAAATAATCAACAGATTTACCGCTACTGTATGCGTTTTGTTTACTATAATTGAGTAGAGGTTCTGTGCTCTTCGAAATGTTCAAAAACCATAATCAAGGTGTCGTGCGTTCGGATCGTGGATGTCTCACCAAAGCGTTTTGCGTAGCAAAAGCTGTTACATTGTTTTATAACATCACATAGTGAGGCTTTTTCGTCCTTGAAAGCATTGTATTTCAAGGATTCCTATTTTATAGATATGAAGGTAAATTACATCCGCTTTATGTTTATTAATTAGCAGTGTAAGACCACGGTATTTAGACAGTGGTGAACATATTATGTCATTTGTTTGAATATATGCTCAAAAAATGATATATTGTATTCATTATTAAATACTTGGAGGGACTATTTATGCGTAAGCGAATTATACCCCTAGTTTTAATTTTATTATTAGTATTCATTTATGTTCCTTCAGTATATGCAGCTAATAATACGGCAATAAATGCCGCAAACGCATTATATACACTTGGCTTATTCCAAGGAACTGGTACAAATCCAGATGGCACACCTATTTTTGACCTTGATCGCACACCTACTAGACATGAAGCAATAACTATGCTCGTCAGGCTTTTAGGAAAAGATAATGAAGCAAAATCAACTACGTGGAACACTCCATTTATAGATGTGGCAGAATGGGCTAAACCTTATGTAGGGTATGCGTACAATCATAAGTTAACTTCAGGCGCTGGTGCTATAGAATTTGGCGGAAACAATACAGTAACTGCATCGCAATATATAACATTTATTCTTCGTGCACTGGGATATAATTCTGACACAGATTTTGCTTGGGATTCTGCTTGGACACTTTCAGACTCTCTTGGTATAACTAATGGCAAATATTCTGCTTCTTCAAAATTTACGCGCGCCGATGTTGCTGAAATATCATATAATGCGCTCAAAGTAGCTTATAAAGGGAAATCTACAACTCTTCTTTCTGATTTGGTGTCAGCAGGTGTTATTCGTTTGTCAGAAGTGAAAACTGTCGGCTTAGATGATGCTCTAGGCTCCGAATCTCAAACCGCAAGCAAACTGAATGCCGAAGAAATTTCTAGTAAATGTTCTCCTTCTGTTTTTTACATTGAAGTATTTTCAAAAAAGTCTGATTATCCTAACTATCCTTCTGCATCTGGGAGTGGCTTTTTCATTAATTCAGATGGTATAGCAATTACCTGTTATCATGTCCTGAAAGATTCTGAAATGGCAACGGCAATGACTATTGATGGAGATATGTATCAAATTTCAGAGGTTTTATTTGCGGATAAAAATAGAGATATAGCTATCATCAAAGTTTCAAAAATAGCATTACATGGAAGTAATTCTTCAACCTTTAGTTATTTACGAATGCAAAAGTCTGATACAATCTTAAATGGAATGACGTGTTATGCAATTGGCAGTCCTTTAGGGCTTCAAAATACGATTTCGAATGGTATAGTCAGCAATACTTCCAGAAAAGTTAATAATATGGACTTCATTCAAACAACTGCATCAATTTCTTCTGGTAGTAGTGGTGGAGCTCTTATAAACGAATATGGTGATGTTATTGGAGTTACGTCCGCATATTTTGCAGAGGGGCACAGCCTTAATCTAGCAATTCCTCTTGATTTGATAATTTCCATAGATTTAACACAAAAAGGAACTACTTTTTTTGATTATTTTGCTGATAAGAACATAAACGTAGCTGACGCAGTAACTAGCCCGAATTGTTATTATAAAACTAATGTAAAAACATATATGGCTGTAACAAAACGCGATTGTAACCAAACAATAATTATGGGCGAAGGTGCTGCAAAATTTTATGATGGATATATTGAAGGTGGAAATTATTTTTATGAATATAGCTATGAAGAGCAAGCTTTGGATGATTTCAAATCTTATTTAGAGTATCTTTCATCTATAGGATTTAAAGAGAGAGAGTATGCAAAGCAAATAGATTCCGTTTCTAAAGATTATTATATCCGAGCGAAATATAGCAATGGAACGGAAACCATCGACATTAATTATAGTAATTATTATAGAAGAGTTCATGTTGAGCCACCGTATCAAACATATGGCGGAACTATTATCAACAATAATATATCCTTTTATTCTAATTATCCACGAGTACCTGATGCGGCAGTTTATTTTAGTTTGACTTTAGTTAACGTATTGGATACCGAAAATGGCTATTTTTATATTTATGATGCAAAGGGGTTGCCATCTGGTGCGCCTATAATATACACAGTTGCTTTGAGTGAAAGTGGTTTTGTATATTCCCATACCAATGAATATGACGACAGTGTCTATAGGTCAGGGTTATTACGTGTTTACTCATATTTTTCAGATGCAGGATATTTTGTAGTAGGAATATCAGATTAAAATACTCAAGTTATGCTAATATAGATTTAGAGGACTTTCTGTCATTGATTCATAAAATGAGATAAACAAAGAAGGGGCAAGTGAATCAAATAGTTTCACCCGCACCTTTTACTTTAGTAATAATACTTTTGACATGGCCTTTGCCTTGTGATTCTGGGATGGCACTTCATCAATTACCAGTCTATATATGTTCGAATAGTTCTCTGGGCAGTTTGTTCAGCTTGAACCGCAGCACGCCTAGCTTTCCTTTCCCTTAAGGTCAATTTCTGCGAAGCGGCTTTAAGATATGTAGGGACTTTTATGTTTTGTCGTTTAGCTTCCTGCCTTATATCTTTGAGAACAATTTTCAATTTCTCGTCTGGCAGGTATTCTTCTGCCCAGGCTATTACATCGTATAGAGCCGTTGGAATAATTGCCTCTCCGTGTACATGGGCGTCGGATTCATTATCCCATACAGCATAAGGGGAACCTGGTCCACCATAGCCTTGGAGAAAGTAATTCCCAGACCTTGTCCTGTACAGTTCTGTGACTGACCACCTGATATCCTCTTTTGAAAATCCACTGCTGACCTGTCCTAAGAATATAGCTTTTTTTGTATCATAACCTACACCTTCAATTACCTTTTTCATAGGTAAGTTGTAAAATGAAGTGACGCAAGACATAAAAAAATAGACTCATGGTAAAT
>CAZEIH010000071.1:0-8008 GCA_964512095.1 uncultured Oscillospiraceae bacterium
AGGAATTTTTATGTACAAGATAATGATAGTTGAAGATGACAATATTATTGCAGGTGTTATTCAGGAATATCTTGGGCGATGGGGCTATGAAGTCAGATGTACTGAGGACTTCAGCAAAGTGCTGGATGATTTTATCAGATTCGAGCCTCAACTGGTGCTGATGGACATTTCCCTACCCTTTTTCAACGGATACTATTGGTGCACCGAAATCAGGAAGCTCTCCCGGACTCCTGTGATATTCATTTCTTCTGCCGAAGACAATATGAATATAATCATGGCAGTAAACATGGGCGGAGACGACTTTGTCCCAAAGCCCTTTGACCTCGAAGTGCTAAGAGCCAAGATCCAGGCGCTGTTGCGGCGCACCTATGCATATAACGAGCAGACCTCATGGCTTGAGCATAAAGGTGTTATGTTTAATATGATGGATGGCTCGATAACGTATCAAAGTCAAAAAATTGAGCTTACAAAAAACGAACACAAAATAATGCAGCTACTTTTTGAAAATATCGGAAGGACGGTATCAAGAGAGCTGATAATGAAACGACTGTGGGATAATGACTGCTTTGTTGATGACAATACGCTGACAGTCAACATGAACAGGCTTCGTAAGAAGCTTGAGGAAGCCTCCATCACAGATTTCATTCAAACAAAAAAGGGGCTGGGCTACCTGATTGGTGGCGAATGATATGGACAAGAATATTGAGGCTACGGATAATTTTATGAAAAAGCTGCCACTCCATCGACTTCTAATTATCTATATACTGGAGAAACGAAGAGTCACAGGCTTTTTTATGCTAACGATGTTGCTTTTCTTTATAGTCTGTTTACTCTACCAGTTGGACGATATATACAGCCTGCTCTATGCGTTTTTCCTCTGGGCCTTTCTGGCACTATGCTTTGCTACCTACGATTTCATAAAATACATTAAAAAGATCAGAACGATACAGATAGCCTTTGAAAATATTGAAAACATAGAAAACATAGCGGAGCTACTTCCCTTACCTGCAGGTGGTCTTGAGAAGCTGTATCATGAGACAATAGACACTTTATTGGAAGAACTCAGACAGCTCAAATCCCAAATCAATATTAGAGATACCGACATGTCAGACTACTATACCATGTGGGCTCACCAAATAAAAATTCCAATTGCGGCAATGAGACTGCTACTGCAAAGCATCGGAGACAAGCCCCCACAGACAGACAATGTAGTCTACACAGTTTCCAGAGGTATGGAGGCATCCCACTATAGGATCCTGTCGGAAGAATTGTTTAAAATTGAGCATTATGTCGATATGGTGCTCTATTATCAGAGACTTGATAGCATAACCTCCGATTTCCTATTCAAAAATTACGAACTCCACGATATTGTTAAGCAAGCAATAAAAAAACACAAAATGTTTTTCATAAACAGCAGGCGATCTCTCAACTTGGAGGACTTCAGCTGCTCAGTTGTCACTGATAGTAAATGGCTATTGTTTGTTATAGGCCAGCTCCTGTCTAATGCTTTGAAGTATACTCAACGGGGCAGTATCTCAATACGACATGAAATGGCTGAGGGAAAAGCCCTTCTAATTATCGAAGATACAGGGATTGGAATACGGCAGGAGGATCTGCCAAGAATATTCGAGCGGGGCTATACAGGCTACAATGGAAGACTTGACAAAAAATCCACAGGTATAGGCTTATATTTGTGTAAGCAAATAATGAAAAAGCTTTCTCATACTCTTGAGGTGTCCTCTGAGGTCGGTAGCGGCACAAAGGTAACCATTGGTTTTCCTGAGACACCCGAAATATTTTCATAACGGTTTTTGCCTTTCATAAGCATCTATATTATGTTTATATTCAGACTATAACCTCAAGTATGCGTATTAACCTTACAAAAATGTAAGCTTGTAATGAAAATTGTAAGCAAACATTATGGCAACGCATTTTGCGGTATATTAAGATTTATATGTAATGTGAAGTCAATTCGCTTCGCTCAGAGAGTCGTGTGGAGACTGAACTCCACCTGACCAAGGAAGGTTAATTAATTCGTCTTCATCCATCGCCGACCTATAGAGGTCAGCGTCTTTTGAAGACATAGATAATGAGAAGGGAATTAAATCATGAAACTACTTGAGATTAACAATGTGAAAAAGGTTTACAGCACAAGGCTTGGAGGAAATAAGGTACAGGCACTTGACGGTGTGACCTTCTCCGTAGAAAAGGGCGAATATGTTGCTATCATGGGGGAGTCCGGATCTGGCAAAACCACTCTTTTAAATATACTTGCATCCATCGACCGAGCAACCAGTGGCCAGGTTTTATTAGAGGGCAAAGATTTGTCAACGGTCCGACAGGGCAATTTGGCAGCTTTTCGCCGTGACAATCTTGGATTCGTCTTCCAGGATTTTAACCTGCTGGACACCTTTACGTTGCAGGACAATATATTTCTCCCCCTTGTTCTTGCAGGCAAACCGCTAGAGGAGATGAAAAAACGGCTAAAGCCTTTAGCCCACAAGCTTGGCATTAATGAAGTGCTACAAAAATACCCTTATGAAGTGTCCGGTGGCGAAAAGCAAAGAGCTGCTACAGCACGGGCTCTGATTACCTACCCAAAGATAGTTCTTGCTGACGAGCCCACAGGCGCACTGGATTCTAAGGCTTCCGCAAGGCTGCTAAAGCTGTTTGCAGATATTAATGCCGAAGGTCAAACAATATTGATGGTGACACATAGCCTTCAGGCGGCAAGTCATGCCGGAAGAGTTCTGTTTATCAAGGATGGCTGTGTTTTCCATCAGATATACCGGGGAAATGCCTCCAACGAGGAAATGTACTCGATGATAACTGACGCCTTGACAGTGCTGCAGACTGGGGGCGCAAAAAATGAATAAGATTTTTCTACTTCCCAGGCTATCAGCCAAAGGGATATACAAAAACGGCTCCACATATGGACCATACATCTTAGCTGGGGTATTATCTGTTTTTTCATTCTTTGTATTTTCCTCAATAATAAATAACGAAATCATGGCGACATTGCCCCGTAGCTCATATGCCCTGGCTCTCATGAATGTTGGCCAGATATTACTTGGTCTAATCCTTCTTCCTTTTACAATCTACACCAACAGCTTCCTTATAAAACGCAGGAAGAAGGAAATAGGGCTATATAGCGTGCTTGGACTAGATAAAAGGCATATCGCATTGATGATGCTCTATGAGACATTTATAGTATTTGCTATAGTCATGGTAGGTGGCATTATTTTTGGTCTGGCGTTCTCGAAATTGTTATTCCTTGCTCTGCTCAATCTATCAGGGCTTCCGGTAAATGTAGACTTCACATTCAGCTTGAGGGCATTTGATCAGACATTCTTCTACTTTTTAGCTGTGTATGCTATAAACTTGGTTATCAATGTAATCCATGTATTTCGGACAAATCCCAATGACTTACTAAAGGGTCATAAAAAAGGTGACAAGGAGCCCAAACGCCTCTGGCTCTCTGCAGCAATTGGCATTGTGCTTCTGGGAATAGGCTATGCGATTGCCATACCTGCAAAGGTGGACTCCAATATTTTTCTCAACTTCTTGCTGGCGGTGGCCCTTGTATCCTTTGGAACGCATCAGTTCTTCAAGGCGGGTCTACTTGCACTGCTAAAGCTATTAAAAAAGAATAGCCGTATTTACTATAGGAAGTCAAACTACGTCACAATCTCGGGCATGCTCCACAGAATAAAAAAAAGCGCCTCAAGTCTATCTAACATATGTATTTTCAGTACTATGACAATAATAACACTACTTTGTACACTTTCTGTATGGCTTGGCTCAGACAGTATTTTGGACTTTCAGCATCCATACGATTTCACGCTGAATATCAATACAGAGATATTCCGGGGCACAGACGAGCTGGAAAGCAAGCTACAAGAGTTAGCAGAAAAAGAACAGGTGGACATAAAGGATAAAGTGGAGTTCACTTATCAAAAGCTGAGAGTGAATGGCAATAGTGATACATTCACTGTCTATGAACCTACGAGCCATTTTTCATACTGGTATATTATCAAAGCGATGTCACTTGAGGAATACAATGAAATTGAAAATAAGCAAGAAACACTGGCCGCGGATGAAGTACTGATCTATACAACAGGAGCTGACTTCGGTTATGATCATGTCATTCTCGAAAAAGAAAAATACAAGGTGAAAAAGGAGCTCACCTCTCTTGTGTTTGGAAGGAAAGCAGTCATTAATTTCTCCAGCCGGGAATGTTACCTGGTTGTTAAGGATGTTGCGGTCATGGATAAGCTAGGCGCTGTTTTTTCTAGTACAGAGGGTAATGATCAGATACTCACCCTTCATCTCAATCTGGAGGGTGATGATAAAAACAAGGAAGATTTCATTAGAAACGCTATTGACTGGAGCGGTACTCAACAGTCAGGCAACACCAGCTATGTCAACGGTATTGCCGAGAGGCGTGAGATTTTGTCGATGAATGGTGGATTGCTGTTTATCGGAATCATATTCAGTATCATCTTCACAATGTGCCTTATACTCATAATGTATTACAAGCAAATCACTGAAGGATACGACGACCGTGACAATTTCGACATAATGCAGAGGGTTGGAATGAGTGATGCCGAGGTAAAAAGCACCATCAGGAAACAGATATTGCTGGTTTTCTTCTCGCCTCTTATCATGGCACTGCTCCATACCATGGCAGGCTTCAATATGATAACGGGACTCCTGAGTGCCATAAATCTGTACAATTCCGGACTGATCATAATATGCGGTCTAATTGTCTCAGGCCTGTTCGCCGTCCTTTATGGATTAAGCTATAGCTTCACCTCAAGGACCTATTATAGGATAGTGAAGCAAATGGATGACGATTAAACCTAAGGGTGATTTACTGCCTAATGGATGCGTCCTTCTGGTGGTTTAAGCAACAGCTTCACCCGAAGATCTATTACAGGAAAGTAAAGCAAATGGATGACGATGAAACCTAAGGGCGATTTACTGCCTGATGGATGCGTCCTTCTGGTGGATTAAGCTATAGCTTAACCTCAAGGATCTATTACAGGAAAGTAAAGCAAATAGATGACGATGAAACCTAAGGGCGATTTACTGCCTGATGGATGCGTCCTTCTGGTGGATTAAGCTATAGCTTAACCTCAAGGATCTATTACAGGAAGTGAAATGAGTAGGCTCTTTGCAGAATGCATAAACATCCCTGATATCTTAGGTCAACTTACGCTGATTAAAACAGACAGCTATGTAAACGCAGGACTTTCAGAAGTAGAGCAGAAATACCCTGTAATTCTTTTCTCTGGAGGCGGTGCTATGTTCAACGGCCAGAACCTCCACCTGACTCCTTTAGCGAAGTGAATTGACTGTTTTCAAAGATGAATTTATCCGCTAACATAAGAAGCAGCAACTCCAACTTCCAAGATTAGCCACTTACCTTTTCAAGCCATCAACGTGCCTTGCATGCAAAATAGGGAAAATAAATTGTACTATAGACACATAGTTCGGGCTGTGGTATAATATTTCGCGTGGGTGAAAGCCTATAGTATCACGTTATAGGCACTGTGCAGTTGCAACAAAGCGTATTGCCCGGCCCATTGAACCAGACTATTTGCGGGTGTAATTCAATGGCAGAATATCAGCTTCCCAAGCTGACCGCGTGGGTTCGATTCCCATCACCCGCTCCATTGGTCCGCAGGCAGCATATACACTGTAACCGTGTACTATGCAGGCAACACCACAATAGAAAATGCCCTCATAGCTCAGTTGGCAGAGCGCATCCATGGTAAGGATGAGGTCATCAGTTCGACTCTGATTGAGGGCTCCATAGAAAAAGAAGGCATCTAATTCAAACTAGATGCCTTCTTTTTCTATGCCGCTCCTCACTCTAACTCACACTCATGTCCTTATTCTATCATCTCATCTAAACTCATCTTTTATCATTTAAACTCGCCCTAATTGGGTTATAATTGGGTTATTATTGGGTTATTTTTCTGAAGCGACAGATGTGTATTCAGGGGGTATTGCCACAAGACTTTCGGTGTCGGTTTCCAGTCTCTCAATTGCTTTCTTTTCTTCATCTGGCATTACATGAGTGTAAATATCCAGAGTATGTTGAACTTTTTTATGCCCAAGCCAGCATGAAACGATTTTTACTGGAATGCCTTTTTCAAAACACCTTGTTGCGAAAGTGTGCCTTAAAGTATGGCAGTTAAAATCCTTAAGTCCTGTCTTTCCACATATGGTTTTAAAACAACGAAGGAAATTTCGGGGACTAATGAAAGTGCCGTTTTTTGAGGGAAAAACAAGCTCGCTTTTGCCTCCGTTTTTAAGCTTCAATTCCTTCAACATGCGAAGGCATCTTTTTATCAGAGAAACTTCGGGACCTCCTGGTGTTCCACCCTTCCTGGAAATTTTACAATGATTTGGATTGAACGAGAGCTTGTATACAGTAAGAATACAATTCCTTTATTTGCAAATGTTAGGTATAATAACATATAGTAGCATAATACTGGTTTTGGAAAGGAGATGCTGTTGTATGAAGAAAGCAGTAATAATTATTACTTGCCTGTTATTTCTCTTTTCGACTGCCTCATGTGATGCAAATCAAGCCACCGATTCCGTGATCCCTTACGAAAGCGGGGCCAGGGATGGACAGTCAAATGCCGTAACATCCTCTGATGTCAAGGCTGCAAACACGCAGTCCAGCTCTGATACATCTGAAAGTGATTCCGAAGATGGAGAGCCTGATTTGGAGATCCCGTCCGATATATAGTTATCATACTCTTGTATTACTGTGTTGCATGGCTTTTGCCATGTACAGTTACGTTACAGGCAGGAGACAAACTTTGGTGGGTGGGTTTCCTGCCTTATTTATTGGTTACAAATAAGCATAATAACATAAAAAAGCTCAGTATAAAACATTTTGCTGTAAATTACGGCAGAATGTTTTATACTGAACATTCTATTAATTTGAAGGAAATTTGAAAAATTAGAAGATTAGAGTTTGACGATTAACACTGTAGTGGGAATATCCTTGCGAATCCCAATTGCATTATTCTTAATAAGTTCTTTTGCATTGGAGCGGAAAGACTTTTCAACTATATACAAATTATCTTTTTCAGCGTTCGTAACTAGTCGTTCATATTGATTCTTGCTATCCCTCTTGTTGCAAAAATGTGCTATTTGACTTCATTTACTTTCCCGCCTTTAATGACTTTGATTTCAACTTCCTGAGTTTATTGCCTTGCCTTAATTTCTTCAAGATCAGTCTTTATTTCTGACTGGGACTCAGCTAACTGCTTGTAGCCGTCAAGTAAAGCGTCAAGCTTTTCTCCATGCACCTGCTCAATTACAAAAATATCCTGCTTTAGTTCGGTTTTTACGCCATCAATTTTCTGGTCAACGCCATCAATTTTTTGGCTAAGGTCTACATACATTTTCTCAACCAAGTCATACAGCTTATCAATTTTGTCGCTCATTTTACATCCTCATCCGGTTATTATAATTCATCTAGGTCTTTTCTCATTAGCTCTAATTCTTCTTCTGTCGATTCCGCATCATTATGTGCTGCGGCAAGGTAAACGCTTTCTGGTGACTCTGCAACTTGAAGATAAGGTTGTGTTAAGTTCTCCTTGGTTATTGAATGCTGTTCCTTGGTAAGCGTATAGTCTGCGAAATTCCGAACATCGGATTTTCCATCGGGTGTTAGTTGTCGGTATATATGTAAGAGGTTGGTTTCGTCTGAGGGGGTATTTGTAAGTTCCAAGGAATCAGTTAAATCATCAAGTTTGCATCCTAGTGCTGCAACGAGAGCTTTAACTGTTTCTAGATTTGGGTTTTTGGTTATACCAGCTGTTATTTTACTAAGCGTTCCTATTGGCACTCCTGATAAGTTTGATAACTCTTCTATACTTAACCCCTTCTGTTTTCTTAATAAATTGATTTTTTCTAACCCCATATTTTAGGCAAGATTATAGCATTCTTAATATATGAAACATATGGCATAAACAATTAT
>CAZEIH010000072.1:0-7750 GCA_964512095.1 uncultured Oscillospiraceae bacterium
AACCTGGCTTTCATCTCCCCATTGAAATGCGGAGGATTCCCGCCAGTTTTCCTAATTTTGAATAAATATTCCTCCTCATTGATCGTCTGCCCCAAAACCCTGCTGACGGATAATTTTGAGTATCTCCCTTCTCTTGGGTATCGAAGCAGTCAATTTTGAAACCACCTGGTCACTGAAGGAATCCACTCTCCTGTTTGCATCCCTTAGGTCATAATAGTTTGTCATTTCCTTGTCATAATCTCTAATCTCTCCCAAGTAGCTGTCAAAAACCCTGTATCCGTTTTCAATGCTCGTATCCTTAAACTCACGGATAGTACGATGCTGCAGCTGTCTGTTGATCATGTCATTCATTTGAAAAGTGCCTCCTTTTCACAAGAATCTGTACAGCATATAGTTCCCTTCAATCTTCAAAAACAAACCCGTGGGCATTGCCGGACATTGCACCAACTTACGTTAAAGTTATGCGTCAATTATAGCATAATTCCAAATGAAACAGGCAGGCACCAATGCTTCAACGGTACTGCAGACAATAAATTGCGACAGTACCACTATAGTCACTTTTTACTGTTCAAAGCATTAGTATCCCCTTATACATTTGCTTCCTCATAGCACTGGCAAATGAGTTTACCTTCAATTCACTGAGCTGCTGCTGCACTTGATCCCTTGATAAAGGAACGTGCTCTTCAGCATCAAATGCCTTAATGAGACCGTTGATAGTCAATGCCAGGTAATATAGTCGTTGTCTTAAAAAGATTAACATAAATGCTCTATAAAGCTTGTTATTGTATAACAAATATGTTAATGCATTTGGTGTCACGAAACGATGGCTATACTCTTTCGAATAGTGATTACAAATTGTCTTGTTTCTCAATTGCTCTGCTATATCGCCTGAAAGAAAAAATTGTTCATTTCCTTGTGAGTCAGTACATACTATCAGCCTTTCATCGCTGTTGACTATTTTTACTTCCCCTTCAATCCTCATACAGTTTCCCATGATACAAATGCGATGTTCCTTCCCATCTTCAAACGATAGTACATCATCTATTTCTGTGAACATATTCCACACCCTCCTTAAAATTTTTAATAAAAAAACCTTCCCTGTTTTCACAAAGAAGGCATTTTCGCATTGAGCTCCTTTATCTTTCAAACAGGTACACCGTTTGTCGGAATTAGCACCTTACTGAAAACCAGCAGGTTGCTGCAGTGTCATCGGGCCGTTCCCTCAACTGCTCTTGATAAACTATCTAATTTTATATACTTATTTTATATCTTATTCGAGATTATGTCAAACGCTGTTAACTGCAAATGGTTACTATTTCGGCTTTGTACTTCATATACACGTCAGCTATTTCCAAATCAAAGTCCGGAAATGTTATCTGGGAAGGCGGAGGCAATCATAAGTATACTGTTCCTGAAAGCGGCAGCGGCAATGTGCCGTTTAATTGGAACTATTGGTAAACCCAGTTTGTCTCAGGTGAGCATCCGTAACATGGATCGAAATTCGAAAAAGGGGCAGGAATTCTGCCCCTTCGCTATACACGTTCCAATTAGTCTATTCCCAAATATTCAGTTTTCATAGGTACACTTTTATTAGTGCACGGGAGTCAGTAATGCTTCTCAGCACATAAGCCCTATTTTTTCAATGCTCTGCGACTGATACCAGAAAGTCACACTACACACCTTATACTATTAATCTGTCAGCTTTTCTTGACAGTTGCAGAAGATACTCTGTCACTTCTTATCGGTTCATTGCTCATATCTTCATCTGATGAATTGTATGTATGCATGATGCCTTTGTAGTTTGCATGTTCATATACTGTACATTCGTAAGGACCGACTATTCTGATGGAAGTGGCGTTATCGTTTCCTACGCTGGTAGTTTTAAAGTTAGAAATATTTGATGTCACCTTGACCCAAGGTCCGCTAAAATTGACGTTCTTGAAAATGTATACGCCTTCATATTCGTCCTGTGATATCCTTTTGATAATTGCTGAAGAGAGACGATCATTTCCAATGCTTTCATCCGAAAATTTAACATCATCGAATCGGTAGGCATGGTATTTCCCTCTGTAGTTTGAATGTTGATAACATTGTACTTCATACGGTCCGCATATTTTAATGGAGGTAACAGTGTCATTCCCCACTTTTGTTTTTACAAACTCAGGTATTTCGATAATATCGCCGCAAAAGGTACTTACACGCCCGCCAAAATTTTGATGTTCATAGAAGCTTACATAATATGCTGCGTCGACTTCCGCTGGTTTTACGATTTTACCAACCACCCCGTCCTTAACAGGAACTGCCCATATCAGACATCCGTCCTGCCATGCTTTATCAGGAATCGTGACAAGCTTGCTTGTTTTATTTGCAGTCGCGGTACGAATGAGCATAGGAGTATCCAATGATGTAGAATCTATATAAATATTGAATGAATCTTCAAATGAGCAATTGTCCTGCCATGTCAGCATCACCTGTGACTTGTCATTCGGGTCGGATGAGGCTGCTATATTGGATGTCATAAACTCTTCAGGATCGTAAAAAACTGGGAACTTGTCAGCATCAGACTGAGTATATCCTGAACCGGGAAGCTTATAAAAAGCATCTAGTCTTTGTCCGAGCACATCATATTTATTCGTTGTTTTATAATATTCTGCGAACTCCTTAACTCTTTGAGTATATTTTGTTCTGTCGATCATTACATCCAGCGTTACAGGATTGCCATCAGTGGATTTTGCATTTGCAGTGGTCCGTACTGAGTTTAGTGTTTTTTCAGCATCCCTTATCTGATCTTTAGTAACGCTCCCGTTTTCAAGAAACTTACCTTTGATTCCTAAAGCTTTCTTACACTCCTGTTTTGTTATGGAAGTCATATTGTGTGTGTCGACTGAAAGGGTGATGACCAATAGTCCCCCTAAATGAGCGCTTTTGACATATGAATTCCCATATCTGTCTGCAAAATCATCTGCCTTTCCTCCATCTATAAGGTTTATCGCATCCTGTGTAAATTTTCCGCTCTTCAGCGTTACCTTCGGGCCGTTGTATCTTACGATATACACCAGCGACATGGTATTGCCGTCTATTTCAACAGTTTCTTCGATTTTATTCATGATACTTCCACTAAAGCTAAATCCAAAAAGCGACGCTCCGGTTTTACCTTCAGTTACTTTATTTACGAAGGTTTTCAAATGTTCTGTTGTTTCGACGATATCAAAGTACTCCTCATATTCATCAGCATCGCCTTGTACCGTAGCTTCCACCTGCTCGATTGCCTGGCTTTCTGTTAGATTAGTCAGTGAATTCATACAAACACCTACATAGTCCTCATGATATATAGTGTCAGCTGTGAAAGCAGGAACTCCCTGAGCCAGCATAACAGCCATCATAGTCAGAATAACTGCACATTTTTTCGGTAATCTTGATAATTTCTTACACATAATCAAACCTCCTCGTTATCAAATAAACATCTTCTCAATTACGTAAGCTGCAAGATGATTTCCACCTCTTGAACAGTACGGGACCTAAACGGCGTCAACTACTATTTAAGTGTCTTATGACTTCTGCTGATTTGTAATAACAATATTTCATTCTGTTCTTGCCCTTATCACCTCCCCTGGTTTTGTTTAGGGTCGTGCGAGGGATGGATCGTGTATGACACTGTATGTGTGCTTTGTTTAGGTGCGGTATACAGATTGATTCACCGGAAGTGATTCTTGTTGCGAACAAGGTCAATGTAATAGTTTCACATTATTCTATTTATTTATTGTTTTTGTATTATATGGTATATTGTTACATGGATAAGTATACCATATAATTGAATATATAGGAAGACAAGAAGTGATATAATGACTTAGTCAGTAAATTAAGTCTCCACTTGACATATATACATTGAAGTCGCAGTCCCATAGCGCCACCAAGCCGCACACAGCGAATTGCGTAAATAAGGGGGGCAGAGAATTCTGCCCCCACGATTTGCAATATGTTATTCGAAGTAGATATAGTCCATGTAAAAATCGCCGGTATATCTAAGGTACAGATCATGCACGCCCGTAACTTCCGTGATCTTGCAGGATCTTTCATTCCATCTGGATGATGGCTTAAAGCTCAAAGTACCAACAACAGGACCAGTAAGACTATCTAGCCGCACTTCGATATAGACCGTTCCACTATTATTGTTGTACTTTTTCGAACAAGCATAAAACTCATCAGCCCCGTCCTCAAAATCCACATTGCTGTATTTCGTGAAACTGTCATTAGAGACAATAATGTAATCATCGTCATCCGGATCGACAGTTATTCCGGACGAAGCGTCATAGGTTTCAGTTTCAATTGCCTCAAATGCCGAAACGTCTCCTTTTTGCTTGATAGTGATGACTACATCCTCATAGTCTGTCAGAAAGCCATCGGATACAACAAACCGGACTGTATCTTTACCCATTTGGCTACTGCGTGTTGTCCATTTGAATGTACGTAAAGCCGCATCAAAGGTTGCTCCTTCAGGCATGTTTTCAGCCCAGAAGGAAAGAACTGAAGAATCCTCATCTGTCGCATTTATTGTAAATTCGCATGTTTCTCCTGCCATTACAGTACGGGGACCGATTCTATTAAGTACAGGAGCTTTGTTATTGTTACCGGACCCCTTCGCTACGATTGTTACTGAAGAAGTCTGGTCATCACCGACAGGAGTATTATTCGCATTATCCAGATCTGAGCTTGATGAATAGTTAGCACCTGAGAAATAAGGATCCTTCCAGATAGTATAATCATATGAGCCGATCACCCTGACAGAACCGATTGTGTTATCGCCCACACTTGTGTTATTCATAGTGGGTATGCTGGTAGTCAGCTTATCCCAATTTCCGCTGCAATACGGCCAGTCAAAAATGTACACGCCATTATACTCATCATCTGTCAACCTTTTTTGAGCAGTCGCTGAAGAAACTCTGTCATTTCCTACATATTCATTGCTCATGTCAGCATCTGTGAATCGATAGGCATGCTTTTTCCCACCGTAATTTGAATGCTCATACACTGTACATTCATAAGGGCCGACTATTCTGATGGATGAAGCTTTGTCGTTACCTACACGCGTATATTTGAAGTTAGAAACGTCCGATTCCATCTTGATCCATGGTCCGCTCAAATGGTGCTTGAAAATATACACTCCTTCATATTCACTCTGTGATAACCTACGGATTATTGCAGATGATAGATGGTCATTTCCAACGCACTCATCCGAAAAATTGGTGTCGTCGAATCTGTAGGAATGGCATTGGCCCTCGTAGTAGTGCTCATAACATTGAACATCATACGGACCGCAGATTTTTATAGAGGTGACCCTGTCATTTCCCACATTGGTTTTTCCAAAATCGGGTATTTCAATATAGTCACCACAATAAGTAACTGAACGCCCGCCGAAATTTTCATGCTCATAGAAGCTTACATAATATGCAGCATCGATTTCAGCAGGTTTTACGATTTTTCCGTCCACTCCGTTCTTAACAGGAACTGCCCATATAAGACACCCGTCCTGCCATGCCGTATCAGGCAGTGTGACTGTAGCGCTCGTTGAATTGGCAGAAGCAGTACCAACTAATAAAGGAGTATCCAGTGATGTAGAATCTATGTAGATATTGAATGAATCTTCAAATGAGCAATTGTCCTGCCATGTCAGCGTAACCTTTGATTTGTCGGATGGATCGGAAGAGACCGCCAAATTGGATGTGGTAAACTCTTCCGGATCGTAGAATACAGGAAATTTACCCGCATCAGCCTGCGTATATCCTGACCCGGGCAGGTTATATAAAGCGTCTACTCTTTGTCCCAGTACATCATATTTATTGGTATTTTTGTAGTAATCCGCAAACTCCTTGACTCTTTGAGTATATTTCGTTCTGTCTGTCATAACCTCTGGAGTTACGGGATTGCCATCAGTGGACTTTGCATTGGCAATAGTATGTACTGTGCTTAAAGTTTCTTCAGCTTCTTTTATCTCCTCCTGAGTGGCGCTATTGTCTTTAAGTATCTTACCTTTGATGCCCAGAGCTTTCTTACACTCCTGCCTTCTTTTTGTAGTCATGTTGTGTGTGTCAACTGAAAGAGTTATGATCAGCAGCCCTCCTAAATGAGCATTTTTAACATAAGAATTTCCATACTGGGCTTCAAAATCACTCTTTTTCCCTGCGCTAATGAGATTTACAGCATCCTGTGTGAACTTTCCGCTTTGTATTGTTACAGTCGGGCCATTATATCTTACTATATACACCAGTGACATGGTATTACTGTTTACCTCGACGGTATCTTCGATCTTCTTCATGATGCTTGCGTTGAAACTGAATCCAAAAAGTGAAACTCCGGCTTTACCTTCAGTAACTTTACTCACGAAGGTCTTCAAATGCTCGGTAGTTTCGACGATATCGTAATACTCCTCGTATTCGTCAGCACCGCCTTGGACAGTAGCTATGATGTTTTCAATTGCCTGGCTCTCTGTAAGATTAGTCAGCGAATTCATACAGATGCCTACATAATCTTCATTGGCTGCGGAGACAGGGACTGCCTGTGCCAGCAGAACAGCCGTCATAACCAGAATAACTACACATTTCCTCAGTAATCTTGATAGCTTCTTACTCATAATAAACCTCCTTTTGATAAACCAAAATTCACTTTTACTAAATACAAACTACAACAAAACTTCCACGCTGCAAATGATATGGGTCATGAACGTCAAGAACTTCGTAAGTGTACCTATGCGTCCCTTCGCTGACTTTGCATTACTTTAGTTTCCTGCTGTCCCTGCCCTGATCACCTCCCTTGAGCTATATTTCGAGTCAATATAAACAAGGAGTGGATTGGAATGTGCTCCTGGATGCACTTTTGAGAATCTACTACTACCAAAGGTATAACTCCAATCTGGGCAAAAAGCCTGTATCCTGTTAACAGATAAATGGTACAAATCACTAATATAGTCTTTGAGGTAAAATGGATATCCATATATGAAATTTCAAGGAACATATAATGCAAATAACAACTTCATTAGTTACAAATTATTTATTTTTTTAAATAATTTGTAAATTTACTTTTAAAGTATACCACGTAATTGAAACTAAAAGGAGACATAAGCCGATAATAATGACTCAATCATCCATAAAATTACTTTTTCACACCGCATATAATTCAAATAGCATCCAAGCTCTGTTTGCAAATGATTATTGCATAGGGAAAAAAAGTGCCGCTAGGCACTGTTATGACCTTTTTCACAAATTTTCGATGTTATGGAAATCCTATAATCGGTTACAGGATGAGATGTATTACTAAATTAGTATTATTATGGGAAATAATGCTATTTCCCAAAGCAATGCGAAATGCATCGAAGCATGGAGTTGGTTTTGACATCGATTATTGGCGCGCCGCTAGGCGCACATAGCATTAAGAGCACCAGAAATTGGTGCTCTTTTTTCTTCAACTCACATAATCGTCATTCTCTACCCTACAGCTTCCTAAGGTAAGCTAGGTGGTTCTATGTGTTCTTCGGATATACCTAATGTTTTCAGAAGGGCCATCGTTTCTTTTACCTTTTTTCGAAACTTGTCCATACTGCATTCCGGTTCTTCATTCTGCCATAAAAGTTTCCACAAAGCCTCCGGGTCGCCATGGTTTGATGCCTCAGCAAAATAAACATGTCCTTCACGATGACTGAGAATTGTACTGTAGTACTCTTTATTCTTTCCCTCAATGCATGTATCTTTCCCCATAG
>CAZEIH010000073.1:0-7160 GCA_964512095.1 uncultured Oscillospiraceae bacterium
GTGTGCATGAAGCTAGTGAAGGAGATTTCACAAAGGAGAGTGAGCTGTATGAAAATATCAACAGATGATGTTATATATATAGCAAAGCTGGCAAAGCTGCACCTTGGCGACGAGGAAATCGAAAGGCTGACCGGGGAGTTCGAGAGCATTTTGACCTACTTCCAATCTATAGATAGAATTGATCTGGAAAACGTGGATTTAAATAAGGCACCGGATTTAAAGCAGCAATCTGTTGTCAGAGCGGATGAGAATATTTTTTTTAAGGATAGTGATAAGCTGTTCAGAAATACAAAGTCAGGGAGGGAAACTTATATTCAGGTTCCGAAGATCATTGAGTGATTGGGAGAGGAGCAGATGAGCAACTACCGTATGTGAGATATGGGAGATAATCGCCCGGAAAACGATCACACAAGTATCAATTGCCAAGGAAGCAATTGCCCAGAAAGCCTTAATTTGAGGAAAAATGTCGGGGAACCGAAGATATAGGGAGAGAGCAAATGAGTGCCCGGGAAATAATTGATGGAATTACTGAAAAAAAATTCACAGCAGTTGAAATAGCTGAAGACTGCATTGCGGAAATTAAGGCAAGTGATGCAGAAATCGGAGCATTTTTGACAATTTGTGAAGAGCAAGCACTGGCTCAGGCTAGGGCTGTGGATAGAAGGATCAGGGAGGGAGTTCCTGCCGGTAGACTTGCAGGAGTTCCTGTAGCAATCAAGGATAACATTTGTACTGATGGTATCCTTACGACCTGTGCCTCCAGAATGCTTGAAGACTTTATTCCTCCATACAATGCTACGGTTGTTGAAATGCTGTTGGCTGAGGGCGCTGTGGTTGTTGGGAAAACAAACATGGATGAATTTGCTATGGGCTCGTCCACTGAGAATTCAGCTTTTAAAATTACAAAAAACCCCATAGATATTACAAGGGTACCAGGAGGCTCATCAGGTGGTTCAGCTGCCGCAGTCGCAGCAGGTATGGTGCCTCTATCGCTGGGCTCTGATACAGGAGGATCCATAAGGCAGCCTGCCGCCTTCTGTGGCGTAGTTGGAATGAAGCCGACTTATGGGCTTGTATCTCGGTATGGGCTTATTGCATTTGGGTCATCACTGGACCAGATAGGTGCATTTTCACGGACAGTCAGCGATTGTGCTTTGACGCTCCAGGTTATCCAAGGTAACGATAAAAGGGATAGTACATCACATAGAGGTGAATATCAAAAGGACTATACATTCGGATTTGGGAAAAACATCAAGGGTTTGAGAATCGGTGCTCCAAGAGAGTTTTTCAGGAACGGGCTGGATGATGAAATTGCAGTGTCAGTAAAAGAAAGCATTAAGTGCTTTGAGAGCCTTGGTGCGATAGTTGATGAGATATCTTTTCCTGCATCCGGTGATGGGTTGTCTGCCTACTACATCATATCCTCAGCAGAGGCTAGCTCCAATCTTGCACGATATGATGGCATCCGTTATGGTTACAGAACACAGGAATATGAAAATATTAATGAGTTGATGGCAAAGTCAAGGAGCGAGGCCTTCGGTACTGAGGTGAAGAGAAGGATTATGCTTGGCACCTATGCCTTATCTTCTGGATATTATGATGAGTATTACAAGCGAGCTCAGAAGTATAGGAAAGTTCTGATGGGCCAGTTTGATGAAATTTTCAACAGTTATGATCTTATTTTGGGTCCCACTTCTCCTGTGTTACCCTTTAAAATTGGAGAGAGAAGCAGCGAGCCTCTTCAGATGTATCTTGCAGATGTTTACACGGTTATTGTCAATCTAGCGGGACTTCCGGCAATATCTATCCCCTGTGGTTTCAGCTGTGAGGGGTTGCCTGTAGGGCTACAGCTTATCGGACCACGTTTTGGTGAAGGGAAAATACTACAAGCGGCATATAGGCTGGAGCAGGAAATGAAACTGGGACTGTGAAAGGCAGGATCGGTCTGTAGGAAGGAGATCGCGACTAAGCTGCTAAGATAATGCAGTGGGCTAATGGCGGGCTAAGAAGGCAGACTAAGTTTGTATGCAAGATACTATGGCTAAGCTGCCAATAAGGCAGTAGGCTAATAGCAAGCCGTGTAAGCTGCAAATTTGAGCAGCTACTAGAATCGATCAGTTGAGCCGCATGCAACAATATAAAGGAGGGGAGGAAAAAATGTACTACTCGACTCATTACAAATCTCCTGTGGGAGATATATTGCTTGCAAGTGATAAAAACAGCATTATCGGTCTGTGGATTGGCCAGCAGAAATATATATCTAACACAATGCCAAGGGATATCATCGAAAATAAGGAGCTTCCAATATTACATGAGGGTAGTGCATGGTTGGATGACTATTTTGCTGGCAAAAAACCGGGGTTGTCCAGGCTGCCTCTTTCTCCCATAGGCAGTGAGTTCAAACAGCAGGTGTGGAAGATTCTTGTTGAAATACCATATGGCGAACTGACAACATACGGTAGCATTTCGAAGGAGGTCGCAAAACGCATTGGGAAGGATAGGATGTCTGCCCAAGCTGTAGGTGGTGCTGTGGGACGCAATCCTATATCCATCATTATACCTTGCCATCGTGTGGTAGGTGCCAACGGAAGCCTGACTGGCTATGCAAGCGGAATCGAAAAAAAGATAGAGCTACTGAAGCATGAGAGAGTTAATATGACCTGCTTGTTTGTGCCGAAGGAAAGTGACAGCGCTATAGTAAGGAAAAAGCTGTGAAGGGTTTTGAGTACTGGGAATGCTGATTTGCTAAGGAAAATAGCTAAATAGAAACCGGGCCATTCCAGAATAGCCCCTTATATGTTTCTCGCATAACTAATAAATCTCTTTATCCTTTCTAGGTCCTTTAATCCATCTATTTCGACACCGCTGGATACATCAAGTAAGCAGGCTTTAGTCTTGAGAGCGTCAGATAGGTTATCTAAGTTCAAGCCTCCGGCAAGGCCAAAGGGGCGGGAAAAACTGCCTAAAAGGCTCCAGTCAAATGCTTTGCCTGAGCCTTGCCCAGCGTCAAGTAATATAAAATCAGCTATACTCATTGCTGCATAAGCTACATCTTTGAGAAGCCGAATCTGAAACGCCTTCCAAATCGGCTTGTTTGTCAGCTGACGAAGTGTTGCAATGTAGCTGCTATCCTCCTGACCGTGTAGCTGAGCGATGGATACGATATCATCATTCAGTAGGCGGGCTACCATTTCAGGAGGCTGGTCTACAAAGACACCTACCGGTGTAATAGCAGTATCCAGCTTAGCCCGGAGGTGCCTAATGGTTTCGGGAGACACATTTCGTCGGCTTTTCGGGAAATTAATAATAAATCCGCAATAATCAGGCTTCACTAAATTTATTATTTCAACATCATTGGGGTTGGAAAGCCCACATATTTTGATTTTCTTCATAATTCTCCTCTCAGGAAACGCAGCATTTCTCCTTTGTCTGCTGCTCGCATAAGTGTTTCTCCAATTAGGACAGCATCTATACACTCCTGCTGCAATACACGAATCTCTTCTGGTGTTTTTATACCGCTTTCGGCTATGTATATCACATTGTCAGGCACGAGAGAGCGAAGCTTGCAGCTGTTGGAAATATCCATAGAAAAATCCTTCAGGTTGCGATTGTTTACCCCAATAATTCGCGCTCCTGCTGAAACTGCATTTGCGATTTCTGTTGCATTATGGGCTTCCACCACTGCTGCCAACCCAAGTTCATTACATACCTCCAGGTAATGTGCTACTGTAGGAGTATCCAAAATTGCACAGATAAGAAGGACTGCATTTGCGCCCATAACCTTTGCTTGATAGAGCTGATATTCATCCACTACAAAATCCTTACGAAGCATTGGCTTTGAAACCACAGCGCGTATTTCCTGGAAAATATTATCCGATCCCAGAAACCATTTAGGTTCGGTTAGACAGGAGATACAGTCCGCTCCTGCCTCGGAATACTCCTGTGCAATTTCAAGGTAGGGGAAGCTCTCTGAAATGACACCCTTTGAAGGAGAAGCTTTTTTAATTTCGCAAATAAAGCTTATTCCCGGCTTTTTTAAGGCTAGCTCAAAAGAGTAGCCATCCGCAGGCTTTTGGGCATTGCAAAGCTCCTTCAACGCAGTCTGGGACAAATGTTCCTTATCAGTAAGAACTCGTATTTTGGCGTAATCGGCAATTGTGTGTAGTATCGTCTGCATGGCTATACCTCACTGGGATGCAGCGACGAACCGCTGCAACATTTTCATAGCTTCACCTGAGTCGATTAGCACTTCAGCCAGTTTTATTCCCTCGGCAGTGCTTTCAGCCTTACCTGCTATATACAGTGCTGCACCGGCATTTATTAGAACAGCATCCTTCCTGGGCCCTTTTTCCCCAGACAGGATAGAGCGAGTTATTGCGGCGTTCTCCTCGGGTGTGCCACCGACAAGATCGGCCTTATTGCAACGTTTAAGGCCGAAATCCTCCGGAGTTATCTCGTAGCGACGGAATGTGCCGTTTTTAAATTCACAAACGGTGGTTGGTGCGCTCATTGAAATCTCGTCTAGCTTATCCTGCCCATAGACTACCATGCCCTGCCTTACACCAAGGCTGACAAGTACATGTGCCAAGGGATCTACAAGGGATTCATCATATACACCCAGAAGCTGTATTGAAGGGGAGGAGGGGTTGGTTAAGGGACCAAGAATATTAAACACAGTGCGAATGCCTAGCTCTTTACGGATGGCTCCTACATATTTCATAGAAGTGTGATATTTCTGTGCAAAGAAGAAACACATACCAGTTGATTTTAAAAGCTCTACACATTTCTCGGGAGGCTGATCCAGGTTCACTCCCAAGGCCTCCAGGCAATCAGCTGTTCCACATTTAGAGGATGCGGCCCGATTCCCGTGCTTGGCCACCTTCACACCTCCAGCAGCTACAACCAGAGCAGAGGTTGTTGAAATATTGAAGCTCTGTGCTCCGTCACCGCCAGTTCCAACAATTTCCATAAGGTCCATATCGTGCTGGACCTTCGTTGCATGGTCTCGCATAGCAGCTGCGCATCCTGAAATCTCACCAATTGTTTCCGCCTTGGTGCTCTTTGTAGAAAGTGCGGCCAGAAAGGCAGCGTTTTGAACCTGTGTTGTTTCACCACTCATGATTTCACTCATAACACTGTAGGCTTCTTCATAACTAAGCTCTTTCTTATCTACGATCTTAAAAATAGCTTCCTTAATCATTTATATCCTCCTTTACAATTCCCATTAAAATATATCCGTACCTGTCTTCTGATTAGCGACATTAAGCTGATGCAAATCGACAAATATTGTGATTAATGCCCCAGCTGACAATCAGAGCACCTCCTGTGCTAATTTCAATGCTTCTACAAGTGCAGCTGCTTTGTTGATACACTCCTGGTGCTCCTTTTCCGGAACCGAGTCTGCAACAATTCCTGCACCGCTGCGCACAAAAACTCTTCCGTTTTTCTTATAGGCAATGCGGATTGCAATGCAGGTATCTAAATTTCCGGTGAAATCTAGATACCCTATTGCACCGCCATAGATTCCGCGCTTGTTGTTCTCAATATCATTGATTAGCTGACATGCTATGGTTTTTGGTGAGCCGGAGAGTGTTCCTGCCGGGAGGATAGCGTCAATTGCATCAAGAGCATCTTTGTCCCGGGCAATTTCTCCCCGGACAGTTGAGCCGATATGCATAACATGAGAATAGCGCACTACTGAGTGGTAATTTTCCACTGAGATACTATCGGCTTTGCTGACCTTTCCAATGTCCTTCAGTCCGAGATCAACTAACATATCGTGTTCGGAAAGCTCCTTCGGATCTGCGAGCAGCTCCTCTTCAAGCTTTTTATCTTCTTCATGTGTACGGCCTCTAGGGCGGGTACCAGCTAAGGGGAAGGTGTGCATGACACCGTTTTCCAGCTTGATTAGAGTTTCAGGCGAGGCGCCTGCAACCTCCATATCTGAGCTGGAGAAATAGAACATATATGGTGAGGGATTTATGGTGCGCAAAATGCGATAGGTGTTAAGCAAGGAACCATGGTATTGGGCTTCTAGGCGGTTTGATAGGACAATTTGTAGTATATCACCTTGCTCAATATGATGTTTGGCTTGCTTGACCATGTTACAGTATGTTTCCTGATCGAATAGAGCTTTGATATTTGATTTCAGCTTTCCTGGGCTATCCTTCATGGGCTCACCATTGAGAATTAGATTTGACATTTGACCAAGCTCAATCATTGCTCGCTTGTATTCATTTTCATATTTTTCAAGGGAGATGTTCACTATCAGGACTATTTTTTGTCTATAGTTGTCAAAGGCAATTACTTTATCAAACAGCATTAAATCAACATCTTTAAAGCCTTCGGTGTCCTTAGCGTCTAGCCTTAAGGAAGGCTCAGAATATTTCATGTAATCATAGGAGAAGTAGCCCACTAGCCCTCCGGTAAAGGTTGGAAGTCCAGGGAATTGTGCGCTTTTATGTTCTGTGAGAATCTGTTTGATATATTTCCCCGGCTCAGTTGTCACAAAGGAATGCTCTCCAATCTTCATCTCTCCATTTGTACAGGTGATTTCCAGCTTCGGATCATAGCCAAGGAAGGTATACCGCCCCCACCGCTCACTGCCCGAAACTGACTCTAGCATGTAGCAGTGTTCAGAAACATTTTTCAGGATACGCATTACTTCGATGGGAGTCTTGATGTCCGACAGAATCTCCGTGCTAACAGGTGCGGTTCTGTATTCTCCTGATTTTGCCGCAGATTTGATTTCTTCTAAATTTGGATAAAACATACAATACCTCTCTTCCTATTCTGTCAGAAAACAAAAAAGTCCTTGACAGAAATTTTATGTTCTGTCAAGGACGAATTATTTGTAATTCGCGGTGCCACCTTGTTTCACGACAACAGCCGTACACTTAGCAGGATACCAACATACCCTCGGCAACTAACGTATGCCTACACGTTGCAGAATACTTTCACAGTCCTTAGAACTATAATTTCACTGCACCCTCCGCGGTCCATTTGATGATTTGTTTTCCGTCTGACTCTCAGCATCCCAGACTCTCTGTAGGAGCATCATCATCTTTATCTCCGCATCAACGGTTTGGTTAATATTGTATTTTTTATACTACAATAGCACATATAATTTGTCAAGATATTTTTTTGCATTTATCTAACCT
>CAZEIH010000074.1:0-4494 GCA_964512095.1 uncultured Oscillospiraceae bacterium
GAATAAATCCTGATCTGATTGATTTTTTCCTCCCACACACCATTACTTAATGCGTCTCGTACTTTAAGCCTTCCCCCCGTGATTCTCATATGGGTAAGGCGGTTTCCCTGCTCATCTCTGCTGATTTTAAATATTTTCGCACCGAATTTTTCAGGATAGGAGGGCAAATTTGAATACAGCCTAATACCCTGCATGAGTTCCTCAACACCTTCGAGCCTTAAGGCCGAGCCAAAAAAGCATGGATATACCTTTCGCGAAGCAATAGCTTTTTTTATCAGTCCTACTTCGATACGACCCTTATCAAGATAGGCTTCCATCAGCTCTTCATCACACATAGCCAGTTGATCCTTGAATTCCTCAGGTTCACCCTGCCCAAATTCGATACAGCCATCGTCCAGCTGTATTTTTAGTTGTTCCATTAGCTTCTCTTTATCAGTTCCATTTTGATCCATTTTATTGATAAAAATAAATACTGGGATATCATACACAGAAAGCAAGCGCCATAAGGTTTGTGTATGGCCCTGTACGCCATCAGAGCCACTTATTACTAGAATTGCATAATCCAATATCTGAAGGGTCCTCTCCATTTCAGCCGAGAAATCAACATGCCCCGGAGTATCCAATAATGTGATTTGAATATTATTTACATCAAATACAGCCTGTTTGGAAAATATGGTTATGCCTCTAGCTCTTTCAAGCTCATAACTGTCCAAATAGGCGTCCTTGTTGTCCACTCTTCCCAATTTACGGATTCTGCCGCTTATGTAAAGCAGACCCTCTGATAAAGTTGTCTTTCCAGCATCAACATGTGCCAGTATACCAACGACTAGTTTTTTCATAACCAGATCCTTTGCTGTCGATATATATATAATACCAACAAGTCAGGCTTCTAACAAATTGCATGTTATACCATCAATTTGGATATCGTAATATTGACAACAAAGGAGATGGAAATGTTTACTTTACGACAAATCCTCAATCCTGCCGGTTTCCTCGTCCCTGATCATGTGGTTATATCTTGCATGCCTCTTGATTTTTATGAAAGCAAATACATATAGGAATACTAAAAACGGTATACAGCTTATTATTAGTATTATGTTATCTGAAAGAACGAGAAAATCATATATTCCATGTATTAGAACAGGAATAAAAAAGCTTAAAGCCAGATACTTTCCTTTGTCCCTATTGTCCTGCCTGAATTTGCCTATACCCATATAGTACCCCATTGCCACACCACAAATCGCATGTAATGGCACAGCAGTTAGTGCTCTCATAATGCCTGTTGTATAGCCATTTTGCAATACATACATAATATTTTCTACAGTCGCAAAGCCCAGTGAAATGAATACAGAATACACAATTCCATCAAACATCTGGTTAAAGTACCGCCCACGTTTCCATGCTGCAGTCCACAGTACAAAAAACTTAACTCCTTCCTCAACCAGGGCTACACCAATAACAGCATCTATTAGCACGCTAAATAAATCGCTGTTACTATCCAGACCTGTAAATGCAGAAAACAGTAGTTCAAGTATAATCGCGGGAATAACGGTGAGACACCCAAATAAGAATAGTAGTAACAGGTATTTCATCGGTTCCTTATCATATTTATCCTTTGTGTATATGTATGCCAAAATTGCAATAGATGGCGCAATTGCTAGAGTTAAAAGCTTCAAAAAATCAACCCCTTCGACGTTTTTCATCAAAAAGCTGTATTAATTGTGTTCGATTTACTTTATCATACTTTCTCAAATCTTTCCATAACAATTTCCACTATCAAAAAAAGGCTGCACAGCTGCAGCCTTTTCTAACTGATAAAATTTTTTCTGATATGGAATTAGAAAGAACCCTTTGGGTCTTCTCCGTAGTTGTTGGATCCACGTGTTCCTTCAGTAGCCAACAATATCAAAAACCATATTGAGCCGATTATCGGAACAAGCGATATAAATATCCACGCGGCAGATTTGTCAATATCGTGTAGTCGCCTTACCGCTACTGCAAGGTAAGGTACTAATAAGGCTACTGAATACAGCCCTGAAATAAATGCAGTCTTGAGTATAGAATCCAATACCACTGCTGCAACTGCAAATATTACATAAAACAACATAAACATCCAAAATTCTTGACGTCTTGCACGTCCCGAAAACGTTGCATACTTTTGAAGTGCTCCTACAAACCAATTCATACTGCATCCCCCTTTTAATAAATAGAAAATACTATGTAAAACAATTATTTCTTTTTTATCCTACTTAATAACGCATGTTTTGTCAAGGTTAATGTTTTTTGTCAGGAAAGATCCGTTTCGTAGAAACTGCAGGAAATATACTTTAATACTTGATATTTATTTGCTAATCATGTAAATTAATTATATAGGCTGCGCAACTGACGGAAAGCACCTTTTCTAGGTGTGGTAGGGTTGACCTACAGGGAGCGCACATGTTTCTGAGCCGACCGTCTGGGCAAACATATTGTTTGTTCAGGCGTTTTTTGTTTTAAAATACATATGTGGGAGGTTGTCAAAATGAAAACACTGTCTCTAGAACAGGAGCTTAGGTCAAATTCATATCCTGGCCGGGGTATCGTCATAGGAAAATCCAAGGACGAAAGCAAAGCAGTAATCGCTTATTTTATCATGGGCAGAAGCTCAAACAGCAGGAACAGGGTATTTGTCCAAGACGGAGAAGGAATCCGTACACAGGCATTTGATCCTTCAAAAATGGCAGACCCCAGTCTTATTATCTACCCCCCCGTAAGGGTTATGGGAAATAAAACCATTGTAACTAACGGTGATCAGACTGATACGATTTACGCCGGAATGGATAATCAGCTCACCTTTGAGCAATCTTTACGTTGCCGTGAGTTTGAGCCAGATGTGCCTAACTGTACCCCTAGAATCTCAGGTATTACTCATGTTGAAAATGGCTGTTTCAACTATGCTCTGTCCATTCTTAAGGCCAACGATGACAATCCCAGCGGTTGTAACCGATTCACCTTCGCATACGAGAATCCCGTTGCTGGTAAAGGACATTTCATCCACACCTATATGCAAGACGGTGAACCCTTGCCAAGCTTTGAAGGTGAACCCAAGCCCGTTGATATTACAAAGGATATAGAAGATTTCACAAACATGGTATGGAGCAGTCTGAACGAGGATAATAAGGTTTCACTTTTTGTGCGGTTTATCGATATTTCTACAGGCTGTTATGAAACAAGGATAGTAAATAAAAATGTATAATTAATAGAGGTGTATGATGAAAGAATTTGAGTTAAAGTATGGTTGTAACCCCAATCAAAAGCCGTCACGGATTTATATAGACGGTGGCAGGCTTCCCGTCAAGGTTTTAAACGGCAGGCCCGGATATATTAATTTTTTAGATGCTTTTAATGGCTGGCAGCTGGTAAAGGAGTTAAAAGCTGCAACAGGTCTGCCTGCCGCGACATCCTTTAAGCATGTATCACCGGCAGGAGCCGCTGTTGGCCTCCCACTCTCAGAAACTCTTGCTAGGATTTACTGGGTGGATGATCTGGGAGAATTATCACCGCTGGCTTGCGCATATGCGAGGGCAAGAGGAGCAGACAGAATGTCTTCCTTCGGCGATTTTGTATCTTTGTCAGATGAGTGTGATGCTGATACAGCAAGGCTTATTAGAAGAGAGGTATCTGACGGCATAATAGCTCCCGGCTATACCGATGAAGCCCTCAATATCCTTAAATCGAAGAAAGGCGGAAACTACAATGTAATTCAAATCGATTCTGAATATGCTCCCGATCCGATTGAAAGAAAGCAGGTGTATGGGATCACCTTTGAACAAGGCCGCAATGAACTTGATATCAACGATGAGCTTCTTTCAAATCTTGTTACTGACAATAAGAATATTCCCAACAGTGCGTTGACAGATATGAAAATAGCACTTATAACTCTGAAATATACTCAGTCAAATTCAGTTTGCTATGTCAAAGACGGTCAGGCGATCGGCATAGGAGCAGGCCAACAATCAAGGATCCACTGTACCAGACTGGCCGGCAGCAAAGCAGACAACTGGTTCCTGCGTCAGTCACCCCAGGTTCTTGGACTGCAATTTCTTGATTCACTTGGAAGAGCTGACCGTGATAACACCATTGATGTTTACATTGGTGATGAATATGAGGATGTCCTCATGGATGGCGAGTGGCAGAAGCGTTTCAAGGTCAAGCCTGAAGTATTCACTAGGGAGGCTAAAGGTGCATGGCTGAAAAGCATGCAGGATGTAACCCTTGGTTCAGATGCATTTTTCCCCTTCTCTGACAACATTGAAAGAGCATATAAGAGCGGAGTTAGGTATATTGCCCAACCCGGCGGGTCTGTCAGGGATGACCTTGTAATAGAGTGCTGCAACAAATATGGTATGGCAATGGCATTTACAGGTATTA
This sequence comes from uncultured Oscillospiraceae bacterium, assembly GCA_964512095.1. Classification (GTDB taxonomy): domain Bacteria; phylum Bacillota; class Clostridia; order Acetivibrionales; family DTU013; genus DTU013. The sequence goes on from CAZEIH010000074.1 coordinate 4,411, forward strand.
GATTATTCCATCACTAATGGTACCATTAATATATTACTTATAAATTAGTAACAGTAAAAATGACCGGTTCCTGTCGAAGCAGGA
>CAZEIH010000074.1:4594-6881 GCA_964512095.1 uncultured Oscillospiraceae bacterium
GCCTGCAGGCCTGTTATTAGGTATATAAAGGGTGAATTCCAGTAAATCGTTATCTCATTACAGGAATAGCTTTGTGAATTGTCTGCATAACATTTTGCAGCAGGCTTATCCGCTAGAACATTCTTTGCATATGGGTCCTCCAGATTAGAATTGGCGCCCCCCACCAGCATTCCCTTCATTGTCTTTTCAAGTGCCTCCGATGGCCTGTGATGTGTACTATCCGGCGTAAGCGTACCGTATCCGGTCACGAAGCAGTAGGAGGTGGAGTTGGCTCCTAACAGGTAATCCAACTGTTTCTTTGCCAAATCAGTGTCCTTGCCAGAAACCTTATTTGCCATTAGAATAGCCATGCCATTGTTGGCAAGGGTCATGTTGCTTCCCCAGGGATAAACCTCACCCATTGAGGAGAAGTATCCATCATTCTTTACATTATTCTCTATAGAAGCAATGTACGTATTAAACTTATCATTGATTTTCTTTGTAACTGCAGCATCCTGTTTATCAGACGTCAGATATGCATAGTAGCCATAAAGATCTACCGCAGCCCATCCAAGACCGCTGTCTAAGGAGGATATATCCAGTGCGCTTAACTTCGCATTATAGGCAGCATCGCTGGTTGTTTTATAAAGTTCACACAAAGCCCAGAAATACTCATCTGAATCATTTGTATCAGGGTATTCGCCGGTCAGCACATCACCCGGATTTTTAAAGCCGCCATTATTCTTATTACTTTCCATATATGAAAGTGCACTCTTTGCTGCCACAAGACATTTATTCGCAAATTCGGCATCATGCTTTTCGTAAATTCTTGCAGCCATTGCCATTACAGCCGCAAAATCACCTGTTGCACAGTTGGAAATCGGCATGATATAAAGTTCATCAGTTACTGTTTCGGGCATTACCATGCCTGCAAAATTTAAACCGGTTACCTTATGGTAAACACCGCCAGACTTTTCATCCTGCATCTTAAGCATCCATTCCAACTCATACCTAGCCTCGTCCAGCAAATCTGGCATACCATTTCCACTTTCCGTTATACCGGCGTTGTCATTGAATAATTTGCCATAATCCTCATAGGCTAGCAGTATATCCGCTACAGCCTTTGCCCCGGGCACTACATAACGGCCATAATCACCAGCATCATGCCAGCCCCCGGAAACGTCCTTTGTATCCTTTGTTCCGTATATAGTTGCTATCTGCTTATGGCAAGCCTTGTGAGCAAAATCACCTGCGTGCTCCGTAGACAGTTCATTTCCGCAGCGCTGCAGATACAGCATTTTTATGGTTTCCGAGAAAATATTATCATAGGCATCATCAGCGATTACAAATTCATATGATTCACCGCTACTTGCTGCTGCAATCTTGTATGTACCAGGCGTATTAACACTTGAAAAATCTCCATATGCAACCGTTTCCCCTGCACTTGGAGTTTTAACAGAGCCTGATAGCTCACCTGAGAACACTACACTTCCCGTCTTTACATCTACCACATCGAATTTAGTGTCAAGAGTGCTATCACGGAAAATGGCTATCTTTGTATCACCTGTGTAATACCCTACCTGGTTGATATTTATTGAAGGGCCAATATCACCGGAGTTGGTAGCCTCCGCTTTTGAATCATCAATTATGATGAGCTCTACATTATCAATATAGATAGTATGCGGACCAAGCTCTCCGTCGGGCTCATGGAAGCCCATGTTGAAACAAAGTCTTGGTGCTGGATCAGAAGCCTCTTCCATAGTAAAGGTATATTCATAGTGCTCCATGTCTGTTGTGACAGAAATGCTTTCCTCTCCCGTATAAGGATGATAATCCCCTCCGTTGAGCTGGATACGCCATTCAAATGTCCTGTTCACACTGGATTTCATATCGAATGCCACCTTATATACAGCATTCTGGCGCACTTCAAAACCATCGCAATATACCTGTACAGCATGCTCGACGCTACCTGTTTTTTCGATGGTCACCTCAAGCTGTCCATCTTTAACTGCTGTGGCTCCCTTTCCGCCAGATTCCTTGTAAAGACCCCATTTGTAGTCTATTTTATTGAAGTAACCTCCAGGGATAAGGTTCCCTTTTTGTTCTTCCTCTGTCAACTCAACCTCATCAGCCGGTTGAAGATTTTCGGTAGGCTGGACCTCCTCTGTGGGCAAAACCTCATCTGTGGGCTGAACCGGATCAACTGGCGGCTCTCCGCTTTGTTGTTCTGGAGGCCGGTCATTTATCACTTCCTGGTTTCCAGTACTACAGGCAGTCATAGAAAATGCCATACAAGCAACTAACAATA
>CAZEIH010000075.1:0-6619 GCA_964512095.1 uncultured Oscillospiraceae bacterium
ACGAAGGCTTCATCTCGAATCAGAAGCTCGCCATTTCAATGGCGATGTAGTTCACTATTGTAGTATTCTTGTTGCATGTTTAATCCCGTTTCTTGTGTTCTTTTAACAACATCATTATAAAGATAAGGCAGGTAATACAATGTACGATGTTTTTATTTTGTTTTGTTTATTGATTCTACTGCTCAGTTTTACTTTTACTATTTATGTATTTTATAATTATTTCAAATTGATTAAACATGATTGTTATAAATTACATTTTAATAAAACCCTTTATAATGTGACCTTTTTACTTGTAGTTGTTGTTTGTTTTTTACTTAGTATATTGCAGATGCTTGTTACTGAAACCTATAGTGTTCTTCCTTATAGTACATTATTCCTAATTTTCTTTATTAACAGAATTATTGATTTTGTGCTACTATATTCTGATGAAAAGTTGCTCATTAAGAATAAGATAATAGACATTTCTTCTATAGAAAAAGTTCATTATAAAAACATTGTCTTTAATAAGGGGAATCTTTTGATTTTATTATATAATAATAGCTCAATTAACATCGTTGTTTCAAAGAGAACTAAAAGTTTTCTTGATAATATATTGCAGACTAATAAGATACTATAATCACCTGAGTTTGACAGATTACTTTGGAGAAAAACAAATGAACTGTTTTAAACTACCTCCCGATTTCTTAATGGGGAGGGGTCAGTGTTAAAATTACGGACAGTTTGATAAGATACAATTAAAGAAAAGGAGCTTATCAAAATGTCAAAAAATCGCAGAAAGTATGATGAAGAATTCAAAAAGCGAGCTGTTCATATGAGCTACTCTAGCGAACGGTCGGTAACGGAAGTCGCCAAGAGTTTAGGCATTATCGCCAACATGATTTATCTCTGGTGCAAGAAATTCACGTCGGAGGGCGATAAGACAAGGATGACGCAGCAGAAGGAAGATATGAACCAACTTCGCAGCCGAATTGCAGAACTTGAAGAGGAGAATTACATCTTAAAAAAAAGCGTCGGCCTTCTTCGTGAAAAATCAAAAGTGACCGTAACTGATTACTACTCTTTGATGGAAAAAGAAACCCATTACGCAAAGTGAAGTGGGCCGAAAAATTAGGCGTTTCAACCTCTGGATACTACACCTGGCTAAAAGATCGTGATCGGCGCCAAAAGGTGCAAAAAACGCTTGTAGACCTGGTAACATCCATCTTTAATGAGGGTGAAGGAACCTACGGAGTTGATCGAATTTGCAGCATTCTCAGGCGCGATGGAGAGTCAGCCTCATATCCGGTACCGTGTACAAATTTGTGTATGTTAACAAAAAATAGTGCTAAAAGTCACTTCTTATTATTCGTTACTTTTGGCACCTTTACATGGGACATATTGTAAGTTATTATTCTATTAGAATATACAAGCGGGGGATAAAATGATAGAACAAGATAGAGAGCTAAATTACAATAATGTATTATCTGTAAGGAAAAAGATGACTCAGAACGAGATAAATGCTGAGATGGTTGATATAAGTAATTTTTAACTTGCTACTGGTTTCTTCAGTTTTGTAATTTATGATATAAAACGCGTTTTATATATAATCAGGTTCAGCAAGCTAACTGCGTGATCGACAGTACACTTGAAAAACCTGAAGTAAACAAGCACTCTCGAAAGAGTCCATGGCTATAGTATACTGCTTATAGGGAGTTAAGTTAATATTGATTGGAGGTGTGAACATGGAAATAAGACATTCTGACTTTTTTGATTCATATTCAACAGACGAATTGTACTTAATTAATGGCGGTGGTGTTCTTGAAGCAGTTGCGTTTGGGATTGGTACAGTAGCAGTAATTGCTTTAACGATAGCAGCTGCCCCAGTAGTTACTGTTGTAGTTGTTGCAGCATGTGCAGTAGAAGCAGGGGTTGGGACGGTAGCAGTTTTAAGTGCCTTGGATGTTATATAGTATATAAGGAGGTATTTCTATTATGTCTAATTTATGTTGTAATTCATTTAGCACACTTGATTACAATTCTTTACAAACAATTAATGGTGGTGATACCAAAACAGGTCTTGAGTTACTAGGCATAGCTGGAACTATTGTTGTTGGTATTGCAGCAGTAGTAGTAGCACCTGCCGCTTTTTTTAATTTTTTTGATGGAGGAACTGAAAATGAAAAAAAAAAATTAGGTAAAATTCTTTTATTCATTGGTATTGCAAGTTTTTTGTTGATCTCAATTCTATTACTTACACCAGGCACCAATCTTAATAACCTTCCTACAATAATATTTATTGTTGTTAATATAATCTCGGCTTGCGCTATTTTTTTTGATTTGAAAAAAAGGTTAAAAGCTCAGCAACACGTAGTTCTATTAAAGCTCAATTCGCCTCACGAAACTTATTTGGTATTAGCGAGTATTGCTCTACTGTTTGGCTCCGTGTCTATTATTTCCATTTCAAGATCGTATAATATATACCTTCTAACATATTGCTTACTTTTATCTACATATGTATTTACCTTATCAAGAATGAAAAACGGAATATGTAAAGATGGAATAGTAGTTTTTGGCTTATTTTTTAAGTTGTCTGAACTTGTTTTTATTTCTATCAATAAGGAAACCAACACATTTAATGTTAGAATAAAACCTTTTGGCAAAGACGTAATTTTCATGTTCGAAAAAGAATTTACTACCGAAATAGAAACTTTTTTTATTAACAATTATAAGAGTTATACTGAATGACACCAATCTGGACATACACCGAAAGATTTCAATTCAGTACCATATAACTACCTGTATCAGCCGTTTCAAAGGATTGCTATATCTGTTTCCGCTCCAGCAGTGCGATTGTCTTCGCATTTTCTGTCCACTGAAATATACTTCAGCACGCAAAGAAAGTCGTCTTGGTTTTAAAAGATAATGATGATAAATTGTCAATTAATGAGGAAATAGAAAGACTACGAGAAAATGGAAAATATTTCGTTAACAAAAGTAATAATACAATAATTATTTCATCAAGCAAATATTATGAATGGTTTTATGGTAAAACAATTTTATCCAATGACTCAAATGAATATAAAATTGAAGGTGCAATATGTGTTATAAAAAAGCATTTCCCTATGTTTTTAGAAAACAAGTAGTATTGAATTTAAGGGGAGAATCAATTTGTTTGTTTGGGTAAAGTATCTTAAGAATAACTACTTAAGGAGAAACAAATGGATTGTTTTAAACTACCACCTGACTTTTTGATGGGTAGTGCGACCTCAAGCTTACAAATTGAAGGCGGAGATAAAAATAACTCCTGGTATGCTTGGTGTAAAACGCCGGGCCATATTAAGGATGGCACTAATTGCATTCGTGCTGCCGATCATTGGAACAGGTATGACGAAGATGTATCTATAATGAAGGAGCTTCATCATGATGTTTATCGGATGAGTATCGAATGGAGTAGAGTTGAACACGAAAAGGGTAAGTTTGACGAAACGGTGATAGATCACTATCGCAGTGAAATTGAATTACTGCTAAAAAACAACATAAAGCCGTTGGTTACATTACACCACTTTTCTGATCCACTGTGGCTGGAAGAAATCGGGGGCTGGGGAAACTCTGATGTTGTTAAATATTTTACAGCTTATACAAGATTCGTTGTAAACAATTTGGGTGATTTGGTCAGCGATTGGGTTACAATAAACGAACCTAACGTCTATCTAGCTTATGGATACGCGTATGGTATATGGCCACCGGGGAAAAATAATTTTCCGTTACTTTTCAAAGCTTTTCGGCATATGATAAAGGCTCATATTAAATGTTATCGTGAGATACATAAAATTAGGGCTGATAGAAAATTTACAGGGGAAACATTGGTCGGGCTTGCCTATCATCTTGTGATTTTTGAAGCTGAAAACAATAGCCTGCATAATAAAGTTCCAACATGGCTTTATAAATACCTTTTTCAGGATTTATTTCTTGAGGGATTCAACAGAGGGAAAATGAAGCCTCCGCTGGGGTTGGGAGGCTATGCGGACGGAAGAGGGAAATATTTTGATTTCATAGGGATCAATTATTACACCCGGAATCTTATCCGCTTTAAATGGGATCCGGCAAATCTATTCGGAGAGCTTGCAACAAAGGAAAAGGCTCCGATAAATGACGTTGGTGCGGAAATCTATCCAGAGGGGCTCTATCAGATTTGCCGAGAATGCTATGAGAAGTATAATGTCCCAATCTTTATTACTGAGAATGGAGTATGCGATTCGAGTGATAAAATACGGGCAAAATTTATTTATGACCATTTAAAGCAAATAACGCGGCTTATTGATGACGGAATACCAATTAAGCGTTATTATCATTGGTCGCTGATTGACAATTTCGAATGGGAGTATGGAGAGAGTATAAGGTATGGCCTGGTTTACAATGACTTTGATACCCAGGTGCGTACTATACGGGCAAGCGGCCGGTTTTACGGAGAATAACCTGCACTCCCGGAACACCAAACGATGTTTCTTTACGTGTTAAATTCTCCCGGGTGACGCCAACAGCGGCGTGACATCGAGATCCTGATATATTTGTTCCTGCTTCTTCAGAACCTCACCTTGTATTGGGGCTCTTCCGGGTTCTGTGAAGCATTCAATTACATCAAGCTCGTCAAGGAGCTGGTGCATAGTGTACTTTGAAAACAGTCCTTTTTCCTCCATCTTCTGTTTGATGTAGGAAAGGTATATAAGCGCTACGAATTCAACAAAGAGCTTTCCTTCGAGCCCAGTTTCTGAAGAAACCAACGTACGCTTGAGATTGAGCTGTTCTTTGACATCAAAGAATGCTTTCTCGACTACATCCCTCATACGATAGATGCTGAGCGCTGCGAGAGGATCCTTTACAGAATTACTGATGAGAGCAAAGAAGCCATATCTCTCCCTTGCTTTGTCTATGGCATCCTGGTTTACTGTCAACGTAATGCCGCGTTTTGGTGTCTCTTTGGATGTTGTATCATACGCCCAATATTCTTTCTCAGTTCTGTGCTTTCCCTGAAGGCGGAAGAAATGCATTTTCTGTTCCTCAGTAATTAACCAGAAATACACAAGAGAACAGATAGACGCTATTCTTGATTGATTTATTGGCTTTCCTGCTCTTTATGTAGGGGAAAGCCAAAGTCGTTTTTCGGAGTGTTAAGTATGGGATATTCTTATAGCGGAGTAGTCAATAGATTAAAAGAATTTTATTCATCTATGAGAAAACTCAATTTAGAAATAGGAACTTTTGAGCATACATACAACGGTACCTGCCAAACCCGCCGATAAAACCTCGGCGGGTTTGGCAGGTACACTTTATGGCGGAAAAAAATATTTGCTACAAATAGCTACACTACTACAATATTTAGAATACACTAACCCTTGATTCTCAGGGCATTTCAAGGATTTATTACGGGTCAAAATCAGTCAAATAATATTTTTACCAAAAAATAGACCATAAGGTTATCATTATAGCAATTTAGGTCTTCTTATACAAACAAGGCTTTTTCCGGTTATTCCTATACTTCTTTTGCGTAATCCTTATCATAGGATTCCTTCTCCCAAGAAATGAAGACTTCAAGCTCCCAGTGATATACCGGGATGGATGATTTTTTCTCGTAACCGATGTTACTGTAAAAGGGCTGATCTCCGCCTAGCATTCCAGTACATTTCGGAAATATTGACTGAATTCGATTTGCCGCTTCGTGCAAGATTGCTGTTGCAAACCCTTTTCTTCTTTCCCACCAGACAACACCCAAGGGTTCGAGCTCGCAATAAGGCATCTTCTCGTCATACCATAGGATAGCAAATGCGACTGGTCTTTTCAGCTCATCGAGAACGCAGATGTCCAGATCCTTTCTATAATGCTTCATCTTTCGCAGATCATGGAAAGCCTGTTCTCCATGTTCACAGGCATAAGATTCTTTGCTGTAGCCAAAGGATAAGCGATGAGTGTTGGAAAGATAAAAGTCAGCAGTGGTATTACCATCAGCAAAGGTGTAACCATCTGGGAGCTTCACATCGAAGAGCTTATTATTAAAGGGTAAAATATATGATTCTTCAGCATATTCTGTGTCCTTAAAGCCTGATTCCAGAACCATTCCCTTTAATACCTTGTTCCATGTGGGCACATATAGATTTAGAGACTTTGTTCTTCCGTCTTCCTTAATAGCCGAAGCGTGGGTCTTTGCAAACTTTATCATGTCCTTAAGAAGCTCCTTGTCTGCTCCTCGCTCTTGGGTATCAAACAGGAAAAAGGCCTCTCCGTCGAAATTGCCTTCATTGATGACACAGGCGACTATTTTGCCATTTTCCCAGTAGACACCAACGGTGTGATATAAGGCATGATAGTGTCCAGTATGTGACGGATGCAAGCCTACGGTGAATTCATGCCTGCTCAGTCCCCAAATGGGATAATCCCATTGGTAGGATGCAAGTATCAGCTCTTCAATTCCATCAAAATCCTCATCCTTGTAAAAACTAAACTCGTATCGCATATAATACCTCCATTACAGCGGGTTGCACCATTGCAAAATCTGATAATCCGCACATAAATATTTTTGTTTAAACAATCTTTAGGCAAGATTATAGCATTCTTAATATATGAAACATATGGCATAAACAATTAT
>CAZEIH010000076.1:0-6551 GCA_964512095.1 uncultured Oscillospiraceae bacterium
ATAGGCCTTTTCCACTTGCCATCGTATTCGGATTTACATAGGCCTTTTCCACTTGACATCGTATTCGGAATTACATAGGCCTTTTCCACTTGACATCGTATTCGGATTTACATAGGCCTTTTCCACTTGTCATCGTATTTGGATTTACATAGGCCTTTTCCACTTGTCATCGTACTCGCAATTACATAGGTCTTTTCCACTTGTCATCGTACTCGCACATCACGGGGCCTTGAGGGGCAACTTTTTATGGCTTTTTATTCTCCTCCAATAGCGTTGCTCTTTTCAGTTTATCGCTGCCAAAGCGTGAACGTATAGCATCCATGGTTTTTTCGAGGCTTTCTTCTTTCCTTACCCCATCAGGCAGGTGGTCATTCACATCGAAAATGGAGAGCTGCTCTGGTATATTTTCAGCTGTATTGGATATTCCGATTCCAAGAAGCCTGATAGGCCTACATCCATCCCAATTATCCGCCAGAAGCTCTGCTCCTATCCTGAAAATATCCTTTGTTAAATACGATGGTATAATAGCCCTTTGACGTGATATTGTCTTGAAATCATTGTAACGAATCGTTATTGAAACGGTCTTCCCCTTAAAATCGCTGCGCCTTGCCTCTTCCCCTACATCCTCAGCTAACTCCAGCAACACTGTCCTTGCTTCATCCATATTGATAATGTCCTTTGATAAAGTGGTGGATCTGCTGATGGATTTTGTTTCACTCCTTGGCGCTGGTTCAACAGGAGACGGATCTATGCCGTTGGCAAGCAGTCTTAGCTCATACCCGTATTTTCCAAAGACATCACTCAATACTTTCTCATTACATATAGCCAACTCTCCTATGGTAATGATGCCAAGCTCGTTTAGCCTTTTCTCTGTTTTTTTCCCTATCCCATACATTTCCCTTACCTTAAGAGGCCAAAGCTTAGATTTCACATCATCTTTCCATAGCTCTGTTATCCCTAACGGTTTCTTCATGTCAGATGCCATTTTTGACAGAAATTTGTTTTCGGATATGCCGATAGAACACCATAAATCAAGCTCGTCCATTATTTCCTTCATTATTTTCTGGGCAATCTCTATAGGCTTGCCAAAAAGCTTTTCACATCCTGTCAGGTCAAGCCATGCTTCATCTATGCTGTTTTTTTGAATTATAGGTGCGTATCTAGATAATATTTGCATGAATTCATCTGACTTACGCTCATACAGTCCATGGGTTGGTGGAACAAGTATAAGTCCCGGACATATGGATAATGCCTCGCGTACAAGCATTGTAGTTCTGACTCCAAAGGCCCTTGCATCATAATTAGCTGCAAGTATGATGCCAGCTCTATATTTAGGATCACCTGCAACAGCTGCGGGATGCCCTTTCAGTTCTGGATTTATTGACATTTCACAGGTAATGAAAAATGCATTCATATCTACAAGAAATATAGTTTTCCTCATAGACACAGCCATATTAAATATCCCCATCCTTTGTATAGAAAAAGGTTTTGATGGGATTGAGCTTGTACCGTCCAGACATAATTATTTGCTCTGTGCTGCCTATAAAGAGTATGCTATTGTTCTTCATCGCCTTGTTAAATTTCGCATACATTTCAGACTTGGCCTCTTCCGTAAAATATATGAGAACATTACGGCATACGATTAAGTCGCATTGTGATGGATAAGGATCTTTTAGTAAATTAATTTTACTGAACTCCACACATCTTTTTACTTCGTCCTTTATAGTATAGATGTTCTCATCCTTTGTAAAATACTTATTTATATAAGCTCTAGGCAGCTTCTCAAGGCTCTTTTCGGAATAATTGCCAGCTTTTGCCTTTCGTAGTGCTTCCTCATCAATGTCCGTAGCTAATATTTTTATATTCCCAAGGGGTATATGCTGATTTAATACCATCACGAGAGTATAGGGCTCATCTCCCGTAGAGCAGGCCGTGCTCCAAACCTTCAGGTCTGGGAATCTATTGCTCAGCATAGGTAGCATCTGATCCTTGAGCACATCCCATTGTTCAGGGTTGCGGTAGAATTCAGATACATTAATTGTAAGATAGTTTATAAATTCATTATAAATGTTTTTTTCTCTCTTTAGTGCTTGTACATAGTCTTTATAAAGCTCATAGCCATTTTTTCGTATAAGGGAGTCTATTCTTCTCTTCATCTGTTTTTCTTTGTACAAGCTAAGGTTTATATCTGTCAATTTGTATATTTCAAGCTTAAAGCCTTCATAATCCATGACTGAACACTCCCTTAAAATAATTATCCATATTGATAAAATGCAAGACAAAGTCCTGCATTTTACAATATGGGAATAAAATATTAATTAATTCTCTTCATTAACTGAACCGACAGCATCTGCGATAGTGTTGGTCAATTCTTCCTTGTGCTCCTTTGGAGCTTCTTGCTTTTCAGCTTCTTGCTTTTCAGCTACCGGCTGAGCATCAGTATCTACTTCTTCCTTAGCTGTATTTTCAGGTGCCTGTGCATAAGGAGGATCTATTGGATTTACCTCTTTTATGCTAAGGCTAATTTTCTTTGTTTCAATATTGAACTCTACTATTTTTGTCTCTACCTCCTGCCCAACCTCAAGAACATCTGCCGGCTTTGCGATCCTGACATTTGAGATTTGGGAAATATGAACAAGCCCATCAAGGCCTTTTTCCAGTTCAATAAACGCTCCAAAGGGAACTAGCCTAATTACAGTACCTTTTACTATGTCTCCTACCTTGAATTTTTCGTCTGCTTTGAACCATGGATTTTCCTCATCCTTTTTCATGGTAAGGGAAATCCTCTTCTTATCAGCGTCAAACTCCAACACAGTCACTTGTACTTTATCATTAATCTTTAAAATGTCAGAGGGATGCTTTATCTTTGTCCACGACATTTCAGAGACATGTACCAATCCATCCACACCGCCTATATCAACAAACGCACCAAAATCCATCAGGTTCTTAACCACTCCATCATACTTTTTCCCTACTTCAATACTGCCCCAGAACTGTTCAGACAACTGAGCTCTGCTTTCAGCAAGTATTATCCTTCTAGAACCTACGATTTTTCTTCTTTGCTTGTTAAACTCTACTATTCTAACAGTAACGCTCTGTTTCATGTATTCATTTAGGTCTTTTACATACCTCTCTGATATCTGAGAAGCTGGAATAAAAACACGTACACCCTTCATACTGGCTATGATACCGCCATTAGTAATCTCAATGACTTTGCCTGTAACAGGTGTCTTGTTTTTGTAAGCTTCCTCAATTTCTTCGATGTTCTTCATAGAGTCGACTTTCTTCTTGGAAAGCATTACGTTTCCTTCACCGTCATTTACCCTTACTATGAATACTTCAATCTCATCACCTATTTTGATACTTGTCTCAGGCTTAAAATCAGGATCATCTGTATACTCGCCTATAGGTATGATACCATCGGATTTGTATCCTAGATCCACAAATATTTCGGCGTTGTTATAGCCGATTATCTTACCTTTGGCAATTTCTCCGCTTCTGAGTGTCACTATCGAACTTTCGAAAGCTTCCTCAAAGCTCATCTCATTCTCCTGTTTATTTAATTCGTCCATTTTCTCAATAACCTCCTTGATTATGCGTTCCGGTGTAGATGCTCCGGCTGTTATGCCCAGCGTATTTATTTCTTTTATATTTATCGGTGGCAAATCACCGTACGTCTCAATCAAATATGTCTTTTCACAAATATTTTTACTGATTTCGTAAAGCTTCTGCGTGTTGGAGCTGTTCTTACTACCTATAACAAGCATCATATCAGACTCTTGCGCAATTTTTAGGGTTTCCTCCTGTCGATTGCTGGTTGCATTACATATTGTATCAAATTTTAAGACGTTTTTGCATTTTTCTTTCAATTTTTCATAAATACCATCAAATTTTTCTTTCCTTATTGTCGTCTGAGCCACTAAACAGCACTTCTGTTCTGTTTTAGGAAAGATGTCCATGTCGTCAGGATTGTTTGCTATAAAAGCCGTATTACCGCACCATCCATCTATTCCCTTAACCTCTGGATGCTCCCTATCACCTGCAATAACAATCTGAAAGCCTTCACTATGTTTCTCATGTACAAGATTGTGTATCTTTTTTACATAAGGACAGGTTGCATCAACAATACATATATTATTAGTTGTTAGCTCCTTATATATTTTAGGATTAACTCCATGAGCTCTAATTATGACCTTCGAGCCTACAGATACGCTACTAACATCAGAAATCACATCCACACCTTTTTTTTTAAGGTCGTCTACGACCTGTTCATTGTGGATTATAGGTCCGAGAGTGTATATTTTCTCTCCATTATCCAACATATCATAGGCTTTATTTACTGCATTGTTGACTCCAAAACAAAAGCCCGCTGTAGATGCCAGAATTATTCTCACCTGTACGCCTCCGAAAGTGAATAAATTTTCCTGACTATATCTTTACTCAGATCCGATATTTCTTCCTTTGTAAATTTTTCTTCCTTTTTCTCAATGTAAAACGGATCTCCAAATATGATCTTCATCCTGCTGAATAATTTGTAGCTGCCACTGACAGTAGCCGGTACTATGGGAACTCCGGCATTAACTGCTATCATCACAGCCCCAGACTTAACCCTAGCCTTTTCTATATTGGTAGAATCTATCCTGGTCCCATGAGGAAATATACCCACCAGCTTACCATCCTCCAACAGCTTATACGCATTTTTAATGGAGCTCACGTCTCCTCTGCCTCTCTTTACGGAAAATGCTCCTAGCTTCCTTAATACATATGCGGCTATTGAATTTCTAAACAACTCTTCCTTGGCCATCCAATGTATCCATCTCTTTAATTTATAGCCCAAAAAAAACATATCCAAAATTGTATTGTGATTTGCACAAACCAGCGCAGAACCTTCGACAGGAACCTTACTAAGGTTTATTACTTCAACTTTAAATAATATTTTGAATATGATTTTAGTTATTAATCTTGCAAATGCTCTCATTATGTACGCACCATCTTATCTTTTGTTTTCAATATGGTCAAGAATGATATCTATGACTTCCTGTGGCTCTAGGCCTGTGGTATCTATCTCTAAGGCGTCAGGAGCTTTAGACAATGGTGCAAAAGCCCTTGAGCTGTCATTCTTATCTCTGAATGCAATATCCTTTCTAACTTCGTCAAAATCTACATCAGTCATACCCTTGGAAATCATTTCGTCATATCTTCTCTTTGCTCTTTCGTCAAGGGTTGCTGTCAAAAAGAACTTAAACTCTGCATCCGGCAAAACATATGTACCAATATCTCTGCCGTCCATCACCACATCGTTATCTTTTGCTATCTTCCTTTGCAGGTCCACCATTTTTATTCTAACACCAGGTATAACTGCAACATTTGAAGAACCGATAGTTACCTCCTGCGTTCTTATCATTCCTGTAACATCGTTTCCTTCAAGAAATATTCTTTGTTCATTATCCTTATATTCGATTCGAATGTCAATATCATTAACAAGCTCAGTCAAGCGTTTTTTATCCAAAGTATCTATTCCCGAACTGATTGCTTTGAGAGCTACAGTACGGTACATAGCACCAGTATCTAGATATACAATCCCCAATTTGTGGGATATAGCCTTGGCGATAGTGCTTTTTCCAGCACCTGCCGGTCCGTCTATTGCAATGTTGACCATGCTTTGTGTCAATCCTCCGTAAGTTGGTTTTTTCCTGAAATATCAGGTCTGAGCCTTTTTGCTTCACGCAAATAGACGTACTTAAGTGCATTTATGCTCTTTTCTGTTTCTATATGCATCATAACTCTGATGCATTTTCTCAGGCTACCTGGCACATCTATCTCATATGTACACATCATAGCAGTTCTTGTCCATCCCATCAGTCTTGCTGCTGTGGCTGGAAAAGCGGCATTGATGTCTGAAGTTACTGAAAATATAATACTGATTATGTCGCCTTCACTAATTTGGTTTTGTCTGGTTATTTCCTTTAAAAGCTCAATAGTTGCAGAATTTATTTCGTCAACGCTATTTTCATTAACAGTAGTTGCACCTCTTATCGCTCTGACCATTACTACACCACCCTATGTCCAAGGCCTATGGCTACTTCATTCAAATGTAGAAGTCCAATACCAAAAAATATTGAAACGCTTATATGATTCTTAAAGCGTGCTATACCTATTTTCCCACCTACATTTAACCCAAGAGCTTTAGGCATAATTTGAGATAAAGCTTCCCTGGTAGCTCCGGCGATTGCACCTTCTTCTACATGGCATTCATTGATGACTCCCTCTCTCTTTGAAGATACTATTGCTCTTTCGATTATCTTCATTGCAGAATAGGTAAATTCCCCTCCGTAATCTACGGCGGCAGTACGTATTCCATGCTTCATAAACTCAGCTTGTAATTGCTTTTCTTCCGCCCTATCACATGTAAGAGCTATCCTTATAGAGGCGGCTGCAATATCCCTGCTACCATAATCCTTGCTACCATCAGTACTATCAGTCATTGTTTTATCCTTTCAATTTCCAATGGGGGCAGGCCCCCATACCCCCTCGCTACGGGCGAAATGAAT
>CAZEIH010000077.1:0-6493 GCA_964512095.1 uncultured Oscillospiraceae bacterium
GAATCCTACCGTACCACCTGCGGCTACAAGGCTGACGATGGCGCTGTTCATAGCAGTTTAAAAAGCATATTGGCGTCCCGCCCAGAGAGTATAGGAAGAACTGCTAGTCCGTCAGTTGAGTGAGTTATTGCAGGGGGACGGTTCTCTTACTTCCTCCCATCCCCACTGCTTGTGCCCTTTTCCTATGGTTTGCTTAAGCTATATTTTCCTTATGTGCTGTAATAAGGCGCTCCCCATAATTATAGTAAAATAATCATTTGAGCCTCATTCTATCTTTGTTAAGTCAAGTATTTCATTGTTTGTCAATGCCCTGTCATAGAGTCTGATCTCGTCCATCAACCCATTGAAGCTTTCGCCCCAGGGATCTCGCCCGATTACAAGCGATTTGTCCGGATTAGTGTTAATTGTGCCGCTGAACTGAGCAGTACCGCAAACAGCACCATCAATGTAGACTTTTATTGTTGAGCCGTCATAAACCATCGCATAATGATGCCATTGTGTATCAGCTACAGTATTCTTACCTTCGGTGGAACCGTCTTCTCCATGTGTATTCCATAGCCTTCCCTTTATGCCGTCTGCGGAAAGGTCAATTCGATATAGAACATGTTTTGTTATCACGGTAGCACTTTCTTGGGCTGTATCCTTCCTAGCCCAAAAAGAGATCGTCATGTTCTCCATACCATCCAGATAATCACTATGTTCCACATTGATTGAGCGGCTCGTATCTTGATTGAAACGGCCAGCTTGTCCGATTATACCCTGATCATAAAGCAGTGTGCCGCCTGCCTGCATTCCCTTGTCGGAAGCATCCTCACAATCCCCGTTCAAAGGCAGATATAGATATAGGTTAGGGTATTTTGCCGGCAAGACGTTTACAGAAAGCTTTCTTGTGTCTGTACGATTCAGATTGTCAGTAATCGTTAGTGAAACGGTATGTTGGCCGTCAGATAACACATGATTTGCAGTACTTCCGGAGGAAGTTGTCCCATCACCCCAATCCCAGGCATATGAAGTAATGCTGCATCCATTGGGGATTTTGGAGCCAGCTCCGTCAACGTTCACCCGGAATGGTTCGTAGCCGGTAAGATTTCCTGTAATTGTAGAATAGTCAATGAAAGCATGAGGGCGATCATCTTCCCTGTATTCGTAAGCGCCATAATCCCATTGTTCATCTTCTCCACGAGTGTAACCATCGGGGTCGGTCTGATAGTCACTGCCTAAAGCCGTCCCGCCCTCAATTGGCACGATCAGCCGAAAATCGTCTTCATCGGCGTTGACGAAAATATTAGATTTAAAGACATTCTTGCTATTATTCTGGTCTTTAATATTTTTAAATCCTAGATTTCCCGAACAATCCACCCATAGATTATTGGCAGCAATGTTTGTATCGTTCACATTGTCGAAAGAAAGCCCGCATCCTCTAAGTCCGACAAAAGTATTGTTATAAATTAATACATTGTCATTGGCGGAATCGCTACAGTTTCCTATGGCAATAGTGCAGCTTGCCGCAGGATCACTCATAAAAAATACATTACCGTAAATCTCATAACCACCGCTCCTCGTACAATGGTGCTCACCCAATTGGATAAAGTTATTGCAATTAAACACATTTTTAAACGTATTATAGCGAATAACAACATTCATCTTGTCTGATTTTCCAAATATTTTTAAGCCCATACCATTTAAACAATTATCGAAATAACAATGTTCTATTAGAACATCCGTAGAATTGCACATATAAGCCCATTGGGCGCTTGATTCATGAACATAACTATTACGCATTGTAAAGTGGCTGACATCACCGATCAAATACATTAGCCTGGTAGAGGGCGTTTCATCTTCTCTCCAGTTACAGCCTTCAATTTCCACATGTTCAAATGTCAGGTAACGGGACACAGTCCTTGCACTGATTGTAGAGCCAGTGCCGCTGCCTTCCCCGTCATCGGGATTATAGACCCTTATTCCATGTCCGGATTTATCCTTTCCTGTCTGACCATCAAATGTATAGTATCCGGTATTGAACTGAAATATCGGACCCTTCTCAGCAGTGAAAAGAGCCTGGCCATCGGCGTAAGATGCTTTCCAGCCTATATCCGTGCCATAATTGTCAACTGTCGCCTTTTTGATGGTAATAACCTCGGAGCCTATCTCAGCATCTTGGAATATGTGTGTTCCGTATGTTCCCGCCGCTACATAATAGGTTGCCCCTCTTTCCAGAACATCCGGAAGATCAGTCCATGCATTAGTCCAGTCAGTCCCATTTTTAGCCCCTGATGCTCCCTGCCTGATGTAATAGGTGTCCTGCATGGGTGATTCCCGGGGTATTATATTCACCCTGAATGTGTCTGTTTTGCCGCCGATTGTAACGGTTATCTTCTTTTCTCCTACTTTGGACGAATCATAGCCGGATATATTGCTCATTGTTACGTTTTCTGTTTTTGTTGTATTGTTAGAATAACTTCCCTTGACAACAAGTCCTGCCAGATCCATCTCTTCACCAACCTCATATGTCAGCTTGGATGGAGGACTGGTTATTGAGATGCCCACAACCACCGGCACTACAGTCAGCGTCAGATTTGTCTTGATTATCTGAGGGTTTTTTATTTCCGCGGTTTCAGTTACGACGCCTTCAAAAGTGAATTCCCCGCAGTACATAGTAGAAACTGAGCAAGGGGCCCAGGATACATCAAGCTGAGCAGTTTTCCCATTTGATAAGTCTACTGTTGCCTTTGCCGGCAGCGAATATGCTTCATGATGATCAGCTGTGACCTTTATTGGGCTAATCGAAGTTATATTGACTATTATTGGAGTAGGCTGATCGCTATCATCATCGTCTTCTTTGCCTCCTCCGCCCTTATCTCCATCGTCTCCTCCACCCTTGCTGCCACCGCCACCTTTGGAGCCACCGCCACCCTTGCTGCTTCCTCCGCCGCTCGGCGTTCCGCTACTGCCTGTACCTCCGCCGCCTTGAGAGCCACTGTCGCCATCAGCAGCAGCTATTATTGCAGGGTTACCGCCTTTGGCAACTATTTTTCCACGTACGGCAACATTATCCAGAGTAGCCTCTCCTTCTCCAACTGCTTCCGCTATCTCCAAGTCACCGGTCACTATTATGTTCCGAAGCTTTATGCCCGGTGAGGCAATAACAACATTGCCTGCTGTAGCTGTACCACTTTCAGGCCCATATGTACCTGCAAAATAATACATTCTTGTATCAGTTCGTACCCTATCCAGAAGGACAACTGCTTCACTACGCGTTGTATTTGTTTTGGGGTTTATCCTTCCGTTACTGCCGGTCACTAGACCTTCCCGGATCACTCCGGCGATAGGTCCCTTCGCCCACTCCGATATTTTAGTGGAATCACTGACCTTGGAAAGAATGCCGACGTCACCATCCTGATCAATACCCTTTATTCGGGATATTATCGTAATGGCCTGCTCTCTTGTGATCGTGTCCTCCGGCGAGAGGGTTTTGGCTGTAGTACCATTGATGTATCCTGCCGCAAGAGCCTTTGAAGCATCAGCATAGTACCAATTGTTCGCAGATACATCAGTAAACTTCCGTATGCTGTCGCTCTTAGCAGTGTAATTCATCACACGGTTCACAAGAGCCATGAATTCGGCACGTGATATTTCTTTGTCAGGGTTGTAATTACCGTTATTATCGCCCTTAAGAAGGCCAAGCCTTACCCACTCAGTAAGGGTCTCCCCTGCCCAGTGGCCGCTTAGTTCATTTAGCTCGTTTACCTCATTTGCATAAACTTTTGCTGTACCTGCTGTGCATATGCTAAAGGCAATACATAATGCGAGGCTGGATAAAAGCAATTTTCTAACCAATCGTTTCATTAAATAAGTTTCTCCCTCAAATTACTTATAAATACACCTATGCGTTCCACTTGAAATATTCGTTCTGGTATTGTAGCAATTAACTCCTTAGCTTGTATAATTATACATAAAAACATTAATAACGTCAATATATGGGGCTTCAAGTAGGATTTTAGCATTCTGCTTAACCGTTGAAGAAAATAAGGAGCTTCACTGAGCGTCAAACTCATATGCTCCGATATTCCAAACGCATTCACCATCTGCAATATAGTAGGTTGCCCCTCTTTCCAAATCACCATTTGAACAATGTCACAGTCCCCCTCCTCTTAGGTGGGGGTTACCGATTGAAAAAGCTGTCAGTGGCGGGTTGCAATCCCTCACTCAGGATGCATGGGCGTGCAGCAAACGCAGTTTGCGACCAGCCGACGTTGTTCAAACGCCACGTTTAGACGTGGCGCACGAAGTGTAGCGTAGGGCGAATTCATTTCGCCCGTAGTGAGGGGGTATGGGGGCGTGCCCTCATTGATAATTGAACTATTCCGAGTATCCTTGCCTTCCATATGATATTGCAGCTCTGTCCGTGACGTGGTGTAATCAGGAAAAACTGTATCACCTGGCTGCCAGTCTTGTTCCCCCCAAAGGAGTATGAATACGTTGCAAACGTCTCCGTCCGAGAAATAGTCAGGTTTTTTAACACCGCAATCAGGAGAGGTATACCCAGCTATATGAGGCTCAAAATACACTACATTTCCTTCAATTGATACGATTTTTCTTGCGACACCATCTGCTCCGTTAATGAACGAAGAATATTCTACAAAATCATTTACTTTAAATTTATGTATATCAGCATCATTTACTTCAAAAGAACAATTTGACCCATCATAGTCATCACCATTGTCATCAGCCCATACCCAATCGACATGAGCATTTTTAAGCATCGGATCTCCGCCATTTATTCCTGTGCTTTCAACAAACTCGCTTTTGGCCATATATCCCGAAGAAGGATGCCCAGCTACAAAATTATTCCGATGCTCGATTGGTACAGCAGTATCATCGTTCCACCAGCCATGACTTCTGGAGTCCGGATTACTTCCACAGCCTATGAACAAATTGTTATTCGCCGTGCTGTTTGTATTATCTGACAGAAAGCCCAATGGGTGACCGGTATTTACTGTTGACAAATAGAATAAGTTATTATAGACACGGCAGTTGTCACCCCGAGTTTGTAACGCTTTAGCTCCCATATTGATGAACAGATTGTCTTGTATTGTCCAGTTCGGACAGTACTGATTGTTTGATGGCTCCTGGTACATCCTTATGCCTTGCCCGGAACAGTTTTTGAAAACATTATTCTCAACGATGACATCGTTCTGCATCGAATTTTTCTCGGCATTCACCTGGATACAATCCGGGTGGTTTTCAGTTCCTTCCCAGTGTGATATGCTGTTGAATACATTATTGGAAATGATCGATTCGCGAGCCAGCATGATAATTGCGTCATATCCGTTCCAATAATTGAATGTATTTCCATCGACAAGATGATTGTATCCCCGCAATCGGATACAATAGATTCCAGCCGTTACAGATGGTCCAAAAATATTATTCCTTATGATCAGATTATTTGTCGAATGCGCGTTTGCCCCTCCGGGACAGTTAATTGCAAATACGTCGTCTCCATTCTCCACATTGATGGTATTGCCAGTGATCTCGATATTAGATCGGCCCTCTCTAATATATACTGCCGCATAACGCGTAGCCAGAATATCAAAACCTTCTATTTTATAATAGCTGTGATTGAACCAGAAACGGTCGACAACGACCTTCTCTCCAGGGCATGCCTTTATTTTGATTGACAGGCCGGGCGCACCATCCACGGTGGTGGTAACAGCTTCGTTATAAGTTCCCTTCCGGACAATTATTGTATCACCGGCACTCACTTTCGACATACCGTTTTGGATTGTTAACCAGGGCTGAGCCTGTGTGCCCGGATTTGTATCACTAGCCTGCGGATGAGTTTGGTCGACGTAATATATGGCACCTACATCTGTAGGTGTTGTTATTCTCACGGCGCTGCACTTATTACTCACATTGCCCGCTGCATCATACGCCGATACAGTATAGCTGTAGGTCACGTCGGTAGTAAGTCCGCTGTCACTGTGGCTTGTCGAGGTGCTTGTATCGATCTGCGTGCCGTCGCGATAGATGCGGTAACCGGCTACGCCCACATTATCGGTACTGGCTGTCCAGCTTAAGTTGATTGCGGCAGATGACAATGCCGTGCCGGTGAGGCCCTTTGGCACACTGGGTGCGACGGTGTCAGGCTCTGCATCATCGGGGTCGGGGTCGGGGTCGGGATCGGGATCGGGATCGGGGTCGGGATCGGGATCGGGATCGGGATCGGGATCGGGGTCGGGGTCGGGATCGGAGTCGGGGTCGGGATCGGGGTCGGGCGAAGGCTTTGGCTTTGGTTTTGGCTTGGATGTGCCACCTCCGGATGAACCTCCGCCGGACGAGCCTCCGCCACTTGGGCTATCCGTATCATCAGGCTTCGGATTGTATGAAACGATTTGCTTATCGTTAAGCGTACCGGCGATAATGGTTCTCCCTTCTACTGTCACTCCGTTCAGTGTAATCGTATCCTGACCTATACCCTCCGTGAGATAAAGAT
>CAZEIH010000078.1:0-6379 GCA_964512095.1 uncultured Oscillospiraceae bacterium
TTTACCATGAGTCTATTTTTTTATGTCTTGCGTCACTTCATTTTACAACTTACCCAGATTTATCCGATAACAGATGTAGAATTGCACAATAGACATAAAAGGAGCCTAAAACAGAGCATAAAAGTGATGCCAACGCAATATGTTTGACGTCATACAAACACTTTGGTTACCTCCGCACAGGGCTACTTCCGAAGATATAGGGGGAATCATATCACAGGATACACTCTACGCTCTACATTGCGACCTCCACAAGCTCTCACCTGAAAGCATGCGCTTGAAAGCCGCATATACAAAGGCCCATACCATTCCTTCCATTTTAGATAGAATGTATGGGACCTGCTTCATTCAATTCATTCACTTCAATATTCAAACTTCTGTCCAGCCCGATAAATGTTATTTCGGCCATATCTCCCTTTATTGCCTCTATCCACACAGGCATACCGTTGTAGTTCACATCGATTACACCATGGGATTGCATTATCTCTTCCGCTCTTTTGTATTCCACTACCATGTCCCTTTCTTAAATAATACTACTGGCTCCAAAACTATTTTTCAGTAATATTATTAGCTTATTGACAGAAATAATTCAAAAAACCGCAGGGCAATGGAATGAATAACGCGAGAGCAGCTCTGCCGAAGTTACTTAGGCATCTGCGCTGATGTTACTGAGGTATCTGCACTGATTTATTTTCATATTTTGTAAACCTGAATCCCATATCATTATGGTAATGGGTCGTGCTTTCCTCTGCTAATTCCCAGTTTTCCAATTTATCAAGATCAGGGAAATACCGGTCAGCCTCAAAAGCTTTCTCAAAGCGCGTGATATAAACCTCGGAGCAGTAGGGCAGGAGTAGAGTGTATATCATTTGCCCTCCAATAACAAAAACTTCCTCAGGCTGGTAGGCTTTCAGTTCTTCGAAAAGCGCTTTAATGGAATGACAAATTATGAGCCCTTCTGCATCGTAATCGCTGTTCTTAGTAAGAACTATATTTATACGGTCCTTGAGAGGCTGCTTACCTGGTAGTGATTCAAATGTCTCACGGCCCATCACAACAACCTTTCCCGCAGTCATTTTCTTGAAATACTTCATATCCTCGGGAACACGCTGCAGTAATTGGCCCTTATAGCCTATCCCCCAATTTAAGTCTGCTGACAAAATCGCCTTCATATCTTCAACCTCGTATCATAATAATGGGCAAAGCATTGAGACCTACTCCCGCTGTCTATAGAACCATTGTGACCTATTCACGCCACTGATAAACTTCCATACATCTCCAGGCTACTTACTCATACAGCCACAGGAATATTTTTTATCTGAGGCCCTCTCTGATAGTTTTCCAACACAAAGTCCTCAACTCTGAAATCATAGAAGTCCTTCACATCCGGGTTGATGACAAGACGCGGTGCCGGGTATGGTTCACGGCTAATCAATTCCTCTACCAACGGTATATGCCTGTCATAAATATGTGCATCTGCTATCACATGTACTAGCTCACCAGCCTCAAAACCACTGACCTGAGCTAGCATGTGAATCAGAACCGCGTACTGGCACACATTCCAGTTGTTGGCAACCAATATATCTTGAGACCTCTGATTCAATATACCATTTAGTTTATTTCCGGTAACATTAAAGGTCATACTGTAGGCGCAAGGGTAAAGGTTCATCTCATGCAGGTCGCTGTGCACATATAGATTCGTCATGATACGTCGGCTGTAGGGATTGTGCTTCAGATCAAATAATACTCT
This sequence comes from uncultured Oscillospiraceae bacterium, assembly GCA_964512095.1. Classification (GTDB taxonomy): domain Bacteria; phylum Bacillota; class Clostridia; order Acetivibrionales; family DTU013; genus DTU013. The sequence continues at coordinate 1,748 of CAZEIH010000078.1, forward strand.
GTCGACCTGGTCGAATTCGCCTTCTGCGTATTTATGCTTCACCTGCAGCTGATAGCCATAGGCCTTTCCAATTGATCCTGTCTCATCGGCCCAGCTGTCCCATATATGGCTATTTAGCTCATTAATATCATTAGATTTCTTTTGCCAAATCCAAAGGATTTCATCAATAGCATTTTTCAGATTAGTACCCCTTAATGTTAGTATAGGGAACTCCTCTGAAAGGTCATACCTGTTAACAACACAGAATCTCTTAATGGTATGAGCCGGCCTTCCGTCCTCCCATACTGCCCTCACCTTTTGACCTTCTGAAGAGTAACCGTTCTCTATAATATCAGCGCACATTTCCTTAAAATTAATATCCGCTTTACTCATAGCTTTCAACACCACCGCTTCATTTGTATTTTAAACTATTATACCTCTCAGAGCATAACATTTCCATTAGCTGAACAAAAAAAGGGCATACCGCTAAATTATCTCTCTTTTCACGGCAATGCCCTTCTGTTTTAGACCTCTATATCACTTGTACTGTTATGCAAACTACATCGCCATTAGAGTGATCCCGTCGGTGTTCTCGTCGGTGTTCCCAAACTGCCTTTGGAATTCCCACCAGTCTTCTTATAGCGCCTTTGTTTTAACCTCTTCAACAATACGGCTAATAAAAGCATCAGCAGGCATGGGGCCAAGGTCTCCGTCCTTGCGCGACCTGACGGCTGCCTGGTCGTTTTCCATCTCCTTGTCGCCTATAACAAGCATATATGGTACCTTTTCCATCTGTGCCTCCCTAATCTTGAAGCCCACCTTTTCATTTCTGAAGTCTGCCTCTACTCTGATGCCTACTGCCTCAAGCTTCTTCTGCAATTCTCGTGCATAGTCATGGTGCTTGTCGATTATTGGCAGTATCTTAACCTGTACAGGTGCAAGCCAAACTGGGAAGGCTCCTGCAAAATGCTCTGTCAGGATGGCTATAAATCTCTCTATGCTGCCAAATATAACTCTGTGTATCATGACGGGTCTGTGCTTTTCTCCATCAGCTCCTATATAACTAAGGTCAAAGCGTTCCGGCATCATCATATCCAGCTGTATCGTGCCGCACTGCCATGTACGCCCGATTGAATCCTCCAGGTGGAAGTCAATCTTTGGTCCATAAAATGCGCCGTCTCCTTCATTCACCTGATAAGTGAGGTTATTGGCTTCCAATGCACCCTTCAAAGCTTTTGTAGTCATCTCCCACTGTTCATCAGTGCCTATTGATTTCTCAGGCCTTGTAGACAGCTCCACATGATATTTGAATCCGAAGATATTATAGAAATCATCGACCAGTCTGATAACATTCGTGACCTCACCGAGTATCTGATCCGGCGTCATAAAAATATGAGCATCATCCTGGGTAAAGCATCTTACTCTCATAAGACCATGGAGAGCACCAGATAGCTCATGCCTGTGAACAAGGCCAAGCTCGCCCATCCTTACTGGAAGATCTCTGTAGGAATGAAGCTTCCTTTTGTAAACGAGCATACCACCGGGGCAATTCATGGGTTTTATTGCAAAATCCGTATCGTCAATCTCTACCGAATACATATTGTCCTTGTAATTATCCCAATGTCCTGAGCGATGCCAAAGCTCTTTATTGAGTATTATAGGTGTCTTAATCTCCTGATAGCCCCTTTTTTTATGCTCATCACGCCAATAATCTTCCAAGAGGTTCCTCAAAACCATTCCCTTGGGCATGAAAAATGGGAATCCAGGACCTTCATCCATAATATCGAACAAATCCAGTTCACGGCCGAGTTTTCTGTGGTCTCTCTTCTTTGCTTCCTCCAACCTGAGGATATACTCATCTAGGTCACTTTTCTTTGTGTATGCAGTTCCGTATATCCTTTGGAGCATTTTATTCTTTTCATTTCCTCTCCAGTAGGCACCGGCAATGGACAACAGCTTGAATGCCTTAACCTTGCCTGTGGAGGGGATATGCGGACCAGCGCACAAATCAACAAAATCGCCCTGCTTATAAAAAGATATCACCGCATCCTCCGGCAGATCTCTTATTAATTCAACCTTGTATATTTCCCCTGCTTCTTCCATGAACTTTATTGCCTCATCTCTTTGCAATGTAAAACGTTCAATAGTAAGATTCTCCTTAACTATCTTGCGCATTTCGGCTTCAATCTTCTCAATATCCTCTGGCGTAAATGGCCTTTCCATATCAAAATCATAGTAATACCCAGTACTTATAGCCGGCCCAATAGCAAGCTTAACATTTGGAAACAATCGTTTTACAGCCTGGGCTAGTATATGGGAAGAGGTATGCCAGAAGGCGTGCTTTCCCCCTTCACTATCAAATGTGAGCAGATTGAGGCTGCAATCATTATCCAATGTAGTTGAAAGGTCTCTGACCTCTCCGTCGATTTCTGCCGCAAGAACAACTCTGGCAAGACCGGCGCTAATGCTCTCAGCTACCTGCATAACAGTAGTACCCTTCTGGTACTCCTTTATACTTCCATCCTTTAATGTGATTTTTATCATGTCTTCTCCTCCTTTTAATACCTGCTTGAATGCCGACATAAGCCGTACCATATATAAAAGCCCTCATCCCCTGCTTGTTTACACAAGGGACGAGAGCTTACTCACGTGGTTCCACCCTAATTTGGTCTCATTATGATTATAACGTAATCAACGTTCGCACTCCGGGGCGGTATTCGGCTGTCTTCCTTCGAGTCCGCTTCCAGCCTTTGTGGCGGTCTCTCTCTGGCAAGGTGACCAACAGCTTACTAATCCCTTCACTGCACGATATTTCATTTACTTTAATTTATTATATCCCAAAATAGAGCATTGTCAACCGTATTATCAATAAATTGCTTTATCGAAAAATGCTTTATCGAGAAATCAGCATTCTACAATCTTAGCCGCTTCAAACTCATCTAGTATTGCCTTATCAGGCTTTTTAGTCACAAGAGATACGACTAGGATGACTATGCAAGACAGTACAAATGCTGGGAACAGCTCATATATTCCAAACACACCGCCTATAGGCTTTATAAGGAATTTCCATATGAACACCATACCGCCTCCGGTAAGCATTCCTGCAATTGCCCCTGCTCTTGTTGCTCTCTTCCAGAACAATGAAAACAACATTATTGGTCCAAAAGTAGCACCGAAGCCGGCCCATGCAAAGGAAACAACCTTGAATATAACACTGCCTTCATCCAGGGCTATAATTATGCCAAACACCGATAAAGCCAAAAGCGTAACACGAGACATAAACATTACCTGCTTATCTGTTGCGTCCTTCTTAATAATTCCTTTAAAAATATCCCTTGAAAGTGCCGATGAAGCTATGAGCAGGTACGAGTCAGACGAGCTCATTGTGGCAGCAAGGATACCAGACATAACAACACCAGCAATTAGCGCAGGAAGCAGGCCTGTTGACATAACAATGAAAATGTTTTCAGCGGCGCCATCTGTAAGCAGTTCACTAGGATAAAGGGTTCTGCCGATTAAACCAATTGCCACTGCAGCCATAAGAGAAATAACGCACCATACAGTTGCAATCCGTCTTGATTTTTTTAGCTCTGATGATTTAGTAATTGCCATAAATCTTAGGAGCACCTGAGGCATACCGAAATAACCAAGCCCCCATGAAAGCGTTGAAATAATAGTCAACAGACCATAATTACCTGCCGCTCCGAATAATGGCTTCCCTGCGGAATCCAGTTGCTGTACACCGTCCACCACCTGTGGCGAGGCTATGCCAAAAAAGTCGAAGAAGCCTGGTATCGCCTTTATATTCTCTAAAATAGCAGATACGCCGCCTGCTGCAACTATACCCAAAGTCAAAACAGTACAAAGTGCAATAATCATTATAATTCCTTGCATAAAATCCGAAACACTTTCTGCGAGGAATCCTCCAAGAAATGTGTATGCAATAACAACAATAGCACCTATAATCATTACTGTCTTGTAAGGTGCCCCAAAAAGTGTACTGAACAGCTTACCAAATGTAACGAAACAGCTTGCAGCATATACAGCGAAGAATACTAAAATAAATACAGATGCAATAGCCAATATAATCTTTTTCTTTTCCTTAAACCTATTGCTGAAAAATTCAGGTATAGTTATGGAATCACCAGCTACTACAGAATACCTGCGAAGCCTTTTTGCTACCAGCAGCCAGTTTAGATATGTACCTACCGCCAACCCAATGGCTGTCCAAATGGCATCACTTAAGCCACACCAATAAGCAAGTCCTGGAAGGCCCATTAACAACCAGCCACTCATATCCGATGCCTCTGCGCTCATTGCAGCTACCCATGGACCAAGCTTCCTTCCACCGATAAAATAATTGTCGGAGTTTTCATTTGCACGTTTTGCATAGAATATGCCTATACCGATGACTGACAACAGATATAAGCACATGGCTACAAGAATTTGAATCTGATCCCCACTCATTTTCCCGACTCCTTTTACATTTTTCTGACATTATATCAGAATTTAGTATTGTTGAAAAGTAATACTGCACATTATTAATGTTTTATCACGGTGAATTAGAGGATGCTATTGAACCTCCCCCACTTAATCGCGCAATGTAAGCGCTTACTAAGATTTGGCCCCGGACAGAAGCCGTGTATGCCCATC
>CAZEIH010000079.1:0-1094 GCA_964512095.1 uncultured Oscillospiraceae bacterium
AGTCTCCACCTGACTCCCTGAGCGAAGCGAATTGACTTTGTAATCTGATATTCGGTTCGGGGAGATTTCTGTTTCTCTCCGAACCGATATTTATGATATATATGGCAGATTGATTAAGGTGGGCGTTACTATATGGATATGACAAAGCATAAACATAGCGGTTTGGCTTGCATGGGCGAGCAGTATGGCTCCAGTGTAACAGCTGGTCCCTCGCTAACGATGAATGGCATCGGAAAGTCCTTTCCCGGCGTTCGTGCTCTCTATAATGTGGATTTTAAGCTGCGCCGAGGTGAGATACATGCACTGATGGGTGAGAATGGTGCTGGAAAGTCCACCCTTGTAAAGGTGCTAACCGGGGTTTATCCCATGGATGAGGGAAGCATCACACTAGATGGAAGTTCCATCGTGATACGTTCAACGCAGGAAGCACAAAAGCTTGGGATCAACACTGTTTATCAGGAAGTAAATCTCTGCTGGAATCTTACCGTTGCTGAAAATCTCTTTCTAGGCCGTGAACCGCGGTCATTGGGCCTAATCGACTGGAAAAAGATGAATCATAGGGCCGAGGAACTATTACATGAGCTCAACATCTCAGCTGATCCAGCGGCACAACTAGAAAGCTGTTCAATTGCAATTCAGCAGATGATTGCCATTGCACGTGCTGTTAATACGAAATGCAAGTTTTTGATACTAGATGAACCCACCTCTTCTCTTGATGATGATGAGGTTAAAAAGCTGTTTACCCTCATGAAACAGCTTAAAAGTAATGGTGTGGGAATTGTTTTTATCACCCACTTTCTCGAACAGGTCTATGAGATATGCGACCGCATAACGGTGCTTAGGAACGGAGAACTGGTTGGAGAATATGAGTTGGAAAAATTGCCACGGCTTGAGCTTGTGACAAAGATGATGGGCAAGGAGATGGAAAACCTTTCTGTGCTCAATGTGGATAGGGATGATTCGAGGTTTGAAGGAGAGGTACCGATTATGGAAGCACGCGATTTATCAAGCGGTGCTTCCCGAATTGTGCCATTCAGCCTAAAAATGTATAAAGGCGAAGTCATTGGCCTTGGCGGGCTGTTAGGTTCTGGGCG
>CAZEIH010000079.1:1194-3675 GCA_964512095.1 uncultured Oscillospiraceae bacterium
AATATAAAAACCGCCGACATTGAAACGCCAATCAAAAGTCTTTCCGGCGGCAATCAGCAAAAGGTTATTTTGGCTCGGTGGTTACTTACCAATCCTGAGCTTATGATATTGGACGAGCCTACCCGCGGAATTGATGTAGGAACTAAAACAGAAATACAAAAGCTTATTCTAAAGCTAGCTAGTGAAGGAAAGAGCGTTGCTTTCATCTCATCAGAGTTGGGTGAAATGCTTAGGACGTGTTCAAGAATTGTAGTTATGCGAGATCGCTGTAAGGTTGGGGAGCTGACCCATTCAGAGTTGAATCAAAGTACGATTATGAAGACAATAGCAGGAAGGGAGGATGGCAATGGGTAAATTAAAGCCAATCGCAAAGAGCCTTCTTGGTAGTAGGCTATCATTCTCATTGGTGATTTTATTTATCGTTATAGTTCAAAATATTATTACAACACCAACATTTTTTAACATATCAATCACCAATGGGCTGATTTCAGGTTATATACCCGATATTCTGGACGAAGCTAGCTTGCTCATTATCGTAACATTAGGAATGACACTGGTTACAGCGGCATCCGGAGGTCAGGACATTAGTGCCGGCGCTATTATGGCAGTAGCAGCCAGCTTTTGCGGTCTCATGCTCAATGGTTCGGAATACAGAACGGATGTCTTCCACAGTCCATACATATTGGCTTTGTTTGTCGGGCTGCTTGGCGGGGCACTATGCGGCGCTTTCAACGGTTTACTGGTTTCTCGCTTTAAGATCCAACCGATGATTGCCTCCCTTATCTTGTATACGGCTGGACGTTCGATATCAAAGCAGATTACACATGGGCAAACCATTTACAATATGAATCCTGCATTTAAGTGGTTGGGTGTACAAATACCCGGCATACCTATCAGAACAACTATTATTGTATCTATTTTGATAATTGTAATTGTGACCTTGCTTGTGAAACTAACAAGCCTGGGCCTTTTTATCCAAAGTGTAGGGATAAATGGCTCATCTTCTCGTCTTGTAGGTCTTAATTCCGGAATCATTAAATTCATGGTGTTTGTCATTTTTGGAGTATTGGCCGGAGTCGCTGGTCTTGTTGGGTCAAGTAGCTTGGGGAGTGTAAATTCAGGTGAGTTAGGTTTAGGTATAGAGATGGATGCCATATTGGCGGTGGCTTTGGGTGGTAATATGCTGGGTGGAGGGAAATTCAGCATAGCAGGTTCGGTGATTGGTGCGTATACCATACAGGCAATTACTACAACATTATATGCCATGAACGTGCGTGCTGATCAATTGTATGTATTTAAGGCACTTATCATTATCGTCATTATTGTTGCCAGCAGTGATGTTTTCAAAGAAAGAGTTAAAAAGCTAGTCTATAAAGTATTCGGTAACAGTACGTCTGTTGGAGGTTAATGCTATGAGGGACAATAAAATAAGCACAATGAAGGGTATAGCTAAACTAAAAAAGCCAAAAAGCCTAAGCAACACAGGAGTATTGCTGCTGATTACCATTGCTCTTTTTATCCTTCTTTATATTATTTCATCAATTTTGTTTGTGGATAGCAATTTCACCAAATACTCTGTTTTTTTTAACCTATTTAATAATAAAGCTTATTTGTTGATGCTTTCCTTGGGGTTGACTGTTGTTATGATAACGGGCAGCATAGATATCTCTGTTGGCGGAGTAACAGGACTAGTCAGTATGGTTATTGCTGTGATGCTGCTCAATGGCAGGGTCAATGCATTATGGGCAATTCCTGTGTCGTTGGGAATAGGTCTGGCGTTTGGGATTGTCCAGGGTTATCTGGTATCCTACCTGGAAATCCAACCGTTTATTGTAACCTTGGCAGGAATGTTTTTTGCACGTGGTATGATAAGTGTGATTAATACCCAGTCGGTGCCTATAACAGACAAAATATTAATGGGTTGGTCAAGTGCCAAGGTGTATATTCCGTTCTTGTACAATGAACGCAAGAACGGCACCTTTGATGTAGCATATCTTACTCCGGCAGCCATAGTGGCTATTTGTGTTTTGATAATCATGATTATAGTACTTAAGAAAACAAAGTTTGGACGTTCATTGTATGCTATCGGAGGGAATGCTCAAAGCGCGCTGTTGATGGGAATCAACGTCAAGAGAACAAAGTTCATGGCCCATGTGCTTTGTGGTCTGCTGGCTGGTATCGGCGGCCTTCTTTACACCCTTTTTGCTCCATCCGGTAACCCGGGGAACGGGTATGGTTATGAAATTGATGCAATATCCTCTAGTGTAATTGGCGGTGCAATGTTAACCGGAGGTATAGGACTGCCGATAGGCACGCTTTTTGGTGTATTGATCAACGCCCTTATAGAACGTGTAGTGCCGCTGTTTGGTATAGTTGAAGCATCCTGGCCCAGAATAATCACCTCAGGGTTTCTGTTTTCCTTCATAGTGCTTCAGAGTATCAGCAAAAGGTATAAAATAGGTGTCTAAAATAGGTGCCAGG
>CAZEIH010000079.1:3775-6180 GCA_964512095.1 uncultured Oscillospiraceae bacterium
TGCCCAATGCTGGTGAGCTTGAAAGGTTTAACAAGATTTTGGCTAACTATCGTTCATTGCCAACAAATTTTGTGCGGGATATTATTATGAAGGCTCCTAGCCATGATATGATGAACACACTGGCTCGAAGCGTGTTGACTATGTATTCCTATGATGATTATGCTGATGATAACTCGCTACCTAATGTATTACGGCAATCGCTACAGTTGACGGCATTATTCCCTTTATTATCCGTTTATGGATACCAGGCCTATTGTCACTATCATGACAAAAAGAGTCTCTTTATTCATCGACCTAAACCTGATTTATCTACTGCCGAGAACATTTTGCATATACTTAGATCGGACAGCAAGTATACTCCTTTGGAGGCAAAGATACTTGACTTGGCATTGGTATTGCATGCAGAGCATGGTGGCGGCAACAACTCTACATTCACCACCCATGTTGTAACATCCTCTGGGACAGATACCTATTCAGCCATTACAGCGGCGCTTTGCTCTCTAAAAGGCCCCAGACATGGTGGTGCTAACATTAAGGTAGTACAGATGTTTGATGACATGAAGGCTAATATATCAGATTGGACTGATGAATCCAGTGTTGCGGACTATCTCGATAAGCTGTTGAATAAGCAGGCCTTTGATCGTTCAGGCTTAATATACGGCATGGGACATGCGGTATATTCCCTATCTGATCCCCGTGCCAATATGCTTAAGAAATTTGTTGAAAGTTTATCAAAAGAAAAGAACCGTAGCGAAGAGTTTATGCTTTATTCACTGGTGGAGAAGCTGGCGCCGGCGATTATCGGTAAAAAACGGCGAATTTATAAGGGCGTTAGCGCAAATGTCGACTTTTATAGTGGCTTTGTTTACAACATGCTTGATTTGCCCTTGCAGCTGTTCACGCCTTTATTTGCTATTGCTCGTATGGCCGGGTGGGCAGCTCATCGCATGGAAGAGATTTCAAATGCAGGTAAGATTATAAGACCGGCTTACAAGGCGGTTTCAGAAAGACACGAGTATGTTTCTCTTGATGACCGATAAAAAGCTGGAGAATACTTTAGTATGAAAAAGCTACTATTAAAGCACAAATTGATGCGCACTCTTATTGAGCTACGTGGCAATCCTCGTGCCTGTGTTTATACTGAACCTATGTGGGGACTATCCATGAACCTGTGCCTCCCCTATGCCACAGTATATATGCTTACCTTTGGTATGGGGGATGTGCAGGTTGGTATTGTCACTTCGATTTATATGTTTTCCCAGATGATTTTCGCATTTTTATCAGGGGCAGTTATTGATAAAATGGGGCGCAGGAAGAGTACTGCAATATTTGATTTTCTAGCCTGGAGTGTACCAAGCCTTATATGGGCATTCAGCCAGGGTTTTTGGTTCTTTGTCGTAGCGGCACTTTTAAATGGTATGATGAGAATAACCGCAGTATCGTGGGATTGTCTTTTGGTAGAGGATGCTCCAAAGGACAAAATTACCCATATATATTCGCTGGTCATAATAGCTGCTAACCTTTCTGCACTGTTTGCACCGATATCTTCAATACTGGTGGCAAAGTTGACGCTGGCACCGGCTATAAGAATACTGTATATCAACGCGTTTGTTATTATGACGGCAAAGATCTTGATTTTATATAAGCTCTCAACAGAAACAAATGTAGGAAAGATTAAGCGTGAGGCATCTAGCAATATGTCATGGGGTCAGATGCTGTCCGGGTATAAAAGTGCTTTTAAAAAGATACTAGCATCTCAAGGTACAATATTTGCAATAATCATCAGTATCCTTGTTGAAATTGTAGCTATGCTCGGAATGACATTCTGGCAGATTATTGCGTCCCGCCGTATCGGCATACCGGACGAATTACTACCCATCTTCCCAATGTTACGAAGTATACTTTCAATTTTCCTTTTCTTTACTGTTATATCACATATCAAGCAAAATAGGATGAAATGGCCTTTGTATGGGGGATTTGCAAGCTCCATAATCGGATCCATATTATTAATTTCTATTACAGGTACTGGTGTGTGGGGCTATGTGATATTATCTATTTCTTTAATTTTCGAAGCATTGGGCGGAGCTGTTTTAGCTACCCTTAGAGAGTCTCTTGTAGCAATCCATGTGGACCCAGTTGAGCGTTCGGGAATTATGGCACTGCTTCAGACAACAGTCATGCTTGTGAGCGTGCCCTTCGGATATATAGGGGGAGTGTTAAGTGATATATCAAGGATACTTCCCTTTGTTCTGAGTATTGCACTGTTATTGCTGGGAATTCTGGCAACCACCATGTTTTATCGCAAGTAAATTGGTAAATTGCGCCTAGTACCAACGTTTATTATCCACTTAGTGAGTGATTTTTTGCGGTTTTATACCTTTGTCTTAATTTCATTGAAAAAGAAC
>CAZEIH010000080.1:0-6129 GCA_964512095.1 uncultured Oscillospiraceae bacterium
TGTTGTTATTGCCTCACCGGGCATAAAGCTTCGGAATCTTATCGTGGCAGGAAATTTGGAGTTAGCCGATACTGTTGGCGACGGAGAGGCTACTCTTTATAATGTAGTAGTACAGGGAGACCTTGTTGCCAAAGGCGGCAAACCGACAATAATAGCTGTTGTTGATGATGACGATACCTCAGGTAACGATTCAGGCAGCGGCGGCAGTGGTAGTGGTGGCTCAGGCAGTGGAGGTTCGGGTGGCGGTGGTGGAGGCGGCAAAGGGAAAGATACCCCGGTTCTCACAGGTATTTCAATAAGCAGCCAGCCATCCAAGCTGACATATGAGCTAAGTGAAACACTGGATTTGACAGGGCTTGTTGTGAAGGGAAGCTATTCCGACAACACAACAAAAACAGAAAAGGTTACAATGAGCAATATTTCTGGTTTTGATTCATCCACAGCAGGAGAAAAGACAATAACCGTTACGGTCAATGATAAAATAGCTAGCTTCAGCGTTAATGTGAGATCATCAGAGCAAGGGCCCGATACCATCGCACCCACCGTTCCAACAAACCTTATCGCTACGGTTGTATCTTCTGACACAATCAAATTAAGCTGGGCAGCAAGTACCGACAATATCGGTGTAACTGGTTACCACATCTATCGTGACGATACAGAGATCGGTACAAGCACTACGACAAGCTACACAGACACAGGACTAGCTGCCGACACGACATACAGCTATACAATATCGGCGTATGATGCCGCGGCTAACACGAGTAATAAAAGCAGTTCAGTGAGCACAACAACGCTGATCGATTCGGGTATTATTTATTATATCGATTTTGAAAGTGGAGATGATGCGAATCAAGGAACTTCTCCGGATTCGGCCTGGAAACATTGTCCCGGTGATGTAAATGCTGGAGGAGTCGCTGCAGCTGCTACATTATGTCCTGGAGATACGGTCATGTTTCGCGGAGGCGTTATTTATCGCGGAACTATCAGTACGAAGTCTGATGGAGTCACTTATCGTGGAGATGCCTGGCCGGCTGGCGTGAAAGCCATCATCGACGGAAGTGATCCCTTCCTCAATGACAAAATTCCGTGCACAATGGATGAATGCGGTACGAATCCGAACTGGTCCAATATCGTATACGTGGATCTGCCGGACACAATAGAAACATATAATGATTTTATGATGTTTGATGAAAGTACAAAATTGTGGCCTGCTCAATGCCCAAAGGTTCCCGATTCTTTCTGGGAGGATGATTTTAGCAGCTACCGTCCTGTCAGTCCAGAGAATATTACTGTTAACAGTATCAAGGATCCGGACTATTTTAATCAGACAGACCCTGATTACTGGGATGGAGCTTACATTATGATTTGGATAAATCCCAATGTGGTTACCACTCAGCCAGTAACAGGATATGATCCTGCTACCGGCACAATCTATTATAAAGAACTCAGTGAAAATGCGATTTATGGAAACAGGGATCAATACTTTTCCATGACTAATCATATTGATCTGATTACTCAGCCTGGAGAATACTATGTGGATGAAGCCAATCACAAAATGTATCTCTGGCCGAGAGATGACTCAGAACTCAGTATAGCTACTCGTTCAGTAGGCTTCCATATAGTCGGACAGAGTGATTTGATTTTTGAAGGATTTGTATTTCAGAAATTAGTCGGACAATCTGCAATTATTACCTGGGGCGCATGGGTTGGGTCAGGACTTAGAAGTAATAATCTAACTATACGCAATAACGAGATGAAGTGGATCAAGAAGACCGGAAGTATTCACACCGGTGCAATAACCCTTAGAAGAGGAACTGGACATATCATAGAAAATAATTATATTCATGACATTCAAAGAGGGTCGGGAATAATAGCATCAGGGGAAGTTTCAGACACTATCATCCGGAATAATGTGATAACCCGCTGCGGTTATAAGGGTATTTGGCTTCTTAGTGACGAGAATATCCAGATAATTGACAATCGATTTTTCGATAATAAAGCCACCCATGGCACAGACGTCTCTGTCTTTACCAGTAAAAACATACTATTTGCTGATAACATCGCTTTCAATTCCAGGTCTGAAATGTTCTCATTTGAGAATGATGAAAATATTTTCATTTACAATAACATTTTGCTGAGTGACGGTTCAGGTCCCGGAGCCATCCGTCAGAACGGCGACAATATGAAAGGCATCCTGTTCATCGCGCACAACACAGTATTGTACAGCGGGAATGGCTCAGGGCTGAATTGCATGCCCAGCAGGTATCCTAACGCAAGATATATCGTTAAAAACAACATTCTTGACGGATGGGGATGTGGTGTGAATGATGGCAGCGGAATGCGCAACAAAGCTATCGAATATGAGGTAAGCAACAATATCTATACCGATTTGGCATGGGTCCAGGATGAACGTTATGGCTGGTATCTGATGCCGTACGAGATCGTGGAGGATAATTTGGATCTGATCTTCCGCGATCCTGTTGAAGAAGTGACTCCGGTAATCGTTCCCGTCGAGGATATTTTCGAAAGATATAAGCTGAAAGGAGGTTCACCGGCCATTGGGACAGGAGAAAGCCTGAATAATGTTATTCCCCGGGAAGCACTGGAGTTGTTCCCTAATTATGATTTCTATAAGGATTTTGAAGGAAATACAAGACAAGGTGATAAGAGCGGCGATATCGGCGCGTATCAGTATTCAGAAAATTAGACTCGTACTACTGCAAATGTTCTTATTGGGTTTTATGTTATATAGGAGGTTGATTATTATGGGTCAGAATGGAAAGAAAGCTGTAAGAAAGGTTTTAGCCTTTGTTTGTACAATTATTATTATTTTCTCCTGTACATCGGCTGCTATGGTTAGTGCGGCAGCCACACAAACAGACCTCGCACTAGATAGCTGTGATATTTGTGCCAGTATATCTTCGGAGGATGAACAAACGCCTCCCGATACATTTATTGAACAAGGAGAACTTATAGAGACTGACCAAATCACGCAATATGGAATCACTTTTATCTTTGATGGTCTCTATACCGTTGGGGCTTTTGCCAATGGCGACTTTTGGGTCAAAACTGATTCCAAAACCGGTAATGTTGGGATCACAAGGATAACTCCAGATTATGTAAATGACAATAACCGATGGATAAACGGCTGGGAGGTAAATCCAGTTGCTGGTACTAGCGTGGGCCAAGGCTTTTGCTCAGAAATTGCAGGTTTTGATCCGAAACTGGTTCCGGAGCTTCCATATTTGGCTGGACCTGGAGAATCGATTTGTAAAAGTGTTCGTTCTAATGTACCGCCAAGGCCAGAACAAACTAACCGGTGTGAACAATGCATTCAGACTGTATCAGTATTAACTGTAGTTGACGAAATTCCACCTGGTAACGGCGTCCTTGTTTTCAGACCGCCTTATGTGGGAACCAATAAGCCATACTATTATGTCGATAACATGAGGACTGACATTTTGCCTTCCGTAGAACCGGCAGGTTCGCCACCGACACTTCAGAGGATAGCTGCATATTACAAGAAGGTACAAATCGATCATAAAGGCGTGGCAATGGGTTATGATATGCGCCCTCTCGACAGCTTTGGCAACGTTTATGGCGGGTTTGTAGGGAAACGATATGGGGAAGCAGCACTTAGACTTATGCTAAATGATCCTCTGGAAGATAAAAAAGAAGCGCTTATCAATTTTACGCAGATGACAATTGATTTTTATCATAGCACCCGTGATGGAAGGAATTTTGGGCCTGGTGGCGGACACCAGCCTGGCCATATTTTGCCATTGGCTTGGTTTGCGGTTATGCTTGGAGATGATGAGGCTAAAAGCTATGTTAAAAACGAAGCTGTATTTAAAACCTCTGAGCATGATTTTTTGCAGCCAAGTACCCTGGACAGTTCAAAAGCATTGTACGGCTCAGAGAAGATGATATTTATGTCCTTCGATCCATACCGCTATTGGCTCTATGTTACAGAAGATAAGAATCCAAAGGACATGTCAAATCTTTGCTATCCTGATCCTTATGGTTATATTGATGGCGGAGGATCATTAAATCGAAATCAAAGTGCTTATCAGTATATCATGAGCGGTCCCTGGCAAGGGGTGGCAGCAGCAGGAGCCATTATGCCCGAGCTTGCCGAGATGTATAACAACCCCCTATTGTTCGACTATGTAGACAGGTGGTTTACTCAGAGGCAATTGACTCAACTTGATCCCGCTGCACCCAGTACGGGAAATATGGATGATTACGGAATTTTATTCGGTGATGACCCAAATAATCCGGGAACTCCTATTTTGGATCCAAGATTAGCTTACTACAACAGCCCGACAGATTTTGGGTACCCGGAAGGTGTTCAGGGAGGACGCTGGCCTGAACGGCATGGAAACAACGTAGGGGGGATTAATCCACCTTATTATAACGCAGATTTTTTTGCTCCTATGTGGGAAAAGTATTATCAGGCACCGGAAGGCCCTGTCCCCGTCGATAGAGTACTTGAAAGCATTACCTCACCATCGCCTGTCAAAGGTGTTCCCAATGGTACCGCTAAAACAGCAGCAGCATTGGAGCTTCCATCCACTGTAACAATGGTTACAGATGGAGGATCAGTGCAGGCGAATGTCAACTGGAGTGTGGATTCATGTACATATGATCCGGCCAATAAGAAAAGCCAGACCTTTACAGTAGACGGTACGGTAACCCTGCCTGCCGCTGTGGCAAATCCAAATAATGTTCCATTGACAGTAAGCATTAGTGTTACTGTAAAAAAAGCGGCGGTTACGACGGATCCAGATAAGGAAAAGGATGAAAATCCGGACAAACCGGCGATAGATGACCCAAAGGATGAGAATCCGGATACTCCCCCGCCACAGGATGATCAAACAGTTCCTATATTGGAGGAAGAAGACCTTATCACCAGGGATTATCCTGAAATGGCCGAGCAGCTGGAGCGTTTATATGCAAGCGCTGATATTCGGGATAACAAATTGAATCCAACATATGGCGCAATGATGAAAAGGGATCCGGTCATATCCCTCACCCCTTCATGCCAGAATAGACTGAATCAGCTGGCAAAGCTCACCTTCAGCGATATCAAAGGCACTGAGTGGTATGCTTCCCACATACCGACGGCTGTATACCGTAAACTCATAAACGGTTTCCCGGACGGCACCTTCAGGGGCGGCAGCCAGGTCACCCGTACCGAGTTTCTGACTCTGCTTGCCAGGTTCAACAACTCTGAGGGCACGATAAAGCAAAAGGCCGATCAGGATGCCGAAGGCCGGGCACGAATAGCAAGTCTCATGGGAGATAGCTGGTATACGAACTATATCGTCGTTTCGCAGGATGGTCTGATCTACGTTGATCAATACACAAGTGAGACCATCGTGAAACCGATGACCCGCGGTGAGGTATTCTATGCCCTGGCAAATTATCTCTGGAAGGAAGATATCTCAGAAGGCGGAAAGTACCATACAATGGCGGTAAGCAATGAAGATCCGGCATTCAGTGATACTGTGAAAACCATTTATATGACGAATCCCGATGCCGGGAATGATGGAGAGAAATGCTACTGCTGGTACAAGCAACTGGTGTACGCTGCTGAAAATCCTGAGAACGGCGTGCCGATGGACTTCTATCCAGCTATCATGTGCCTAAAGGACAAGGGCATACTTCTTGGCAACAACGGAGAGAGCAAGTGGTATGACCCTATCTCCAGAGCTGAGGCGCTTGCACTGTTTGAGCGGCTGGCAAAGGTATGGGGCGAAGAAAGCAAATAAGAAGCAAGTCGATTTATCTCGTTGAGATGGTCAGGTGGAGACTTAACTCCACCTGACCAGAAAAGCAAATCAGTTATGTTTTAAGAAGGTTCTGACCTTTAGGTGTCAGCGTCCTCTTAAAATATAACTGACTGGACTGAATCGACATCAGATATGGAGAGACCCGACTATATTCAGTAATGTATTGATGAGCACACTATGAAATCCGGTCATATGAGAAACACAATGCCAGTACTATGTAATCTGATTTTCTGAGAAATTTAGTGATGGCACTATTCGACCCGGTTATTTGAGAAATGTTTTTGGAGGTTTATTTTATGCGATTTACTGTTCGTGGAATCAAAAACAGGATGGC
>CAZEIH010000081.1:0-6047 GCA_964512095.1 uncultured Oscillospiraceae bacterium
AGATTGAGAAGGCAGCTGAAAACCTTATTAAATTCAGCGAAAATATTGATACCGCCAAAACGCCGGCCCCATCCTTTTTAATGGTACTCACCGGCACAGAATATGCTTTCCAAATGAAGAACGGCGTGTGGGTTGTCCCGATTGGGTGCTTGAGGGATTAGGTGCTGTCGAATTATTGTTTGGTATTCCCGATCTTAGTAGTAATTGGATAGTGATTCTCAAATTCCATAAAAAGCGCTCGCCAAGGGGGTACCAGAGGGGTGCGACATCATTATTACGCACTCAAGGCACGTTGAGGCCATAATCCTGTTGCAGAACATGAAACGCTGATATATCAGGAACTTGGGGGATTAAAGATAAAATGCGCTTTGACGTGAAGGCTATCTTTCACGTCTTTTGTTTTGTAAAGAATTAGTGTGCTTATGGAATTAACACAGCTTTTTTTATTTAAGCTATACGAAACTGCTCATAATTGGATGCTGCAAAAAATGGGACGGAGGCTTAAAGAAAGGTTGCCTAGATATGGATTTGTCAGAATGGAGCAAACTTTATATGCTCTTTTATATCCATCTTCAGACGAAGTAGCAGATAATGATCAAAATGATGTTGTTCATGTTGAGCTAATAGATTCAATGCTATTAGGTGAGCAAACTTCCTTTATGCAAAGAGCCAATAGATTTTTTGAAAAAGTAAGCAGTATAGGTTTATTATACGAAAAGGGTTACATTGATAATACTGAAGGAGTCATAAAAAACTATTACATTGACATCCTGGATGCTTATATTGATAGTCATGTATTCCCAAAGCCTGTTAATAATACAAATGAGATAAGTTGCTATTTTATTAGAGGTTTCCATAAACATATTGATAGCAGGGGAATTTCTACTAGAAATCAATCAATTAACAATCTGCTACCACTTGAAAGCTGTTTTGATATTGGCGCAATTGAAAACCGAAATGCAGATAATGGCATGGAAGGGGCTAGGTAAAGTCATTTAGATTATATTGAGATTAAGACCATAGAGGAACGCCCTGAATTGGTGGAGAGGATAAAGAATGAATTAAACTTGCATATATCAAAAGCTGAAATTATTAAAGTATTAAATAAGAACTTGACAGGCGGCAAAGATAAGTATGTATTTAGGGTACATAATGTTGGACAAGCCCTTGCTACATCATTGTCTTATGAAAATAAGCCTCCTTTTTTATATTTCGATTATGGTATGCCATATGGGAAAAACTCATCCACAAGGCCTCCGGTGGTGAATATGCCTACAAATCCAGGGGTTTCAATAATATTGTCTCATGTTGATAAGGATCATTGGTTCAGAGTTGCAGACGACATAAATGCATTTCAATGCCATTGGTATATACCTGATCAGATGACTGAAACTGATACGAAGAAACAAGCAGTACGGGAAGCAAAAAGATATATACTCAATAACTGGGATGGAATAGAGTTCAAGGAAGAAAAAGCTGATGAAATAGTAGGATGCAGTGCTGAAGGGCATGTGAGCCATGTGTTTTCCGAAAGACTCAGTAGTCGCCCGAAAGGATGGTCAAGGGTAGGAGCCGACCAAATGGCACGGTTGAGGGTTTACAAAAAAACGGTGGGGAAATATATGACCTAGTAATGGGCCAGAAAAAAAGGGAACAGAAGGAGAAACATATTCAGGAACAGAAAGAACTGCTAAGCCGTTTCAGAAGAGTTCAGCGCGATATGAGGATACAGTGAATACAAACCTGACAGTTTTACACTCCAGAGCACTGCTACCGTGGTGGGTGCCGCCCAGGCTGCAAAACCATATGGGAGATGCTTGTTGTCAAGGGCGTTCCGGATCCATTAAAATATCAGGATGATTCTTTTCTTCTTTTTCCTACAGTAAGTTGACGCTATCAACACCTGATAATGGGTTTTCAACAAGCTCATAATCTGATATCATTATCATGGATTAATGACTTTAAGGCGCTCTTGGTGATACTGCTCGTTACAGTATCACAAAAAAACAAGGGCGTCTTATCCTTTCCTAGAATATTGTCATTATATCCATCATTTTCTTGACAGGCAAGACTATCAACTTCCGGGTTTTTTAGATTAGCAGAAACAACACTAATGAAAAGATTACTATAACTGATTCCAAGTTAGTAAATCTGATAACAGATATGTTTAATATCAAAAGAGATGCTACAAATGACTTCCCAAACGGCGTACATAAATTACATGCCTCAAGTAGCGAATAAAGCAGATAACATTATCTTTCTGTCATAACATGTCTAACTGTTTAGCTTGTATTCTATCACTGATTGTGATAGAATAGTGGCAAAAGTGATAGAAAGTGATATTAAGGGTGGCATTATGAGAATTTATGAAAGTGAAACCATAGAATTAAAGGAGAACTACACTCCTGATTTGAAAAAGGAAGTTGTGGCTTTTGCAAATACAAACGGTGGCATAATATATATTGGCATTCAGGATAATGGAGAAATAACAGGTCTTGATAATGCAGATTTTGTGATGCAGCAAATATCAAACACAATAAGAGACAGCATTCGCCCTGATATTTCTATGTTTACGAATATTGAACTAGTTCAGAAAGAAGATAAGAATATTATCAAACTAACAGTTAATCAAGGGACTAAAAAACCCTACTACCTATCGGACAAAGGACTAAAACCATCAGGGGTCTATGTGAGAAGTGGAACGACAAGTGCCCCGGCGTCGGAAGATGCTATTCGTATGATGATTAAAATGACGGATGGAGATTCGTTTGAAAATAATCGTTCCCTCATTCAAGAATTGACTTTTGCTAGCTTAAGCAAAGAAATGGCATTACGACAGTTAGAATTTTCACAGGTTCAGATGAAGAATCTGGGAATTCTTTCTCAAGACGATATTTATACAAACCTTGGGTTACTGGTTTCAGATCAGTGTAAGCATTCAATTAAATTTGCTGTTTTTCAAGGCACTGATAAATTGGTCTTTAAAGATAGAAAGGAACTTACCGGTTCTCTATTTAATCAGCTTACAGATGCATTTAGAACCATCGATTTCTATAACAGCACAAAGGCTACCTTTCACGATTTGCTGCGTACAGACGAAAGAGATTACCCGGAAGATGCTGTACGAGAGGCATTACTCAATGCTATTGTTCACAGAGAATATGCGTTTAGCGGAAGTACAATCATAAATCTCTATTCAGACCGTTTAGAGATTATTTCACTGGGGGGATTAGTATCAGGTATTTCTCTGGAAGCAGCAATTCTGGGCGCTTCTCAACCAAGAAATGAAAAGCTTGCCGGCCTGTTTTACAGGATGAAACTGATTGAAGCATATGGTACTGGTATAAGTAAGATTATAAGTTGTTATAAAGGACTATCTGTTCAGCCTAAATTTGAAAATGTGGAAGGTGCGTTTCGAGTTATTCTGCCTAATATACATGCACAGTCTTTAAGTGCAGAGGAAGAAAAGTATTTACCGGTACTCAGATTGTTTGAAAAACAAAAGGAAATTACCCGAAATGATGTCGAAGAAGCTCTTGGAGTGGGATCTACACATGCCGTTAATACACTTAAGGAGATGCTATCCAGAGAGCTAATTAAAAAAATTGGTAACGGAAGACTGACAAGGTATGTGGTGAAGTAAGCCGCCAAGGCCCCACCCTACCTAAGTGACATCATTTTTGTCAACTCAAGGCATGTAAGGTTAATGGCAGCTAAAATAAAAGAATATTACAATGCAATATAGTAGTTTTTCTAAGCTTAAATATAAGGAGAATATCAAAGTGAAAAAATATTCTGAGGCGAAACAAGAATTTGATAGGCAATACAGTTCAGTTACTGAATATAACGGATTTATTCCGGAGCATTTAACACATGGTAAGACCGTTCTTTTATCGCCGTTAATTCATCCGGGGAGAAATTTCTTTTATAATTTATCATAGGTAACATTTTTACGGCTATAGAATATTTTCCCGGTGCAATTATATTACCATCATTGTCGTTACAGTTCCAGGTGTAAGAAAACGAGAGTTTTTCACCCTTCTTTAATTTGTGATTGGAAATTGCCGCCAGGCCCAGGCCTTCTTTACCGCCATGGAATCTGCTATAAACTTCATCACCTTCATTGTCAGTGACAATGAAATCAAATTCACCTCCTACATCAAAATTAAGCTTTAGGTCTTCCTGCGAGATATTATATAAGGAAATGGAAGCCACCACTCTATTTTCTTCGTACTTGATATCCAGTTCAGTGTTGAATAACCCTGTTCTTATCTTTTTTGATTCCTCTTTATTTTTTCTTGCCTCTTCCAACAACTCGGGACTGGGTTTCATTGTTCTCGACGGTTCAATCCTAATCGTATTGCCATCCTGTTCGATATAAGGATCAAATTTAACTACAACCCTTTTTTCTTGAGTCTCTCCAGTCTCAGTATTTTTTTCAGATGGACTCAAAGGCCAAAGTGGGCTGCCTTTTAAAATATCCTCCACTTCTTCAAAGCCTGTTTGGAAGGCATAGTTGTAGCGGGGCGGCAGCGCAAAAACGTATGCGGAATTGCTGCCCAGTTTACTCGGGCCAATGGGTGCCGCGCTGACAGAAAAATCTCCCTTCTGCAGGGCGTTCCACTGCTCAAGCGTGAAAACCATAATGGGGATGTCCTGGCGCGGATTGTTCTGAGTCCAATCCGGGTGCCGTATTAAAAGCTGCGGGCCTGTTTCAACAGTCTCTCCATTGTTTGTTCCTTCCCATTTCTCCTCAATTATCGAATACCCTTTCCAGGTTTCCGGCAGGTAGAAGCAAAAGCCATACCGGATATTTTCATAAACAACAGGGCCATGCTGTGCGTACTCGCCGATTGTTACATTGCTGATAAGCCAGCGGTCGTTTACCTTCTGCACCACAATCATGACCGGGCGCTTCGCGGAGGCTCCGCCGTTTGTAAGCTCCACGCTGGTAACCTCGATAACCGCTCCGTAAACTGCGTATTGGTTTTTATCGCTCATTTCCGTCCTTAATATATCAATACGGTCAGGCCATGGGCTGGAAACCACACGGGCAGGTGCACTTTGCGGATCAGCTTGCCATTTTTGCAGCAGCTCAGTGGCCACGTATTCACTGTAATTCTCTGCAATGCTTGTAACCACTACATCTTTAGGGGCTGAAAGGGAGACCATCTGGAGCGTTTTCCCGAAGGCTTCCACCAATGCCCGGACATCCTGTTCGTCCCGTTTTAGATCGTCATTTTTAGTGTTTAAAGGCTCGATGTTGAATCGGATAACGGTTAAGATATCTGTACCCTGCGGCCCACCTTCTTGTAGACACAATACAGAGATTATAAGCTCGTCTCCATTTATGGTCTTTTTATAAAACCGTTTCATGCCAAGAGCATCCGTAAGCTCCCAGCTGTTATTAAGCAACATATTACTGTAATCCTGAATGATCTCGTCGGGAGCCCTGCCAGTTAAATAAATGATATTCCCATAGGTTTTTGCGCTCTGCAGAACCGGAATCTCATTGTAAAACAATTTATTTATTTCCTGCGATGAACCGCTGTTGTTATATAGATCCATCATGATTCCGAGATTTTCAATGTTTAATTTAAGCGAAAGGGCTGCGGGTTCGCAGTGCAGCCCAATCGTCATAGGCTCTGCACTCGGACTGGTGGAGCTTGCAACAAGAGAAAACTCTGGAGCGTCCTCAATAGGAAATCTGAAAACATACAGGCCAGAACCGATCTCCTTGTAATAGAATGAATCCCGAACGTCCGGATAACTAAGACTTCCGTTCGCAAGCTCTTTGATTGCTTCCCAAGTAATGTGTGGTCTGTCGTTGAATGTGTCCGTCTGCATTGGCGAAGCACTGGCAGGTATCATTTGGAACGCACTGTCTGCCGAGAAAGCGCCAATCAATACAACCTTACAGCTTAAAATCGCTATTAAAGCGACAGAAAAAGCGATGATCTTTTTGGGTATCTTTAAACTGCCCATAATAGTACTCTATAATGCCCCCCGTTGTCAAGACAATATTTTCAGTTTTCTAAGTTAGATTC
>CAZEIH010000082.1:0-6024 GCA_964512095.1 uncultured Oscillospiraceae bacterium
TTACCATTGTCCATAATGGGAATCATTCAATTTTAAGTGGTATTATAAAAAGAGAAGGTGTAATTCATCCGACAGAGATAGTTAATTTAGCTCCACTATATGAAAAGATTAAGTTTGATGGAACGTATTATAGGGATATAGAAAGTAACCAAGTTATACAAGGGGTCAGAAACTTTGAATTAGGTGCTATATATGAGATAGGAAGATTGTTAATAAAAAGTGATATAACATTTTTAAGGCAGAGCGATTACTATTAGAATCTGGCGCTCTATTTATAGTTATCGATTTTTTGAAATATATTGATGATAAGAAATTGTATCGAATAAAGCCTTCAAGAGGTCAAAACGCTTTTGAAGGTTTTGTTGCTTACAATTACTTGAATTGTAAAGCAAAAGCAGGCGCCAATTCGACGAAAAAAATAACCTGCCCAGGCAACTGTTTCTGAAATATACCCTGCCGCCAAGGGGATACCAGCGTCATATGGCATCTTTTTTGTATCCTCAAGCCACGTTGAGGTGGTAACACATTCAGCTCAAGAAGTCGAGAATCGGAATGCTGAGTATAAAGAAACTATTATGTTTATCTTGGCCTTGAATAGACCAATTCTAAGAAGACCGTTTACCTCGATTTTATGCCATTCAACAGCATCTGAAAATGCGTCAAGGCTTGCGACTTTAAGTCGAAGTCAGGATATCTGATACACCATTCATATGTGAGCCCCCGAATTGCCATTACAAAATGCCGAGCTAGTTCATGGAGAGATAAAGGTGAGATGAATTCTCCCCGTTCCATACCCCGTTCCAGCACGACAGCAAATATCTGATACAGATCCCGGGCATATTCCTTGACAGCACCCACGTCTATGTCATCGGTTAACAGTAGTTGATATACAGTTCTCATGCTCGTGTAGCCTATGATCTCGGTAAGCGTGTCTGCTATCTTACCGAATAATCCCAATAGTATTTGGGAGGAAGAGGTATCCGGGGAAAAAGAGTCCAAAATAACTCGGTAATCCGTGTCCACTTTACGAACATAATCGGAAATGAAAGCGGCAATCAGTGCATCCTTAGATTCGAAATATATATAGAACGTGCCTTTTGCTACCCCTGCCTCCTCTACAATCCTGTCCACAGTGATCCCTCTGAAACCGTACTGATTAAACAGCATAGTGGCGGCGATAAATAGCTTCTGCTTTGTCTTTTCGCCTTTCTCCTTTTTTCGTCTCGTTTCTTCTTTTTTCAAAATTTTACCCCTTTCTTTGTTGCATCTGTATACGAAACATTGTATAATTATTTTAAAACATGACTACGGTCATATAAAGTCATTTTTGATTATATTATAAATTCTGTCTAAATTCAAGGAGTGCAAAGCAATGAAGAAGATGAAAAGATTTTTAGCACTAATGCTGACATTGTCTATAACATTTACACTGATTCCGACTCAGATCATTGCACAAAATGAAGCAGATACAGGCTACAAGATTCCAAACACTCTGCTATCCGAGGCTCAAGCATCTCTGACTCCTGTGACTAATCAGGCTTTAACGCTTCGCTCCGAACCGGAGGAGGATACGTTGATTCATAGTCCCTCCGGAATTACATACAATACCCGGGTATCCTACGAGATTGTGACTGAGGGGAAGTCAGGCAAAACCGAAGCCGATACCCAATCCGCTGTGGTTCGCTTCACTCTGAAGAATCCCGGTGAGCAGCCGGTTTCATTCAATTACTCGGTGCTTTCAGGCAGTGCCGAAGACATGTACATATCAGGAGCGACCTCCGGAGAGGTCGTCCTTTCACAGGCAGAACCTGAAAAGGAAGTAATGATCGAAATCACTCCCTTTGCGGATAAACCCGGAGATTACGCATTGCCAAATGACCCGAATACTTATTGGACAGGAGAACACTACCTTTATCTTTATTGCAGTGACATACAAAACGCCCTGTTTGATGGGGACTGTGTGAGCCTTACCGTGCCTGTGCCGGTGGAAAGCGGATTTGACTATGAAGCGGCCTACGAGAATGCAGTCAATACAGAACTCATCGATTTTGATGAAGCGCCCGGAGGGAGCGATGGAGTCTATCCCGTGCCGGAAAGCGGCGAGCTCAGGTTTACGGCCGAGATATCCGGGGATATACGGAAAATGCTCGATGACAGCGTGTTTACCCATATCAGTCTCCCGCAGGGTCATTTAATCAATGAGTCTGAAGAGCCTCGGGAAATCATATACGAAATCAAAGCCAAAAATGATATGCCGTCCAGAGAAGCATGGATGTCCATGTCACAAACGATCAGCCTCGAAGCAAATAGCCGAACGTCATTTTTCTCCGACGGATCTGCTCAATGCATACCGGTGGGAGTAGTCAATCTTGGTGCTTTTGATGAAGGAAACGGAACATATAATAAGCTGGACTTTATTTTCAGCCATACCGATTCTACGACCCCCGGCGCCGTCTCTGTTTCATTTTCTGATGAGGCAGGGCAGTACCTGCAGCGTCAGGTAAGCTTCTCGGACCAGGCCCCGCCTCAGGTCACACAGGTTTCAACGGATATGCCCCAGGCTCATTATGGGGATGTGATTCCTGTGACCATTGGATTTAGCGAACCGGTCTGTACAGACGGCATTACTTTTACAGTCGACGGTCAAGTCATGCGTCCGATGGAACGGGAAGGAACAATATCACAAAGAGTCAGCTTCCTCTATCGGATAGGGGATGATGCGTTGAACGCTGAAAGTTTCACTGTCAATGTGACTGACATCACTGGTGCCGTGGACCTTTCGGGGAAAGCTCAGGAAGCTTCCGGAAGTGTCAGCACCTCAGTGGTTTTTTCTTTTGATCCAAGGCGTACCTTTGATTACTGTGCAGAGCCTTCGGTCAGCCTCGAACAGGGGACCGGCCGCAATATGACGGCAACGGTCTCGATTCCTCTTAAACAGGATACTCGTCTGAGCAACTGGCTTTTAGATGACTCTCGGTTAAGTGGTGGTAATTTATCAACTGTGGTCAAGGCCAGAGCAATAACCACGGAAGGTGCTATTGATATTCCGCTGACTGTACAAACAGACGCAACACGAGTTACCGGGCTCACAGGCTCTTTCACTGCACCTGAAAACAATACGGGCAAGGATGTGTTCTATGCGCTGGAAATCTACATGGATTCCGGCAGCGGCTATGAACTGGTTGACAGCCTGGTTACGATTTACGCCGTCCAGCCCCTTATCCTTGTGGATGGTGAAGATGATATTACTTTAAATTATACCCATTGGTCCCCCGGAGACAAAGTATTTATTAATGCAGGAAGCTCCATTTCACTGGGATACTTGCTCAATGTTGACGCCACCTGGATAGGTCCTGAATACTTTAGTTGGTCCAGCAGCGATGAAAGTGTTGCTACAATTGATGAAAACGGCATAATTCTATTAGTGGGCACCGGTCAGGTCTACTTTACCCTGACAGTGACGAATCCCCTGAACGAGGATGAGGTAAGTGTTAAAAGCCGCACTCTTTCGGTGCTGGAATCTCAGGATTTCTACCTATATGTGCCAAACGGCATAAAAAATCAGGACCTCCTGATAGGCAGCGATGCAAAAATCAGCTTTTCCTCCAACCTGGCCGATCGAAACGACCTGTATGGCGGCCCAGGAACGGAAACTGCGTACACCTTAACGCTATACGAGGTGGTCTATGAAGATGGCTCCATGAAGAAAGGCAGCATACTGTCAACCGAGACATTAAAGGCTACTGCAAAAGCGCCGCTGAATTCTTATACTGTGCCTGGAAGGCTGCTCACAAAGGTCACAGAGAGGAATAAATACGGTTACATACTCGAAATCAGCGCTAAAGATATGCAATCAGGTATCACGATGACCGCTGAGGCCAATATCCGGATACGTCAAATGCCTGCAAAGGCTTCTTTAATGCGTCCCCAATCGGTATTCCTGCTGGACAGTGCCCACAGCTTCACAGTGGTGTGTGACATCGAAAACAGAACCTCCGAGACCCAAATTTCACTCACAGTTACAAAAAACAGCGATACCACTCCCGTTGCATCAGTGGAAACCTCAGGGGCAATCGAACCTGTGGCTGTAAATATCAGCACCGTTGACAGCAGGCGTCTTATGGATGTTTATACTGTGGACCTCAAAGCGAAGAACCCTTCAGATGAGGCATGGTCCTATGATTCTTACTGCGTCTATGTCTATAACGCTTCTGCCATGAAGATACTTGTGGATGGCTCTCCGGTGGATGGAATTATAATGGGCTACGATTTTGAAGACGGAGAGGTTATGAGAACTATAAACTTTCTCAAGAATCGTTACATGTTTGGAATGGAATTGATAAAATCGGTAAGAATTGATGACAAATCCTATGCATGGAGTTCAATAGCCGACCGGGTTACATGGAAGGTGGAAGGTGAGAGCGTTTCTCTCTGGCATGACGGCAAGCGTATCAATGATGAATACAATCCCGTACTCCTTCCGGGAACCCCGATTGTTTTAATCGGGGATGGCTCTGGAAGCTCTGTAGTGACTGCCACCCATACTCTTACAGGAATGACCAAATCCATGACTGCAACAACAAAGCCATTGAACGACAAGCTTTATTTTTTCAGAGTTTATCCGAATGTACCCTGTAATCTGGTTTATACCAATGGAAGGGGTGAAACAAAAACAGTGGCATTCACAGGAGAGGTAGGTGTTTATGAGGAAACCGGTATCAGAAGTTCTGTTGACATCTTCCCGACAGGCAGTGCCGAAAACGTATATGGTTCTGAGAATATCTACTATACGGAATTGATGGCAAATCAGAATAGCGCAAGCGCTTTTAACCTGTACCCGGTAAATACTGTGAAGCTTCCGGAAAAACACTTTGGTCTTGTTTTAGAGCTTTATGATGAGACCACTGGCTCTCCCTATATCCGTAATATTGTGGTTCGGGGAGGGGCTTATTTAAACAATAAGTACCAGGAAAAAACAACGATCAACGGGAAAATGGGCAATACCGACCAAATCATGGGAGCATACGCGGAGGGCTTTTATGGCATTCCTTTTGACCCATCCGATTTTACTGACAAGCTTGAGCCTTCGGATGAACTCAGCTATGTATTAGAAATAAGCTTTCCTGATAATTCACATTTGCCTTTTTACATAAAGATTGATAATGATGCGATTAAGGAAGCTAGAAGATCTTCTTTTGGAGATGTTCACCTGAAACAGGGAATAAAGCCTTCGGATGCATCTTCAATACAAAACAGTGCCATAGTCATTTCTCAGACCATCACCATTGACGGGGAGGAAAAATCCATCGCCGATCGGATCGTTATAGCTCAAAAGCCTGAGAGCGCTGTTCTGGATATGTTAGTGATGATACCGAAATTCAAGGACACTGACTATATATTACGTATGTTGGATTCCACCGGTTCTTATGGGTATGTGTCATCAATGGGTGAAGTAATGCACGCATATCCATTCTCTGATAACGTAACCTTGCATTTTGTCTGCGATATAAGATCGATGGTTTCTTATATTTCGGGCACCAGGTACTTGCCGGGGCAAATAAACCGTTTTTATCCAGTAATCAATGCCTTTGACGGTAGTGAGCAAATAAAGCTCTCAAGATTCATTGAAGTTCAGGATCTTTCACGAGTACCCAATATGGAGGATTCGCTGCAATATAATACATATGGTAATGAAGGAGATCTTTTAAAACTCTACATGTCATTGTGGTATCTGACAAAGAACGCCGGGAATGTTGGCTTTAATGAAAATAAGGATGCTGTGAAGGATGCACTTGAGATCCTGTCGGGGCATTATCTTGATACGACTTCTGTAGGACTTGAAATCCAGGCTACTGATGATCCGTTGGTTTACAAGGGTATTATCAGATTTGCCGTCGGCAGCTACAGCAAGGATAACCCTTCAGGGGTTTTTGTGGGAAGCGGCGAAAAATCAAGCTTCAACTTCTTGCCCGGATTCAGCGATGTGAAAGCAATGGCAAAGGGTGAATATCTTAAAAAAGCCAA
>CAZEIH010000083.1:0-5766 GCA_964512095.1 uncultured Oscillospiraceae bacterium
CCGCAAGAGCCGATGGTTACTGACTTTTAATGATTTTACTTCAAAACTTGAGATTTTAAAAGTAGTATAATACAACAAGCCTACTACTGTCAACCAGTTCGAAGCCCAATCAATACCCGCTCTGCACGATTCAAAGTCGAGTAAAACACCTTTTCACCTTCTCGTAGTTGAGTTTAAATAACTCCATTATTTCCGGTAAACACAAAGCATTTCCGATAAACTTTGACAGAAACCTACTATGGCAATATAATTCAATTAGGCACTGGTAACAGCGGCACTCTAATACAGCCTGTTATGGGCAGAACGCGAGCATTCTCATGAAAGTAGGCATAGGCCAGGATAGTCATAGATTTGACTTTGACGATAAAGAAAAAAAACTGATACTCGGCGGTATTGTGTTTGAGGACGAAGCACCACTGAAAGGCAATAGTGACGCCGATGTTATACTACACTCAGTCACAAATGCAATCTCAGGCATTACCTGTGTAAACATTCTCGGTGAAATAAGTGATGACCTTTGTCTCAGGCAGGGGATTACTGACAGCAGTGTATACCTGCGCGAAGCAATTAAATATCTAAGAGAATATAGAATAATTCACGTTTCAATTTCTATCGAATGCAAAAGGCCAATAATATCACCTAGAATAAACGAAATAAGGCAAAGCCTGTCAGTACTTCTCAGTATACCCAAAAACTGTATCGGTATTACTGCAACCTCAGGAGAAGGGTTAACTCCATTTGGTCAAGGTTTGGGGATTCAGGTATTCACCATCGTAACCGTAATATAATAATCTGTTGAGGGATTATCCTGGCCTTAGAGTCCCGACCGGTGGCTTCATTGGCAAGCCAGCAAAGCTACAAACGTCAAAAAATGTACCTTTTAATGGTGAACTTTTTTACCCACTAGCTCCTAAATATCGCCTTTTCTCTCTTAAAAATTGAAGCAGCAAACCAGAGCGTTAACACAACAAACAATATTGACGTCACTAAGGCAATAATCAGATTGCTGTATATAATATTACCTCCCAATATCATCTTAAAGGCAGCAATAGTATTCAAAACAGGAAATGCAAACATAGCTGGCGACATATCACTAGCTTGAATCAACATAGTGGCATATGCCGGCACCATTGCACTTAGCATAAGGAATGAAAGATATGTCTGAGCCTCCTTGTATGATTTCGCAATTGTGCTCAGAGCAATTTGAATGCCTGAAAACGTCATGCCAAGAGCAATTGTAATCATTAAAGCAAGCAACGCCGCAAGTGGATCAATGCTAAAGCCATATACCTGTGAATCGATCCCTATCATAATGGAATCTGGGTTGACAAGATAACCCAAAACCAACCCAATGAGAATTGCGATTACACTCATAAATGAAAACAGCGTTACTGCAAAATACTTACCTAACAACAGCGAGCCTCTGTTTGGCATTGTTGTTAGCAATGGTTCAAATGTATTATGCTCCTTCTCCCCTGCAACCAGGTCAGTAGCCGCAGGTATGCCTCCAACAGATACCAGCATTGTAATTAAAAGCGGCAACATCATTTCGAGCATCATATTGTTTCCTTTATTAGGAACTACATTAGTGTGTTTAATTTCAAAAGGATGCAAGACTTCCAAATCTATTCCTTTGGCTAGTAGTCTCTCGTTTACAATTTCAGCTTCGAATTCACTAATTGCCCCTGCAACAATATCTGCAGCTGTCCGGGACTTGGTTTTGGATTCATCATATTCCAATGTGATGGTAGCAGTTTTGCCGTCTTGCAGCTTCTCGGCGTATCCACTTTCAAAATCCAAAACGCACCGAACCTCACTGTTTAAAAGCGCCAACATAGGATCATCAGTTTCTACTAGCGTAATATTATTATTTTTACTAAGTATCCTTTTGTTAACCAGCTCACTAATTTCCGGGGTGTTTGAAGCCTGGGACAAGGTAATGATAACATTTTCACTAATATCCTTCTCTAACTTCTGCACACTTCCACCCATAACTACGTTAATTAACGGCATTATAATCATCGGTAACAATATACTTGACAAAATAGTCCTACGGTCGCGTATCAGATCCTTTACCTCTTTTTTGAAAACTATCATAATATGCTTAAGTTTCACTGTGCACCCACCAATCTGATGAATATCTCTTCCATGTCATTGCTACCGTATTTCTCCCTTAGTTTTTCCAAAGTTCCACATTCCACAAGCAACCCCTTGTGAATTATTCCAATCCGGTCGCAAAGCTTTTCGACCTCCTTCATGGAATGGCTTGAAAAAATAATGGTTTTACCATCGGCTTTGCAGTTCAGGATGAACTCCTGAACATCCCTTGCGGCTGTGACATCCAGTCCTGAGGTTGGTTCATCAAATAGCATTATATCAGGATTATGTATAATTGATCGTGCAAATGCAACTCTTTGCTTCATCCCTTTCGAAAGCTTTGAAGCCCTTCTATCCATAAAATCTTGCATACTAAAAACCTCAGCAAGATATTTGGATCGTTCCTTAATCGCTGCTCTGCTCATTCCGTTTAGCTCTCCAAAATACTCTATGTTTTCAGCCGCAGTTAGTCTGTCATATAACCCGGTCTCTCCTCCAAAAAGTATACCAATATGCGCCCGTACCTTCTCAGGCTTACTTTGTGTATCATGCCCCTTTAGAATTGCTCTGCCGGAGGTAGGACGCAACATCGTTGAAAGCATCCTCAGCGTAGTAGTCTTCCCCGCCCCATTTTCACCAAGAAGACCAAATATCTCACCTTTGCCTACTGTGAAACTAATTTTATTAACCGCGGAGAATTGTTTGAATGTCTTTTCCAGTTCTATAATTTCTACCATAAGATTAATTACTCCTTGAACAATATAGCATGTCTCATAAGTTAAAACGTTGAGTGACAAGTACATCCGTAATCAATATAATTGAGCGCGAGACTTGCATATGGATTCGGCAAAAATCAAGTCTTCCCTAGTAGTAATCTTTATATTATTGTAATCACTCATAACAAGCTTAACCTTACCGCCCGCTCTCTCAACAAGCATCGCATCATCTGTAGCATCAATATCTTCGGACAACGCCCTCCGATGGGCATCCATTATTAGATTATAGTCAAAGGCCTGGGGCGTTTGTATCTGCCAAAGACCACTCCTATCTAGAGTTATCTCTACAAAGTCCTCTGAGTCAACTTGTTTTATAGTATCCTTCACAGGTACCGCTGCACAGGCGGCTCCATACTTACCAGCAGAATCTATGCATGCCATTATACTATCATTGGTTATAAAAGGTCTGGCTCCATCATGTATTAAAACTATAGAGCAATCCTTAGACAGCCGATTAAGTCCATTAAAAACCGACCCTTGCCTTGTTGCTCCTCCTGAAACGACAGCCTTAACTTTTTTAAAACAATATTTCTTTACAATAGTCTCGTTGCAATATTCAATTTCATTCACGTTGGTAACAATCACAATCTCATCAATAGGGGGACAGTTCTCGAAACTTTGTATAGTCATCGCTAGGATTGGTTTACCAAGCACCTCGACATACTGCTTATTCTTATCAAGGCCCATTCGCCTTCCCCTACCTGCTGCAGCAATGACAACGCAATTTTTTCTTCTCGTGCGATTTTCTTTTATAGTAAGATTATCCACAGTAACAGCACTCCTATTTAATCTTGTCCTATTCCCCAGCATAACACCAAGTATGTTATGTGATGATATTTTATCACAAGACGTTCAACTGCGGTAGTAGAAATGTCCCCCTCAGACAGAAACGTCCCTCTCAATATAGCACAGTACTAAAAAAGCGAGGTTGCAACCTCGCTTTTTTAGTACTGTGCTATATTGTGCTCATCATAAATTACACTGCCTTTGCCAATCAAATTGCTCTTTCAATGGAATACTTAGGTTTAGCAAATATCATCCGTCCGGCTGCAGTCTGAAGGATACTAGTTACTGTCACGTTTAGGCTTTCGCCAATGTGTCTACGGCCGCCGTCTATTACAATCATAGTACCGTCATCCAAATAAGCAACGCCTTGGCCTGATTCTTTTCCATCCTTGATGACCTGAACTGTCATATCCTCACCTGGCAATGCAATTGGCTTGAGAGCATTTGCTAGCTCATTTATATTCAATACCGGCACTCCTTGAAAACTCGCTACCTTGTTAAGGTTATAGTCTATGGTTAAAACCTTGCCCCCTAGCTTCTTGGCCAATTTCAGCAAAGCTCCGTCCACCTCGGCATCAGAACTAACTTCCTCGTTTTCAATCCTTGTAGGGAACTTAATATCCTTTTGAATCATATTTAAAACATCAAGACCACGCCTTCCTCTATTACGCTTCAACGAGTCCGGAGAGTCAGCAATATGCCTAAGCTCATCTAAGACAAAGCTTGGTACTATTAATTCGCCTTCTATAAATCCGCTCCTACAAATATCTATTATCCTGCCATCTATTATAACGCTGGTATCCAATATTTTTGGTTCTGCCTTACTATTGCCTGAATTGGCGACTTCTGAAGTTTTTCCTCTAATTGCTCCAAAAAGGTTTTCGTTTTTCTTACCGGCTGTCACGCCTATGCCCAAACAACCAAAAAGAATGTTTAGAGCAATTGAAACTGGCGTTCCAATAATTTCAATGTCTTTGATGGGTATTGTAACGAGATTTGCTATGACTAGCCCTGCAATCAGGCCTATGGAACTGATAATTAGTTCATAGAGTGTGAGCCTCTGAAGGAGTGATTCCATCCTACCTAGAGCCTCCATTACCATTTCAATTAATTTATTACTGGTCGTATAAAATATAACCGCAAGCATAATAGCCACTATTATGTAAATTAGTGCCTTTAGCTCAAGATTCATTGCTGTAAGCTGATACGTAAAAAATGTCCTTGTAAGCGTAATCCCTGTGACACATCCTACTGTCGCAAAAGAGAATTTAATAATATTGTTCAACACATTATCTAACTCCCTTATTAATAATATTTATGTGGTCCTGTATTTCCATTGGTATGGGTCGCTTTATGTTCTCAAAAAATCATTTATTGTTGTTTCAACTTCTACTTGCTCAGAATCCTCTACCAACACCAATTCACTTACAAGTATCTGCTTGGCGCTGTTTAGCATTTTCTTCTCTCCGGTGGAAAGACCCTTTTCCCTATCTCTTTTCATAAGTATTCTAACAACATCAGCAACTTCGTATATGTCGCCACTTTTTATTTTTATCATATTCTCACGATAGCGTCTATTCCAATTGTTTGTAACATTTATACTTTGATCCTGAAGGATTTCGTAAACCTTGTCCACATCAGAGCTTTCTATTACCTCCCTAATGCCTATACCATCTACATTGTGAGTAGGTATCATAACCTTCATGTCACCTACAGGCATCTTAAGCACATAATAGTCTTGTTTGCAGCCTAGTATCTCTTTTTCCTCTATCGATTCGATAACCCCTGCACCGTGCATCGGGTAAACAATCTTATCGCCAATACTATACATGACAAATCCTCCAAATGAATATTAGTCAGCTTCTCATCCGTGATTTGTCTTTTGTTAGATATCGTTCGGCGAATTTTATAGCAATCCTTTTCGTCTGAAGCGATTGAATAATTTTCCATAAATACATCTGCAAGCTGGGAAGTACTTTTATTCGTCGGTCTTGACCTACATTATTCAGTATACTATATTACGAAATTATTGTCAAAGCGAACCCATTTCGCGATAGCGTCAACTTACTGTAGGAAAAAGAAGAAAAGAATCATCCTGATATTTTAA
>CAZEIH010000084.1:0-5504 GCA_964512095.1 uncultured Oscillospiraceae bacterium
GATACCTGGTTCTGAAGGCAGGGCGGAGAAAATTGCCGCCATGTGGAAGGATGTCGTTGTAAAGAAGCATCCCAGAAACCATAATCTATACCTTGGAAAGATGGAGACAGAGACCGGGGACATTGATATGGCTATCATATCTACAGGTATGGGAGCTGGGAGTGCAGACATAATTATAAATGAATTACTCGCTTTGGGCGCGCAGAACCTCATCCGGGTCGGCACATCAGGCTCCTTGCAGCCTGAATATGTCACGGCAGGCTCTGTTGTTATACCAACGGGCAGTGTGAAAGACGAGACAACCTCAAGTAGATATCTTCCTGTGGAAATACCAGCAATCCCGTCTGTTGAATTTATTTTGGCAGCTCACAGGGCTTATGAAGAAATGCTGGGTGAGCAGGCTACAACTCCTCCTCATCAGGTGTTTTTCGGAGCAGTTCATTCGAAAGATTCACTTTATGCAAGAGAAATGAGAGTAGGACCTATGGGCAGGGAAAACGAGGAATACATGAAGCTGCTGAAAGATGCGGGAGTACTGGCCTCTGAGATGGAGACCAGTATATTGTTCACCCTTGGGCAGATATTCAGCCAGCAAAACAGAAAATTCGGCAACACCCCGATACTGACAGGTGCCGTCCTCGCCGTTATCGGCGGTTTTACACCCTTTGGAGACAAGGAAACAGAAGCTTTGGCAACTAATGCAGCAATATCATTTTGTCTTAGGACAATTGAGGTACTACATAATATGAGGTCATAGTGTTCATAAAGTGCTATACATAACGCTTGCGAGTACCTTATCCGGTCTTGAATTCGCCCTATAATAATGGTATGTTTATATTGGTATAAACAAAAATGCACTAGAGATAGGAGATTACTCATGCAATATAGGGATATTGGTAAGACAGGGCAAAAGGCTAGTGTAATCGGACTTGGCTGTGAGAACTTGGACAACAAACCATACGAACAAGTGAAAGAAACAATTGATGCTGCGCTTGAATGCGAGATTAACCTGTTTGATGTATTTATGCCAGGGAAAGCAATTCGCGAAAATATCGCAAAGGCTATGGGGACGCGCCGCCAGGACGTGATGATTCAGGGGCATATAGGTTCTACTGATATAAATCAACAGTATGACATCTCACGTGATCTGTCTACGGTGAAGCGCTATTTTGAGGATCTATTACGCATCTTTGGACGCATCGATTTTGGAATGATGTTTTTCATTGATTCGGAGGAAGATTACAAAGGTGTATTTGAGACAGGGTTTGCTGATTATGTACTAAAGCTTAAAAGAGATGGCGACATTGGCCACATTGGTTTCAGCTCGCATAACCCGCATACTGCAATACGCGCCATTAATACAGGACTACCTGAAATGATGCTATTTAGCATTAACCCAGCATTCGACATGCTGCCTGTAGGTGAATATATGTTTGACCATTTTGATAAGGGCTTTGGAGCTGAGCTGTTCCGGGGAATTGATCCCAAGCGTGCTGAACTGTATAAGCTGTGCGAGCAGAAGCAAATTGGCATTACCGTTATGAAGACGCTGGGTGCTGGGAAACTGATATCTCCAGAGCATACACCGTTTGAGAAACCGCTAACCGTGCAGCAGTGCACCCACTATGCTCTCACTCGCCCAGCGGTTGCAAGCGTGATGTTGGGGTGTAAGACCAGGGCTGAAGTGCTGGATGCGGCACGCTACCTGGATATGAGTGACGAGGAGCGGGACTATACCGAAGTGCTGGGTTCGTTGCGCAATGATTTTAGAGGCAATTGCGTGTATTGCGGCCACTGCCAGCCTTGCCCGTCGGAAATCGACATAGCAGCCGTTAACAAGTATCTTGATATAGCACAGCTGGACAAGGATAATGTGCCACCTTCGGTGCGTTCCCACTATCAGGGAATGAAGGCCACGGGAAAGGATTGTATTGCGTGCGGAAGCTGTGAAAAGCGTTGCCCATTTGGTGTATCTGTAATTGAGAAAATGTCTGAGGCAGAGCGACTGTTAGGTTAAGTGGAGGCGCGTGTATCTGAGATTTGATGCCCTGGGTATTTTAGCTTAACAATGTCACAGTCTCCTGACGAAGTCATCGACCAGCCGACAGTGTTCAAACGCCACGTATAGGCGTGGCGCACGAAGTGTCGCTACGGGCGAATTCATTTCGCCCATAGCGAGAGGGTATGGGGGCCTGCCCCCATTGGAAATTAATCCATCTCCATCATGTTTACTTAGAGAAGTAGTCAACTATGCCGGCGGCCATCCTTTTAGCCAGGTATGTCTGCTCCAGTTCATCTGTGAGCATTTCCAGCTCCACGGGGTTGGGGACGAAGCCCATTTCAATTAGCGTTGAGGGTGTCCAAGTTCCCCTGACTACATAGAAGTTTGCCCAATAAAGGCCCCTTCCTTTTCGTCCTGCTTCTACAGCACCTTCCAAAAGCTCCTGTGAAAGGGGTTTGGCTATCGCCTCCTTATAGTGCACCGAGAAGCCCGATATCTTTGTTATATCAACATTTTCCGCCATGCTGTTGGCATGTAATGACACGAACATATCTGGCTTTGCATCTCTTGAGGCTGTGAGCCTGTCGGATAGTGACATAGCCACATCGGTGGACCTTGTCATCAGTACCTTAGCGCCAAGATTCTCCAGCTCTGTTCGGAGCTTTAGTGCTGTGTTCAGATTGATTTTTTTCTCAGGATATGTAACACCCAAAGGTCCGGTTGCTCCTGAATCATTGCCTCCATGACCGGGATCAAGCATAATTACTATGCCTGTAAGTGGCTTGTCACCGGATACGGCTTTTGCGGGTCTTTTGATATGAACAATAATTCCATCGGAGACTTTTTCTATATAGTATCCATCAATCTGTGCATCAGCTTTCTTGGTAAGCACATACTGTCCTGTATGCCCGGATTTATTGAAGGTTACTGAAGAAAATGGTGCATCTGCAGGCAACACAGGTATAACGCCGGATGCTGCTGCTGATATGTTGACCTTTAGCTCTGAACCGTCAAATGAAGAGGTGGCAGCAAGAGCAGACGGGTAGGTCAGCTTTAGGGTATCCCACTTTGTACCTGTTTGATATTTTCCTGATGTAATTTTTGTACTCAAAGCTGCCTTTGAGCTATAGGTGGAAATGCTTATCTTCCTTACCCACAGTCCGGATGCTAACCGGGCATAGCTTCCAGTCATGCCGGTAACATAGTCTACCATGCCCTTTCTAAGCTCATATGCGGCTCCCTTAG
Organism: uncultured Oscillospiraceae bacterium; assembly: GCA_964512095.1. GTDB lineage: Bacteria > Bacillota > Clostridia > Acetivibrionales > DTU013 > DTU013. Next base: position 3,248 of record CAZEIH010000084.1, read on the forward strand.
CTGAGTTGGGAGTTTCGAAGGTGTCAATATCCTCATTTGTAATCTCTGCGTAGAAGGGAGAGCCATTCATTATCACGCCTACCTTTGCAGGCGCTGTAGTTGATTTGACAGTGCCATTGTAGCTCATTGTATAAACCGGTGCCCCGAGATTTATGTTGCGTGGAGTTCCAGTGTAGGTCGGAATCGTATAAGTGTATGTGAATTTAGCCTGATATAGTCCACCGCTCTTTGAGGTTGTTTTCATTGTATATGTCGTTCCGCCTAATTTCACTGTGACCTTGGCTCCTGCCGGTGCCTGACACGACAGTGTGATTTTTTCACCGGGCATTCTGTATTCCTGAGATTGGGGGAACACGGAGGAGGCAATAACCTGGGCCTTGCTCATCTTGGTCGCTGCTGTTGAGCCTGTTGGCCTGGTTATGCTGCGTGTCTGATATGAACCCTCTTGAGTAAATGTAAAGGTATTCACACCCTTTGCCAGATCGACAAGTACCCCAAAGAAACCTTTCATGGAGCGGTTTTCAACTAGCTTACCGTTTATATATAGTGGTTTTGAAGGATCAGAGGTACCGTTGAGATAATATTTTGTATAGCTTGTGGTAATATCCTTGGAAGGCCAGGATACTGTGATGGGAACACTAGCTGTGGTATTACCGTCTAGCCGCTCGTAAACACTCTTTATAGTAGCGCTGAGAGCTGGAAGCTTGGCAAGGGAGCTATAGTTATAAAACACGCTGCCATCTACTTCAGAGTAATTCCTGTTCAGAAGCATCTGCCTCTCGATCTCGGCAACGCCATACCAGGGACTTGATTTGCTTGAGTTTCCTGCCTTATATGCAGCATGCCCTATGTAAAGGTCCACATCCGTACCGCTGACGGTGTTTTTCCACCAAGTAACAAGCTTGCTATAGTCGGCTACTTTAAAGCCTATATTCCAGTAAATTTGAGGGCATATATAGTCAAGCATGCCTTCCTTGACCCATTTTCTTGCGTCGGCGTAATGGTCGTAGTACGTCTCCAGTCCATTTGTATCGCTGCCAAGAGAATTATTCTTTTTATTAGCCCAGATACCAAAGGGGCTTATACCAAAACTCACATTCTTGTCAGAAGACTTAATAGCCTTATTTACATCTGAAACAAGGATATCGACATTATTTCGTCTCCAATCATTGATATTTTTAAAGCCCTTTCCATACTTTTCATATGTTTTGGAATCCTTAAAATCCCTTCCGGGATAGAAGTAATCATCAAAATGGATACCATCAATGTCGTAATTATCCACCAGTTCTATAATACTGTCCACTATAAGCTGCCGTACCTCAGGGATACCGGGGTTGAAATAGAGATTGTTATCAGAGTATTGAACTACCCAGCCAGGATTTTTGCGAGCTGGATGGCTCGAATGCAGAGAATTAATGGTGGGCTTGGCCTCTGAGGCTGTCTTTTTAGTAATGCGGTAGGGATTAATCCATGCGTGCAGCTCTATGCCACGCTTATGAGCTTCGGTAATCCAGAAGTTCAGTGGATCAAAGCCACCGTCAGGGGCTTTTCCCTGAGAGCCTGTTAGAAATTTCGACCAGGGGAAGTATTTGGATTTATAAAAAGCATCTGCGGTAGGCCTGACCTGCAAAAAGATAGCATTAAGACCTGTTTTTTGTGCAAGATCAAGTATTTTCAGCGCTTCACCCTTCAATATTTCTGGATCAGTGGTAGGCTTTGAGGGGTAATCTATATTAACGACGGAGGCTACCCACATGCCACGCATTTCCATTTGCTCACTAGAGAGGGGGTTTTTGTTGATTGAATTACCGGTGAGTATCATGCCGTTTGAAAGAACTGCCATGCCAGCCATTACATCATCGGAAATTCCTGCTACAGCCCCTGCAGGCGTGTTGCCAGACGATGTATCCTGTGAAACGGCAGGTACTGTGATGTGTTGTTCCAGTGCGCAGGTGTTTGCCGTTAACAGCGCTAAAACCAGGACTAGCATCATTATAGGGGTTGTAATTCGCCTAAATACTTTTTTCATCTTTAGCTCCTTCTGTAAAAATCTAATATCAAACCTGTTTCGACATATTATTTCTACAAAAGTTTCGCTATTCCCTGTTTGTTAATTATATTTTAAACTATTGTAATGTTATAGTAACAAATAGCAAACATTAGTACAGGTGTCATTATTATTCTTTACGGTACTGGTAGTATTAGGATTATACATATAGCCCTTATACCACAGGGTTCCACACTTTTTTTTATCTTC
>CAZEIH010000085.1:0-5325 GCA_964512095.1 uncultured Oscillospiraceae bacterium
ATACTTTATATATTTCAAGTAAATCTTTCAGGTAATTAAAGTTAAAATCTTTTGATCTAAAACTGTTATTATTATTAATAAGTTTGTCTAAAGTCTGAATTACAGTTGTTTTTCCACAATTGTTTTTTCCGACAATTAGTGTTGTTGTTTGTGCCACATCTATTTTTTTAGATTTTTTCTGTTGTTGATAACTTTGAGCATCCACAAATTCTATTTTTGAACTGTCTGAACGGAATTTTCTAAAATTTGAAATTTTTAAAGATTTTAAGTACATAATAGCCCTCCAATATTTATAATACTTTTTGTCACCACGATGGAAAGATTATCGCAATACTTATAATGGTAAGGGTTCTTTCAAATTCTTGAATAAAACTATATGAAACCATTACGCGGTTTCGGAAGCACTGTAAAATAAAATTTTCATAGAGTAAACTTTATTTCAGCAACTTTATCCAACCAACTTCCATTACAGACATAATACTTTTTCTTAAACATCGTTAGAAAATAATTAACAATATTACAGTTCATAATTAAATTTCTACATTAAGTTCCATATTCCTGCAAATTACTAAAACTTATAGGGTTGGTTTCGCAAGCTCTTTTGTGAATATATCAAGAATTCTGTCCTGTTCGTAAAAGTACACCTTTAAAGATACATTTTTTCGCATAATAATATCATTTTTCAATGTTTGTTTTTATATCATTTTTATTGTTGAATGTTCGTTATTGACACTTGTATATTTTGAACATTTATTGTATAATATTAGTAGACATTATGAATGCGTGGAGGGTTTCAAAGGAGGATTTTTATGAAAAGACTTGTTTACGTTTTAGTGCTTATGCTTTTTATCTTTAGCAGTTGTGGGCAAAGTAAAACTGATTTGCCAATGAGTACGACATGCGAGGTTGGCACTACCGGTGGCTTTCAGTTCGCTTTTCATTACGATAAAGAGGAACCAGCATTTGAATTCGTCTCACCTAGCGGCATTGTTTATAAAGAGGGCAGCGAGAGTCTTACAGTCGAACGACAGACTCAGCCTGGCGGGTTTGATTCAATTTATTTCATTTTTGCAAAAGGAGAAATAGGCGAATGGAAAATAAATTATGACAAGTTCACAAATGAAAGCGTGGACTTCTATTACGCAGTAGAATGAAGTATGTGAAGGACAGTATCTGAACGTTGAAGAAGAAAGGAGATGTCCTATATAATGAAAGGCCTAAGAGAACATTTGCAAAAATCTGAAATTGAATATATAGCAGCTCATGGAGGCGGCTATCCAGAAACATTTAAGTGGGATGCTGATATTGAAGCGCATGTGAAACGCGTAGGCTTCAAAATCGAAAGGCATTTCACAGCTGACAATGAATTTATTGAAACAACTTCACGTATTGCAATTTGCCTTGTTGACGGCTTCATCTGCGATAAGGAGCCAAAGAAAAGAAAGTGAGGTGTACATGGTGCGTAAATACCGTGTTGTAAACTACCCTGAAGCTGAGGAACATATTGGAGAGCCTATAGATAAACTCGATGGTGAAGATGTTCAGTATGAGAGTCAGGGGAATCCGAGTGATGTAGCCGGAGAGAAAGAATAGGAGGAATGTATAGTGTTGAAATTCTATTATGAAGACAATATCAACGATCAGGAAAAAGAGATTATTAGTTTGTTCGAAAAAGTAGCCAGCGCAAACCCCAATATGAATGTGCATGATCTGATGAATGCTTTGGGTGTCTATCATGAAACAAAAGATATAGGTAAGTATCGTATTGGGTCAGGCAGCAAACATATATGGATAAGCCGGCGTGAAAAAAAATGTGACATTTCACACAGGATTACCAGAATCGAAAATGAATAAAGATGGATTTAGTATATTTAATTTGAATGGGGGATTAATATGGAATATTTAGAAATACCAGATTTTAATATGAGGTCTGTAGATCTCACTATCGAGGCAAAACGTTCAGGTTTCACTGAAGCTGATCATTTTGCTATGTCTGAAAAGGCTTGGGGTTATTTTGTAGATAATACCGACCCTGAGAAGCGTAAATATGCTTTTACTATGTTCATGTTGGATGTCATGGACAATTGCGAAATGGCCGACATTGCAGAGTGCATGTTTTCTTCAGGTGCAATTAAGGAGTCGGATAATCCTACGTCCTTTATGCTTAGAAAAAGTGAGCTTGCTGGCAAATCTCTTGTAATGGTGCTTTTATATGAAGAGTCTATGGAAATTCGTGAGCGAGCAAATCAGCTTTAGCTCATGAGTGTAAGAGGAGGTTTGTTGTGGCTGTTTTGATCTACATACATACTGTTAGGGGGTATTTCTATGAAGGTGGGTTACGCAAGGGTAAGCAGCAAGGATCAGAACGAGGCAAGGCAGCTTGATGCGCTTAATAATGCCGGGGTGGAAAAGATTTTTATTGATAAGAAGAGCGGTAAGAATTTTGACCGGCCTGAATATGCGCATATGAAAGAATTTGTCCGGGAGGGTGATGTTTTATATGTTGAGTCCCTGGACAGGTTCGGCAGGAACAAGGCGCAGATCCTTCAGGAGTGGCAGGAGTTGACCGTGGCAAAAGGTGTTGATATTGTTGTACTTAACATGCCACTGCTGGATACTACTAAGTTTAAAAAAATGAACGGCCTTCAGACGCTAATCCGGGATCTGGTTCTGCAGGTCCTGAGTTGGGTTGCTGAGGATGAACGTAACCGCATCCGGGAGAGACAAAGGGAAGGTATTGATTCTGCAAAGCTCCGAGGTGTAAAGCTTGGCCGGAAAAAGGTTGAGCTGCCTGATATGTTTTCAGTGTATTACCGGGAGTGGAAGGAGGGACGCATAACTGCTACGAGGGCTATGCAGGAATTGGATCTGAAGCGCACTACTTTTTACAAGCTTGTGAAGGAGTACCAGGAGGGGCAAGAGAGGGCGCCGGTTAAGGGTGAAAAAGGCTAGACCTTTTTGCTGTTTTTATTACGGGGGGGTGATAGGTAACAATCGCTCCGCAATTGTGCGGAGAAAACCTTTTGCTGGTTGTATAGTGTACTGGCGCACACCGTGCTTTTGCTCTTATTATATTGCGTTTAAAGTTTTTTGAAGGAGGGTTTTTTATGTTGATGGAAATTGGGCGTTTTACTCAAGACGTTTCCGTTGAAGAAGTCGGCGGCGGGGGTAAGAAGGTTTTGAATAACTGCGTCGCTATTCGGGTCAGTAAAGATGTTACTACGTTCCTGGATGTCGTTGCCTGGGATTCTACTGCTGAGTTGATAGGAAAGTACTTCCGTAAAGGTTATGAGATTGCGTTCGAAGGCCGATTGGTTAACAAGCGGAAGTTCGTTGCTAAGGGTGTTGAGGCTGAGACTGTTGTTGCCGTGATCGAGAAGGTGCGTTTTACTCATGGGAATCCCGTCGTGGGTAATGGGTCTCATAGCGAGGATGATTTTTTGAAGTAGCTTTCTCTTTTGCCTTTTTGGTGTTTTCGGTTTTTTTAGCTTTTTTTTCTCTGTTTTCCGGCTGGGTGGAACGATTATGGAATCTTTTTGTTCTGCTTTTGTGTGGTTCTTGGGTGCTGATGGCTTGGTTTTCATTGTATGGTTCTTTTGCTCCTGTTTTCTCTTTGTGCGTCTTGTTTCGTGGGGCTTTCATATTCTGTCTCATCCGTAGGCTTGTACTTATTTTTGCAAACAACTATAACTGCTTTTTTATGGCACCTACGGCCACCCTAAAATTACGCTGCGTTCTTCGTGGAAAGTCTAACCGGCCCTTGCTTTTCGTGCCCTCAATCGGCGGGCCGGTAAGACTTTTCTCACGCTTTACTTGCTATTTTGGGTACCCGGCTCTGGTGCGTTGTCTGCGGCTATTCTTCGCTGGCCTTATCGCATGTAAGGTGAGTACCGCCAAAGGTACTGTCTTATTTTTCCATATCATAGGTATTTTATTCTGCAAAGAGTTTAAAGAAAAAATACATTACTGTGAAAGTGAAATAACTGTGTATGCCGCATGGATGGCCAGTTTGTGGTTTTATTAATTGACAATTGCAGTACATTTATGATATAATATATCTAGATAATGAGTTTCGGGGGGATGTTATGAATTCATGTTTTGACTGCGGTAATCTTGACAAAAAACGTAAATTAGTTAATGGTGCCTTCTATAATTATGCCTGCAATGCCAGAAGTGGTCATACCTGCGGATCGGTGAGGTGTGATAAGGATTTGAAGTGGCAAGGCTGCAGCGAATGGATTGAAATTCATAAGCTGAAGCAGTTGAGCATTTTTGATATGATGCAGTAAAGGAGGCGTTGATTATGCTACTTGCAGTATAGTATACGACGGTACGGGCGGCTTTTTTTGTCTTAACAGTATGACAATTGCAGTACATTTTGTTAAAATTAATAGTGTAACATCATGTTGATTGACCCGGCCACTTGATTTACCGAGCTTTTACATTTTTGAGAGGAGGCATATGTCATGTTTCAAAACAATCCTGATTTCTACCCAACGCCAAACAGTCTGATTGACCGGATGCTTTCGGGAGTCGAATTTGATAAAGTTAAAACCGTTCTTGAGCCATCTGCAGGTAAAGGCGACCTAGTTTCAAAGGTAATAGATAAAATGAGAACTTCGCACGGCTACTATGGCAGCAGGGAATTTAACTGTGACATTGATACCGTAGAGTTGGACGATAACCTTCAGCATATATTGAAGGGTAAGGGCTACAGGGTTGTACACAACGATTTTCTATCATTTCAGACTTACAAAAAATATGATTTGATCGTTGCCAATCCTCCGTTTTCCCAAGGTGACAAGCACCTTCTAAAAATGATCGAGCTGCAGCAGAATGGTGGAGGTATAATCGTATGCCTTCTGAATGCTGAAACTCTACGTAATCCCTGCACTATAACCAGGAGTGATCTATTGGACAAGCTGGACAAGTATAACGCTAGCATAGAATTTATCCCTAATGCTTTTGTTGATGCAGAGCGTCAAACCTATGTTGAGGTTGCGCTAATAAAGCTTGAAATCCCGCACAGCGATCATTATAGTGTCATTTTGGACGACCTTAAGAAAACAGAGCAATTCAGAGATGAATCTCTATACGGCAATGATAATCTTATCAGCGCTGATTTTCTTAAAGGTATCGTTGAACAGTACAATTTTGAAATACGGGCCGGTTTAAAATTAATATCCGAGTGGAGGGCAATTAATAGATCATCATTTAATGGTGTTTCACTCAGTATCGTTTGTGATAATTCTGATAAAAATTCAAGCCTGCATAATAGCTTTATTAAAAAGGTCAGGATGAAATATTGGAAGGCACTTTTTGAGT
>CAZEIH010000086.1:0-5262 GCA_964512095.1 uncultured Oscillospiraceae bacterium
TCTCTCCAAGTATGATATCAGACCTTTTTTCCTCCTTCTGACCCATCTGCTGGCTTTTGTAGTCCCAGACTCCAGAGTTACATACCACGGGTGTATGTACAGTTACGAAGTTTGTATCAACAATGTCTATAGTTTCCTCTTCATCCAATGAGGGGTTCAAATTATCACCAAGCCTTCTGTAGGTAACTGTGGCGGTGGTTTCATATTTACCGTTCAGTGTTTTATCAGGTATCTTAAGATCCTTTATATATAACGCGTTTTCGTGTGTTCTTGGACTTTTGGGTATAGCCCCCGGCAAAGGAGCATATCCGTTGTTCCTGTCAGCGCTTTGTTCCTGGACGATGGTCTGCACATTGTCTATAACGCCCGATTCTCCTATTTCCCTGAAGTTTATTACCAATGAATCATTTTTTACATGGAATTGTCCGATAGCTGCCTTAGCTTCTTCGCTCAGATCCTTATAGTCTTCATCCAGCTCAGATCCGTTGTAATGTTCAGGTTCGAGCCACAGCACTTTTTTACCATTTTCAACAGGCAATGCATCGAACGGATCGACCAATATATGGTCCTCTGGCCTGTCACTATGCTCGAATTTCACTTCAGGCCCTATGTAGCAGTTTGGATCGACAGATATGTCTATGCCTCCGTCAGCCAGCACATCATTGTTGACCCTTGCACCTTCCAGTGTGCAAAGGGAAAACCTGTCTATCTCCCAGTATCGGTATTTCCTCGTGAGTATGCAGGTCATAGTGACTGTTTCATCGCTGCTGCGTGGTACTGATTCAGTTATGAGACCCCCCTCGCATTTGTCTATGTTGCATCTGGCAGTATTTTGAGGATAATCCGTAAAGCCATTTGTGCAATGTGGACATTTTGTGGTTTGAGATCCTGTCCATGATTTGTTATATGTTTTCTTGACTGTGATGGACTCTGTCCTTTCACCATCTTTGGGAATGCAATGTAGTTCGTGCAGGTATTCATCTGCTTCGATCTTCGCATACAGTTCCTCCGCAGAAGGAATCCCCAGCGCTACATCGAACCTTTCCGCACCGCGGTCTTCAGCCTTGAGTACGCAAGCCGAATCCTCCGGCTGTTCTTCTTCAGGAAGCTGCTGCGGTTCTATAGGTTCAGCCGGTATTTCGACCACAATGGGGTCTTTGTTTGGCATTGTGACTACTCCGACACCCATTGAATCATATATTTTTCCCTGGGGCTTGATTTGTTCTATTATCTCCCTCTTGCTTGCTGCTTTTTTTGCATCGGTCGAATTATCATAACTTACCATATAACTTACCCCATTCTCAGATTCACGGGGATACTTGTTGGCAAGCATATTTAAAGCGTCTTTTTCATCCTTTTGCAGGTATGCTTTATTGGCCAGGTACTCAAACATGAGGTTGAGCCAGTCCACTATTTTACCTTCATAATAGCCGCTTGTATTTGCATAATGGTATTCGTTGTATCTTATGGCATCCCTTAATGATATGAACATGCCGACATCGTTTACTCTTGCTGATAATAACGGCTCGAAGAATATTTTGTAGGTGCCTTTTTTGACACCTTCATTTTTTGTTTTATATATGCCGTTTTTGAAATCCTCCTGAGATATCATCTCACCACACAGCTGTGATATCTTCGGTATATTCTCATAATCGTTTCCTGTAAACCATTCTACCCAGTCATCTTTTGTGCAGCTGAACGGTTCAGGCATAGAGCTTATGATAGGCTCTGGCGGTTTCACATATTCGTAGGGTTCTACACTTGCATCTAGTATATTGTATGATCTTCCATCTTTATTCATATAATCGAATACAGACATACCAGTATAACCTTCCACAGTATAATCATACTTTGTCCCATATTTTCTCTGCATATTTTCCAGAACCTCTTTTGAAAAGTCTGTAACATATCCTACTTGGATGACATAGGGAATCTCTGTTTCCTCTGTTTCTTCACTATTTTCTGTCTCTTCGTTGTATTCCATCTCTTCCGGCCTTATCCCATGGGCGAAGTTCTCCTCTCCGCCTTCTACAAAATATATGCCTATCCTGACACCTCTGCCCCTCAGTGAAAATGCCCATTCAGTGGATCCTGTTCCGGTATTGCCCCCTGCATCGCCGGTGTCGTAGTTCACATCATCATCTGATGCTTCTACTGCTACCATCGGTATCATCAACAGCAGCATGACTATAGTCATAAAAATTGTTAATATCCTCTTTATTGACCTCATTTTATCACCTATTTCCCAATCAATTATCTAATAATTGATTAGCATTTTTATCTGTTCCTTGGCCCATACCAAACCCACATGCTAAATTTATCTTTATATACTGTCCAATATCCTACCCTCTGTCCGTCTTTTGGATCCTTGATTTTTAGAGCTAATTTCAACTCATATTGCCCTATATCAAGCCAGTCTGAACGGAAATGCCCCTCACCCGTTTTTTCATCCACCATATATGGCTGCCCCATATATCTCATATCTCCATGCCAAACGTCACCTATATCGCCATCTCTCATCGTTCTATCGCCATATTTCATGCCACTGTACAGATCCAGTCCCTGTCCATAGCCTACTACTCCGCCTGCCTCCGTCAACACCACTTCATTGCCGTTTTTGTCAATAAAAGTGTCTCCGGCTATAGGCAGCGGCCTGTCGGGATCATCATGCCGCAGTACCATTGGCTCTCTCTTTGGAGCGGTGGTACCCGGATCCGTCGTACCAGGCTTCTTTACCGTTACCTCAGGCCTTTTTGTATAGTTCATTACCCTGCAGAACACCGTCGCCACCTCTGCCCTAGTCAATGATTTCTGTGGATTGAAGTAGCCCTTGTCATCACCTATGATCAGTCCGTTGGAGTATGCTTTTATCACTGCTTCGACCCTCTTGCTCGTTACATTGCAATAGTCGTTTATATTGTATGTTATCCCGATCATTTCCTCCAGTTCCTCACCATTTGCCTTTGCTATGCTGACAAGGATATATGCCATATCCTCTCTGCTTATCGGTGCATTCAGTTCTGCCGGTGTATTCCCGAAATCGTTACTTTCGATAAGCCCACTCTCCACAGCCGCCCAATAGTTAGGCAGCGCCCAGTGCGTCGCACCCTGTATTTCCTTTATATACTCCTTTGCTACCAGCCTTGTGGATATGGCAAGGAACTGTCCCAGCGTCACAGTTCCCTGTGGGTCATACTTTCCAACGCCATTGACCGGTGTAGTTACTCCCGTTATGATCCCCTTGCCCGTCAGTGTCATCACATCATTGTAGAACCACTGCCCCTGCTTCACATCACTGAAGGACGTCGCCACGTTATTAGTACCATACACAGGAATAATCATTGAAACTGAAAAACAGATAATAAGTAAAATACAAAGTGCTTTTTTCATAATAGATAGCCTCCCTGAATAAAATCATTTGGTGTGTTATATTTCGTTACATAATGTATTTTTTGTTCTTTACACAATCGTTTTATGGCACTATAACCATAAATATACACCCATAATCTATTATGTTTCGGAGTAAGTGTCAAGATATAGAATTCCATACTTTATTCATATAGTCAAATACAGACATACCAGTATAATATTCCACAGTATAATCATACTTTGTCCCATATTTTCTCTGCATATTTTCCAGAACCTCTTTTGAAAAGTCTGTAACATATCCTACTTGGATGACATAGGGAATCTCTGTTTCCTCTGTTTCTTCACTATTTTCTGTCTCTTCGTTGTATTCCATCTCTTCCGGCCTTATCCCATGGGCGAAGTTCTCCTCTCCGCCTTCTACAAAATATATGCCTATCCTGACACCTCTGCCCCTCAGTGAAAATGCCCATTCAGTGGATCCTGTTCCGGTATTGCCCCCTGCATCGCCGGTGTCGTAGTTCACATCATCATCTGATGCTTCTACTGCTACCATCGGTATCATCGACAGCAGCATGACTATTGTCATAAATATCATTAGCCTTTTCGTTATTGATCTCATTTTGCTACCCCACATAAATACTAATTTCATCAATTTAGTTTCTTCAATATTTATCTCGGACCGGTCCAAATCCACATGCTGACTCTTACATCATACTCAATCCAATATCCTACCCTCTGTCCATCTTTTGGATCCTTGATTTTCCATGCCATTTTTGCTTCATAAGAAGAGATTGCAAGCCAGTCTGAACGGAAATGCCCCTCACCTGTTTTTTCATCAACATAGTAAAAGTCTCCCATATATGTTGAATCTCCATGCCACATACCACCTATATCGCCATCTCTCATCGTTCTATCGCCATATTTCATGCCACTGTACAGATCCAGTCCCTGTCCATAGCCTACTACTCCACCTGCCTCCGTCAACACCACTTCATTGCCGTTTTTGTCAATAAAGGTGTCTCCAGCTATAGGCAGCGGCCTGTCGGGATCATCATGCCGCAGTACCATGGGCTCTCTCTTTGGAGCAGTGGTGCCCGGATCCGTCGTACCAGGCTTCTTTACCGTTACCTCAGGCCTTTTTGTATAGCTCATGACCCTGCAGAACACCGTCGCCACCTCTGCCCTAGTCAATGATTTCTGTGGATTGAAGTAGCCCTTGTCATCACCTATGATCAGTCCGTTGGAGTATGCTTTTATCACTGCTTCGACCCTCTTGCTCGTTACATTGCAATAGTCGTTTATATTATTTGTGATACCATCAACTTCTTCCAATTCCTCTCCGTTTGCCCTTGCTATATTGACCAAAATATGAGCCATATCCTCTCTGCTTATGGCAGCATCCAAAGCTTCCTTTGTACCTGTAAATTCGCTGCTCTCAATAAGCTCGCTCTCCACTGCCGCATTGTAGTTCTGCTCCGCCCAATGCTTTGCACCCGACACTGGCTTTATATACTCCTTTGCCACCAGCCTTGTGGATATAGCAAGGAACTGTCCCAGCGTCACTGTTCCCTGGGGATCATATTCACCTACACCATTCACAGGTGCAGTTACTCCTGTTATGATCCCTTTACCCGTCAGTGTCATTACATCGCTATAGAACCACTGGCCTGATTTTACATCACTAAATGATGTCGCTACGTTATTAGAACCATACACAGGAATAATCATTGAAACTGAAAAACAGATAATAAGTAAAATACAAAGTGCTTTTTTCATAATAGATAGCCTCCCTGAATAAAATCATTTGGTGTGTTATATTTCGTTACATAATGTATTTTTTGTTCTTTACACAATCGTTTTATGGCACTATAACCATAAATATACACCCATAAT
>CAZEIH010000087.1:0-5180 GCA_964512095.1 uncultured Oscillospiraceae bacterium
TAAAATATCAGGATGATTCTTTTCTTCTTTTTCCTACAGTAAGTTGACGCTATCCATGAAAATATCTATCTTGACAAAACAAACGCTCTGTTGTAAAATTATGAAAATCAATATCATCCAAACCGTTGAAGCGGAGATAACGGTGATAATGCTCCTACAGAGAGTCTGCGTTGCTGAGAGTCAGACGGAAAACAAGTCATCAAATGGACCGCCGAGGGTACAGTGAAATTGCAGTATCAGTACTGTAAAAGTATTCTGTAACGTGATGGCATACGTTAGTTGTCGGGGGTATGTTGGTACCCTACTAAGCGTACGGCTGTTGTCGTAAATCGGGGTGGCACCGCGAATATATATAAATCGTCCTTGGCAGAGTTCTAATCATACTGTCAAGGATTTTTTGTTTTCTGTCAGAATGGTAAGAGGCAGATGGAGTAAATGACCTAGGAAAGAAAATTTTTGCGAAACTGAGAGGTGTTTATAATGGTATTTGTTCTAAAAAATGGTGTAACAGAAAAACAAATTACCGCATTCCGAAATGAATTCGAAAAAAATGGGTTTTCCACAATATACGTGCCTGGTACTGATCACAAGGCGATTTGCCTGATTGGTAACACTGCCGCAGTGGATATGGATCACATTGTTGAAACTCACGATATAGTCGCCTTTGCCAGGCGGGTAACGGAGCAGTATAAGGCAGCTAGCCGTACAGTCCATCCAGAGGATACCCTAATCAATGTCGGCGACGTACAGATAGGAGGAGGAACATTTACAGTTATATCCGGACCGTGTTCAGTTGAGACAGAGGAGCAGATTTGTCTAGTTGCCTCATCAGTCAAGGATAGCGGTGCCAAAATCCTTCGAGGTGGTGTATTTAAGCCACGAACATCTCCCTACTCCTTTCAAGGACTTGGAACAGACGGCTTGGCCCTCCTAAGAAACGCTCGCGAAAGAACCGGTTTGCCGATTATAACTGAAATCATGAATCAAACACAGGTAGATTTGTTCGATGACGTAGACATTGTTCAAATCGGAGCAAGGAATATGCAGAACTTCGATTTACTCAAAGCAGTTGGAAGGATGAATAAGCCAATACTACTAAAGCGAGGACTATGTAACACATTAGATGAACTACTGATGAGTGCAGAATATATTATGTCAGCTGGCAACTATAGAATTATCCTTTGCGAACGAGGAATCAGAACCTTTGAAACGGCAACACGCAATACTCTGGACTTGTCGGGGGTTGTTGTCTTGAAAGAAAAAACTCATCTCCCAGTAATGGTTGACCCAAGCCATGCGGTAGGAATCCGTTCTCTTGTTCCACCACTTGCCAAGGCAGCTCTTGTAGTAGGCGCTGATGGAATTATGATTGAAACACATAACAATCCAGCTAAAGCCATGTGTGACGGGGCACAATCGCTGGACCTCAATGAGTTTGATAAACTGATGCAGGAAATAAAAGCACGTGTTTCTCTAGAGGGAAAACGTCTGTGAAAACATAAAGCGAATTTCACTAAGCAACAGTTTCTCTTGTTTCAGCTTGCTCCTGATATAAGAGTAATAACATTGCATGGTTCAGTATTATATTAAATCTCTGACCACTGGCCAACCGCCGATGACATCTAAACCGCTCTTCAACAGGCAAAATGCACGTTCGATTTGCTTCATCAAGAAAAAGCTGAATTGCTCAAATGATAATATACAAGATCAATTTCTTCAAAATATTAGGACAAAAGTTGTTATAGAACGCCTTCAATCATATCAACAACTTTATCTATGCTAAGTCCTAATCTGATTTCCTTCTCCATTACTTTGCATTGCTTTCTAATTTTCTGATTGCCCAATACGTCCATAGCCTGTCTGTACATAATAGCTGCCGTGGTGGGAAACGCCCGCACTCTTCTCCCAAGAATTAATCTCTCAACCTGTTTTGCATTTGTAGGCTGATCGTTAATAACAGGCATCACCATCATTGGTACACCATAATACATAGCTTCATTCACGCTATTCATTCCGCCATGAGTAATAAAAAGATCTGTGTGTTGCAAAACCTCCAGCTGTGGGACAAAAGAGCTAGCCCATACGTTTGATGGGATGTTCCCTAACGTTTCCGGCTTCACTCTACCTGTACTTAAATGCTTTTATACATCTCTTGCAAAAAATCCTACTGCTCATTATGCTTCCCATTGATATGTATATAATTGGTCTGGTCATTTTTTCATAGGGTATTTGATGCTTTGAATCTATTAATTGCTCCGGCGGTGGAACACAAAATTCATATGCCTCATCTAGATTATGCCTATATGGTTGGAATTTCTCTGGCAAATACACAATATTCAATTCTGCTTTATCATTTAAAATACTCTTACTAAGTCTCTTATCTTTCACTCCCAGCTCATTGGCCACACTTCTACTTAACACCTGTGCATCTATTAGTATACTAGATATTTTCAGGGAAAGAGAAATCTTCCTTTTACTTGTTTCAGTCCATACAGGCTGGGAAAACTGTCGTATGCAAGGTATTCCCAATCTTTCAGCAATTGTCTTCCCAAGATAGAAAAGCATCTCATAGATAAGCAATTCATGCCCAGCACCTACCCTTATAGCTGTATTATAGGCTGCCTTAAAGCATAGTTTCTTTTTTTGTTGTGAAGATAATCCTTCAGGATAATCTAAGTAGGGCACAAACAAAGCACCAGTTGCTTCAATTCGTTCTTTCCATTCGGGAGCATTTATGTATGTTACTTGATGCCCTCTTTGCGCTAAATGCTTTGCTAATGGTAATGTTGGGTTTGTATGCCCTGAATAAGGTACATTAACCATTAAGATTTTCGACAGTCTGTTCACTCCCTTAATAAGCTGGTTTCTGGATAGTCAACCATTTTCCTGCGGCGCTCCTAAGTTCTGCAATGCTTCCCTTATAGAGAACCTCACTACCTTTATTTGCCAACACCTCCATCCCACATCAAACACCCATCTAACACTGGCCATCAGCTACAAATGTACAGGAGCAGTACATATATCACAAGACTTAGTATACAGATACCTCTTTGTCAGTTCTATCATGACCACTTATATCAATTGCAATTGATAGTTCGGTGACGTGCTCCCGCTGCCTATAGAAGCGGGGGTTTCTTGGGACATACCAGCTAACGCCGATATATCTTGCAAGCCATGTTAAAAAAAATCATCTTTATATTGATATCTATCTCTTTTTTCAGTAGACCTTCCACACTGTATTGCTGTTTGCTTGCATCCATGAAGGCATTTGAGGCAAAATGTACAATCACCTGCCCATCTAGGCTTTCCATTTTCCATATGGATAGCATTGCATGGACACTCTCGTATGCACTCACTGCAGCCATTACAAGCTTCTGTTGTAAAGAACTTTTTTGTATGCGTAGTTTTTCTATAGACATATCCAGTTAAAGGAGTAACAAATGCAATCATGCCCTTTTGTATATATTGAATGCATTCTTGCCTCTCAATCATCGGAGCAATCTTGTCTATTTCTGCCTCAGAGCTTTTTAAGATTTCCTTCTGCCTATCTATACTCGCAACATTATATCCAACCACATAATTATCAACCATCCTCACTCCAAATATGCCACTCAATTGAAGCTGCTTACAATTCAGAATTTTAGTCAGCCTATTCATAGCAAAACCTGCAGTACCTCCATATGTTGCTACCGCATAAACATACTGTTTCTTATAGCCAGATATATTCAAATGATCAATAAACCTTTCTACTATTGTTGGTATACTGTACCAATATATGGGGAAGACGAAGCCAATCTTCTCATTACCCTCTATTTTATAGAGCTCATTATTCGTCATTGTATCTTCAGATATATAGACAAGCCTTTCATCCGTATAATATGAGATTTTCTCCGCAACATGCTTTGAATTTCCTGTTCCACTAAAATAAAAAATCATTTTTACTCATTCCTTCTTTTTTTCCAGTTGCTATTTAGTTTTTCTTCTAATTTTTATACTCCGAAATAATTTATTAGTCTTGTTTGTGCCTTAAAACAAAATTCGTAAATGCCTTAACACATGCCTACGAAAAAAACAACTTCTATTTCCATCAAAAAGTTAGTTTTAGTTAGCCCTTTTAGAAGTCAGTGCCTAAACATCCTGTTGATTTATGCGCCCAATGACAAGTAGTATAATTATACCATTTTTTCTCATCGCTTACTATAGTAATCTTAATAACTCACATTAACTCACAAAACTGAGTGTAATGTTTCTGGCATGTTTGCATAGTCAATTCGCTCCGCTCATGGAGTCAGATGGAGACTGAACTCCGCCTGACCAAGGGAGTTAATTAATTCGTCTTCTGAAGACATAGATAAAAAGATAAAAGCCCAAAGTGACTTCAAAAAATCACTCTGGGCACATTATAACACTGGTTGACTATCTAGCAGAAAGCTCCCTATCAAGGATGTATAAACCATTCCATTTGCCATCAATTCTTTCCAGTCTCTCTACAAGTACACCAAATGTGTCCTCTTCCTCAATCTGTTCATCCACAAACCATGCAAGAAGATTAAGTACTCCTTGATCAGCTTCCTCTCTTGCTTCCTTAACCAAATCATGAATTCGCGCTGTTACCACTTTTTCATGTTCAAGTGCCTTTCTAAATACCATTTCAATAGAATCGAATATGCCATCTCCTGGATCTAAAGGACGATATTTTATTCCATGTCCTGTTTCCTGTAGGAATTTCTTAATCCTTACAGCATGGGACATTTCTTCTTTTACCTGCTCATCAATATAATGAGTCATACCCTTCATATTCTGTGCATCTAAATACGCAGACATTGTCGCATATATGTACGCAGATTCTAATTCGAAATTCATTTGTTCGTTCAAATTATCATATAATTTGCTCATAATATATACCTCCAATAATTTTATTAATATGTTATAGTATCTATTACCACCATTACACGCTTTTATTCATCTTTTTATTTAGGGGACTGGGAGCATTTTTCGGGGGTGGGCGATGGTGGCGACATTTCGATGGTTCTGGGGACATTTCGTTCTGGTTCTGCGGTTCTGGGGACATTTCTGCTTTTTTGATAATTTATCTCACACATTATTCAAATAACTGCTTCCATCAATAATCAAATCCCTATAAGATTGGATTTTTCGTAAAATAGCCCAAACACAAATAG
>CAZEIH010000088.1:0-5108 GCA_964512095.1 uncultured Oscillospiraceae bacterium
GTGTAAGCATTTGTGTCCATATCGCCTCACCAGCGGGCACCATGACGGTATCATTCGCCTGTGCCTCCTCAACTGCCTTGCTTACGTCCGAATACTCACAGCTGGCAGCCCTGACACTCTTGCATCCCGATTGACACCAGATAGAAACAAACGGCGATAACCCACTTTCATTTCCCGCAGCATCCACAGCAGAAACCATATATTCATAAGTAATATTTTTGCTTACCCCTTTATCACTATACGAATTATCTTCAGATTGGGCAATTACGATATATTCATCTTCATTCACTGTCTTGCGATATACACGGTAGCCCTTCACTCCCACATTATCGGTACTGGCTGTCCAGCTTAAGTTTATAACGGCAGATGATATTGCCGTGCCGGTGAGGCCTGTCGGCACACTGGGCGCTGTGGTATCAGGCTCTGGTTTCGGCTTTGGTTCTGGTTTTGGTTCTGGTTTTGGTGTTGGCTTGGATGAGCCTCCGCCAGATGAACCTCCACCACTTGAGTTCCCCGTATTTTCAGGCTTTGGAATATACGACACTGCTTTATCGCTAAGAGCACTGGATATAATAGTTCTTCCTTCTACAGTCACTCCGTTCAGTGTAATCGTATCCTGACCTATACCCTCCGTGAGATAAAGATCTCCGGCTATGTGCGTATCCTTCAGCGTAACACCTTTTGAAGAAACCACCATATTCCCGGGTACTGTCTCTGTATATGTTCCGTTCGAGTTTATAAGCTCTCCCATCACATTATCAATCATTTTGACCGCTTCGGAACGGCTGAGATTAGCCCTCGGAGCAAACAGATTTCCGGGTCGGCCGGAAACATAGCCCTTCTTCGTCATTATTCCAACAGAAGCCAGTGCCCAATCTGCAATATTACTATGGTCTGAGTATTTCAAGGCGGCCGTAATATTCTCCTCTGCCAGCGAAGCACCAGAATTCTCATTTGCCGGCGAAGCACCAGAATTCGTACCAGTCAGCGCAGCACCGGAACCCGTATATGTCAGCGCGTCCCCAGCATTCTCATCTGTCAGCGAAAAAGCTCTCGTCAGCATGACTGCGGCTTCCTGCCTGCTTATGACTGCCTCCGGTTTAATATTTCCGTTGTTATCACCTTTGATGATCTCGGCCTGGTAGGCTTTGGCGATTTCTCCGGCATACCACGCGTTTTTATTGACATCAGGAAAGCTCTGACTTGATTTTTGTGTATAGCAGAATATCCGGTTCAGCAGTGTAACAAACTCAGCCCGCGAAATACTGTCATTAGGACCGAATCTGCCGTTCCCATAGCCTTTTATAAGACCTTGGGAAACCCATTCCTTGATGACCGTTTCAGCCCAATGGGCTTTGATATCCATCAGCTCCTCCTGGCTTGATGCAGAAGAAACTGCGGACGGCAATGTAAACAATGCACACAGGATGCATATGCTTAATACCAGAGAAGAAACACGCAATGTCTTACTTTTTGATTCCTGAAACAAAAATATCATCAAAAACCTCCAAAAAATCCTTCTACCGGCAAGTTCATTATCTATCCCGAAAAAACTCGTGAGACATTTCGAGCACACTTCTATTTACCGGGATCATGTTCGTAAGCACCAATGTCAGGTATAACTTCAGACGGACGAGACGTGCCGATAATATCTCTGTCAGCGATCCATCCAAAACTAACACCGGCATTAACTGCCGGGCTGTCAGCTATGACACGAAAATCAGCAGCAGCCGCATCTACAAACAACGGGTCGGCCTCGATACTGTGTTCATCATAGCCAAGAGTTGAACGCCATGAATCATACCTGTAAACCTTTGGATTGACATACATCTCTCGAGCGGTTTTGAAGAAGTATATGTTATAGTCGCACATACCAGGCATATTATCTTCTCTGGTACATATTCCGTATGAAACATTATAGAGAATATTGTTAAACACCTGCGTCTGATCGCCTTTACATCCGATACCGATACCCCCGGCCGAAGCAGCTATGGTATTATTATAAATTCGAGACGGATTCCCTCCTGAAATAAAACCATTATGCGGATAATCATCACCTGTTGTATATAGCACGTTATTGAATACGTCAGTTGTTCGTATATCGTCTTCCATATAGATTAATGCATTAAAATATGAACCAATATCACCACCGATCACATTGTTGAAAATCCTTATATTATCTACGTAGGTGTTGGCATGCGGAGCGGATATCTGTATACCATCACTGTGATGGTGTCCGTCTCCTCCTCCTGTGCCGGGGTCCCATTCCCCGTCCCAGTTAGAAAAATCAATGATCCTGTTATCATGAATGATCAAACCATCTAACGAGCAGTTAGATCCGGCACTTCCGACAAAAACTCCGTTTGAAATACGTGTAATGTTATTGGAATGAATTGTAAGATCTTTCGATACGGATCTGTATACTCCGTTTATTGCAGTACGACACTCGGTAATCGTATTATGATGAATAACTATAGCGTTAGGCGTATCAATATAGATGGCAGCTCCGTTTTGATAATAATCATCCGAATCGGGTGTCCTCACATACAAGTTACGTATGATAAGATTCTTTACCTCTACATGATTTGACCCCTCAATACGCACGGCCCGGAAATGGTTATGATGGGCAAAGGCCGTTCCGTTTTCCGTTGCTTCTATAACACCGTTATCGCCGCCATCAATGATGATATGCTCACCTCTTACCGTTATAATTGATGAATCCGGTGCCCAGGTCGGCGCCGAAAATCGTGCCCCGGGAGAAAATGCAACAGTAATCGGGCTATCTGCTGTGCCACTCCCCCGGATACTAAGATGTTTTGTAAGAACACCGGACAACCATAGAGTATCTCCGGCAGAGATTTTCCCTGTACCCTCGCCCCAATTTGCAGTATTGTTCACCCAGTCTATCCCATGGGCATTATCCTCGTCAATGCCGGTATCCGCACCGCGGGCTGTATCGGCTACGAATATTTCTTCACCGGCATCCGCATACTCATACGCGCCGATGTCATAACCATCTCCCTGTGGTCGGGGTATACCCTGAATATCTAATTCAGGGGCATTCTCTGGTGTTCCGGCATCAATGCCAGACGTTCCGGCATTCAAGCGTAAATCATAACAGCTTGAATCCAACGCATTGACAAAAAGTGATTCATAATCGTCGGGAGTGATTACCAGATTATGATCTGCGGTAAAAGTTCCGTCTTTGGATAAATCAAGTTTCTTACAGATATTGTTCCTTACAGTAACATTTTGGGGTGTTATCCCTCCAGATTTAGAATTCGAAACTCGTATATTAGCGGATTTGCCATCTTTATAGGGCGCAATGACCGTATTGTTTACAATCCGACTGTTTTGTGCACCCGATAAGGTAATTCCGTGATAAGAGCCAACGATAACAACATTATTTTCAACAACCCAGTCATGACAAGGGCCGTCAAAATTACAAATTCCCTGCAAACTGGCTTTGAATGGATGCGTATCATCTTCATGCTCGATAATGATATTCCCTCTTAACGTCACACGATCGCTATGATTCCCATTTACGGGATCACTCGGAGGATCGGTCCAGGATTGAAATCCATCCAAGTGGTTCCCGTCAACCTGGTAAAAGTTCTTAATAACATTATTCTCAAACAGGAGGTCGTCGCCCACCCCCTGCATACCATCTGCAGACAGGTGTTCAATTAGGTTATTGCTGACGATGGAATCAGAGCCTTTCTGAATCAATATTCCATAGTTCACGTTTCGAATGTGATTATTCTTTATCGTAATAAAACGGCCTCTACTAAGGATGGCATCCTTAGCCTTATCTGCCCAATCCTTTTCAACCCATTTTGAAACATCGTTGATTGTATAAATTTCACAGTCATCGATTGTTAAATATTCAGCCGGGCCATGCCACCCTCCTTCTATATAGAGCATGAAATGCGTTTTATCATCGAGTTGATCCTCCGGTATTGGTATTTCACGATTTATCGATAACCCTTTTAATGTCCAATGAGATGCCGCACCGATCCGAATATGTGAAAATATCGCCTTATGCTTATTCTCAGCCATTATTGTAATGTGCTCCAGGTTGAAAGCTCTATTCAACCGAACCTTGCCATAGTATCCGTCCTTCAGGACAATGGTGTCACCCGGCTTAATCGGAGCGCCCTCATTTTTCACCTTCAATGCGCCGCTATAGGGAGAATCAGCTGATTCCCATGTTTCTATTTTTTTATTGATAACCTCCTGCAAGTCATTCCAGGGATTATCTTTACTACCATCACCAGCAGTGGAACCGTTTATAGGGTCTACATAAAATGTCTGTGATGTTCCAATGCTTATATCCACGTCTACAGGGCTACTTTGAGCACTTTCATTCCCCTCTGCGTCATATGCTGAGATGGTATAGCTGTAGGTCACCTCGGCAGTAAGTTCTCTGTCACTGTATCTGCTAGAGGTGCTGGTACCAACCTGTTTGCCATCCCGATAAATATGATAGCCTGTTACTCCCACATTATCGGTACTGGCTTTCCAGCTTAAGCTGATTTCAGTAGATGATACTGCCATACCTGTAAGCCCTGCCGGTACACTGGGCACCTCGGTATCGGGCTCTTGCTCTGATGATCTCACATTAACGCTGAAGCTAGCTATTTTATCATTGACCGTAACGGTTATTGTCTTTTCTCCTGCTGTGGATGAATCAAAACCAGAAATATTGCTCATTGTAACCTTTTCTGTTTTTGTTGTGTTGTCGGAATAGCTTCCGGTCACAACCAGTCCGGTAATATCCAGCGCTTCACCTGTTTTATACACCAGCTTGGATGGTGGGTTAGTTATTGTAATCGCCGTGAGAACTGGAATATCTTCCTTTTTGTCACCACCGCCGCCTTTGTCACCCCCACCACCTTTGGAGCCACCACCGCCTTTGGAACCACCACCGCCGCCAGCTGAACCACCGCCTCCTTGGGAGTCATCGTCGTCTTGGGAGCCGACGCTATCGTCTTTTGCAGCAATTATTTTGGGGTTACCGCCTTTTGCAACTAGCTTTCCATTTACAATAACGTTATCCAGAGTAGCCTCTCCTTCACCGACTGCCTTTGCTATCTCCAGATTTCCTG
>CAZEIH010000089.1:0-5006 GCA_964512095.1 uncultured Oscillospiraceae bacterium
CAAGAGGGCAGGCAAGAAGGCATACAAGAAGGCTTGTATGTTGCTGCAAAAGAACTGATTCAATCAGGTAAGACCATAGAAGAAGTCTCAACACTATTGAAGCTCTCACAGAAAGTAATTGATAGAATCAGAAACGAGCAAAAAAATTAAGCAACCTCTCCCGCCTTGATATTACCAGGGCAGGAGAGGTCTCACTTCTTATTGTTCCATCTACGTGAATCTAGTAGGTCTTTCTAATATTATCCCTATTTTTCATTCTTGGCCCCATACCCTTGCCAGACGCTCAAACAACGCCATAGCCTCTGCTCTGGAGATTGGGTTGTTCCACTTGCTCTCTCCGTTGTTGCCCAGAAGGACTCCTTTGCCCTTCAGGCACATCAGTTCAACCTGCAAACATATCCTCCAGTGAAACCTGAAGCCCCATGAAATGAAAAGATTTCACATGGGAATCAGAGCCCTTGGTATAACTCCTGCTGTCTGCAATCTCATTGTTTTCTTGAGAAAGTACGGTTACTTGCTCATTTTTAGGATCAATAATCCAATACTCCTTCACACCGCATTGTATGTATAAATCCAGTTTTTTGAGCATATCCTTGCTTCTGGTTGACGGGGAAAGTACTTCTACCGTCAGCGTTGGCACGCCCTTGTACTTGCCCTTCTTATCCATGTTTTCTTTATCGCATATCACAATAATATCAGGCTGTACAACACAAATATTGTCCTCCGACTTAATTAATGTCACATCAAAGGGCGATGTCAGAGGTATGCATTGTTTCCCCTTAAACCAATTGTAAAAAGCACCCTGAACCTCATGTATGGCTCGCTGATGATCGTATGAGGGGGAAACCATATAGTAAATAACTCCGTCTATCAACTCAAACCGCTGATCCGACGCTTCCACCAGTTCAAGGTATTCCTCATAGGTCACCCAGCTGTCTGACCTGTATTCAGCAGTCTCCTCCGCTACGCCTTCGATGTCACAGGGTATGATACGGGCTGCATCCCTGCCTTTCTTTGTAACGATGATTTCCTCATTTGCCTCGACATATTTCAGATATTTCCCAAAATTGTTCTGGACCTTAGTTGACGGAACTCTCATATTATCACTCCTAACTAGCTAATATAAAATAATTATAACCCGTTTTAGCTATTTTGTCAATAAATAAATTTGTATTAGCTAATGCAATCCTTAACATTTAGAATCGCATAGAACTTATAATCTCAAATCATTACGTCTAATCAGTAAATTCATAAGCCCCTATATCCCAGTATCCCACTCCCCCCTTAAATCGGAAGGTATCACCGGCAACAGGTTTATGCGCCAGAGGAATTCCTGTGGCGTTAGCATCTCCAGGAGCATGCTTTCAGGGCAAATCCATGGAAATCCTGGAATTAGAGTCATCACCGCCTGCATAATCAATATAATATACATTTCCCGGGTTAATCACAGGTGGCATCACACTAACCTTGATGGTGGCTTTTTTTCCACTGACTATAAGGTTCCGCAGCCTTATGCCAGGAGATGCAACAACAACATTTCCGGCTGTAGCTGTGCCGTTTAACGACACAGCTGTATAATTGCATACGCGATAGCGTAGCTGCCTCCATCTGCTCTGACATATAGAATACAGCCATCTTATTCATAATCCGAAGCATTATAAGCTCCAATGTCCACGTTTTTATCAGCTGGCCTTGGGTTACCTTCAATATCCTTATAAAAATCATAATCCGGAAATAATTGAAAGGCTTCCTCAGGAATAACACTGTTTAGCTTCTCTCCCGAAGCAATTGCCGGAGAATTTTCTTTCAGCATATAAATTCCAGGCATCTCATCCACAGGGACAATCACTGGAGCGTTTTCTTCTACTGGATTCCTAAATATTAAATTTAAATCCTTCTCGACCTTCTCGCCCGGCATTAAATACCATCCATATTGTGAGGCTTGAATCCAGGCAAGACTCGTATAAATATTATGACTGACTTCATAAGCTACTGCCTTGTTCACATTCTGACCATCTTCCTTTACCACACAAGTCCATCCGTCCAGAATGTTGTTTTTAACAATGTATCTTGCATCTGGATACCTGCTGGCGGCACAGTTTAATCCAATATTGCTTCCGCTGTACAATACCATGTTGTGTGCAATAAACAAGATGCCCTTCATGTTATCTCCATTTTGACGAACTACACCAGCACCACCACCATTCCCCAGAAGGATGTTATTATAAATAAAAATATTCTCATCATTTTCAAAGGAAAGCATCTCTGTTTGTGAGTTAAATGCGATGTTATCGGCAAACAAAACGTTTTTACTGGTAAAAATGGATGTGTCGGTACCATGGGTTGCCTTGTTATCAAAGAACCGATTGCCAATTATTTGTGCGTTTTCCACATCCATGAACCATATGCCTTTGTATCCACTCCGGGTGATTGTATTGTTCCGGATTAGAACATTTGAACTCTCTGTTACGATGATTCCCTGTTCACGCTGGTTATCGTGGATATAGTTATTTTCTATGACGTTTCCATCCCCGTTTCTCAGGGTTATGGCACCCGTGCCTATTACTCCGGTTTTCCTAATCCATCTCATCTCATTATTCCGGATGGTTATACGATTGCTTCGGAGTCCTGAGCCCATCCATGCGCCACGGGTAATAATTGCCGCTCCGCCGGCAAGCCTTTCGATCACAAATCCTTCAATAATGATATCGCTGCCCCCGATAATATCAAAGCCCCATTCACGGGAGACTAAGCTTAAATCTGAATTGTCTCTTGGCCAAAGATACATTTTGTGATTGGCTTCATCAACGCAGTATTCTCCAGGTTGAGTAACTAAATCAATATGGTTAGCCATGGAAAAATATTGATCTCTATCGCCATAAATAGCATTTGCACTTAATTCCTTATAATAGATAGTCCCAGTGTCCGGGTCATATCCCGTGACGGGTTGCGTGGTTACTGAATTAGGGTTAATCCAAATCATTATATAGGCCCCGTCCCAGTAATGTGGATCCTCCTGGTTGAAAAATTCAGGATCCGTAATGCTGCTAACCGTAATGTTTTCAGAGCTTACAGCACGATAGTTCTTAAAATCATCTTCCCAGAAGGGGTCTGGAACCTTGGGAAACTGAGCCAACCACAATTTTTCTGTTTCATCAAACATCATAAAATTATGCGCCGTAGCTGTTTCCGGTAGGTCTATGCTTACGATATTTTCCCAGTTGGGATTACTTCCGCACTCGTCCTTGGCACATGGCGCCTTTTCGCTTAAATACAGATCGCTTCCATCAATAATTGCTTTTGAACCGGTAGGCCAAGCATCACCACGGTAATTAACTCCGTCTGACCTCGCGCTGATAGTGCCACGATAGATGACATCTCCGCGGAACAAAACAGCGTCCCCAGGCTTCAATTCGGTGGATGCAGCGATTCCGGCGGCGTTCTTGTCTCCCGGGCAATGCTTCCAGGGTGAGTCCATAGAAGTTCCGGAATTAGCGTCATCACCGGCTTCATAATCAATATAATATGCATCACCCGGGGTTATCACCGGTGGCATCACACTAACAGTAAGGGTAGCTTTTTTTCCACTGACTGTAATGGTGACTGTCTTTTGTCCTGCTGTAGCGGAATTAAAGCCTGAAATATTGTTTATTGTGACTTTTTCGGTTTTCGTTTTCTTGTCAGAATAGGTTCCAATAACAACAAGCCCGGTAATATCAAGTGCTTCACCCACTACATATGTCAGCTTGGACGGTTGGTTGGTTATTGCTATTGCTGTGAGAACCGGCTCTTTATCACCCGGAGTATCGTCATCCTTGCCGTCGTCTTTGTCATCATCTTTACCACCGCCGGAGCTGCCACCACTTGAACCACCACCACTACCACCTGAGCCACCACCGCCGCTGTCGCCATCGCCTTTGCCGCCGCTTGGAGTGCCACCTCCGCTCGAACCGTCCCCACCTG
Source organism: uncultured Oscillospiraceae bacterium (assembly GCA_964512095.1). Classification (GTDB taxonomy): domain Bacteria; phylum Bacillota; class Clostridia; order Acetivibrionales; family DTU013; genus DTU013. The sequence goes on from CAZEIH010000089.1 coordinate 3,964, forward strand.
AACCACCGCTGCCACCGTCTGAGATATCCCCGTCCAAGGTATCACCATCACCATCGCCATCATCGGCAGCAGCTATTATCGTCGGCTTGCCACCTTTGGCAACGAGCTTGCCTTGTACAACAACATTGTCCAAGGTAGCCTGTCCATCTCCAACTGAATCAGCTATCTCCAAATCACCATTAACTATAAGGTTACGCAGCTTTATGCCAGGAGAGGCAATAACAACATTCCCCGCTGTAGCTATGCCGCTTTCCGGCCCATATGTTCCAGCAAAATAGTATATTCTTGTATCAGTGCGAACGCGATCAAGAAGAACAATCGCTTCACATCGCGTAGTGTCTGCTTTTGGGTTTATCCTTCCATTCGTACCCGTCACAAGGCCTTCCCGGATTGCTCCGGCAATAGGCCCCCTTGCCCAGCTTGATATCGTAGATGAATCACTGGCTAAGGAAAGAATGCCTGTGTCACTACTCATGGCACTCTCTTGATCAATCCCCGAGCCATTACCAGCATCACTGCCCTGATCAATGCCCTTTATTCGGGAGATAATTGTAATAGCCTGCTCCCTTGTAATGGTTTCCTCAGGAGAGAGGGTAGTGGCAGTTGTGCCGTTTATGTATCCAGCCCCGAGGGCTTTTGAAGCGTCATCATAGTACCACTTGTTAGGTGAGATATCTGAAAATCCCCTAACCTTGTCGCTTTTAGCCGTGTAATTCATCACCCGGTTCACAAGGGCCATAAACTCTGCCCGGGTAATCTTGCTGTTGGGGTTATAATTACCCTTATTATCTCCCTTCAGCAATCCAAGCCTCACCCATTCTGTGAGGGTTTCCTCAGCCCAGTGGCCTTTGAGCTCATTTATCCCCTCTGTTTCTTCAGCCTTGCTTGCATGAACTACTGTGCACATGCTGAATAAAATACATAAAGTGACAGTTAAAGAAACTGCTTTTTGAATCAGTCTTTTCACTACTATTATCTCCCCCCACAAATCCACAAGAGACTATTTTTTGACTCCGATTTTTCATATGTTACTTTACACTACC
>CAZEIH010000090.1:0-4987 GCA_964512095.1 uncultured Oscillospiraceae bacterium
ATTTCTTCTTTGCTCAATGCTCTGTCATAGATCCTGATCTCATCCATTAAGCCTTCTATACTGACATTCCAGGGATTGCGTCCTATATCAATCCGGCGGGTTGTATCACGCTGAATCTTACCGGTACATGCGATCCTGGAGCATTCATTTCCATCGAGATACATGACAATATTGCTCCCATCGTATGTAACCGCATAATGATGCCACTGGGTATCATCAACGATTTTGGCTGCCTTAAAGCTTGTTTTCCCGTTACTTGTAACAATATATCCTGAAAAACCGTCTGCAATCAGGTCAATGGTATAGACATTGTATTTGAAGATAACCGATGCTGATCCGTTCTTCTCATCTTTCTTTGCAAAGAATGCAACAGTCAGCTCATCCGTACCATCAAGATAATTAGCATGATCGATACTAATTCCCCTGCTTTTATCATTATTAAAGCGGATGGCTCTTCCATAAGCGGAATTCTCAAAGAGTATGCTTTCATTGCTGTTTACAGTCATACCCTTTCCGGATGAATCCATACAATCCGTGTCGAAGGACAGGTACAAATACAGATTTGGGAACTTTGCAGGAAGCACATCAAAATCCCGGCTGGCAGTATGTTTGCTGCCGGTATTATCTGTAACTGTCAGCTTAACCGTGTGCTTTCCTGCCCCAAAGACATGGCTCGCAGTAACACCCGAACTGATACTGCCATCACCAAAATCCCATTCGTAGGAAACGATGCTTCTGCCTTCGGGGACGTACGAACTACTGCCATCAAAATTAATCCTAAACGGCTCATGTCCTGACGCATTGTTTGTGACTGTGTAGAATTTAATGTATGCCTTCGGAAGGCTGCTGCCCTGATACTCGAATGGCCCGATATCAAAGCCGCTTCCAATGGGCCTTTTGTTTCCGGCAAAATCATGGTCAAAATCCAGGCTTATTCCTTTGTCTATCGCCGGGCTGTTGGGGTGCAGTGAAAAATCGTCATTGTCCATATCCACAAATAGGGGATCTAAATTAACGAGGTCGTTTGGATATTTGTCTTCATCAAACTTTTTATAGGGGTCTGTACTAAAAATCAAGTTATTGGATGCGACATACTCGCTATAGTCCATACCAAAATGATTATTACTGCTATTCACAAAAATATTGTTTCGCACTTCACCTGTGCAAACCTTATCTTCAGTTCCCCGAAAACCAACACCATGCTGCTTCATATTCATAAACAGGTTGTTATAAACCTTTACATCCCTTAAACTACCAATACACATTGCCCATGAAGCGGCATCCTTAAGGACATTATTGCGAAAAATGATATCATATGAGTGGTAAAGAGTCACACTGGTACCCATAAAGCCCTGATGATAGTAATCCTCTATAAAATTCCCTTCAATGATAATATGGCGTGCATAATCCTTGTTATTATCAAAGGTTTGAAAGCCGTCCAAATGAGCTGGCCCTACTTCTTCCTTTCTTGTGCCATGCATATAATTTCCCCGGAGGATATGACCTTCACCAAAAAAACGAAAATAATCAGAATCGCCGGCCCTGTACATCAACCGCTCTATTTCGTTGTTCTCAACAAGCATATTGGTGCCGCGTACCATAATCCCATAGCCGCATCGATAGATATAATTACCCGCTACTCTGCTGTTTACCCCGTTTGCATCAACGCCAACCCCGGCATTATCGATGTAATTGTTTAAAACCTCAACACCTGTGCTTCCGCCTACACTGATGGAGTGATTAATCAATTTAAACCCATCCAGGATTACATAATCACCATTTTTTAGATTTACTTTTGTAATAATAGCCTTGTGCCTGTTTCGTGCCCTAATGATAAGCCTGTTCCGTTCTTCACTATATATACGATTCTGTGAAAACGCAAACGGCTCCTCATACACGCCATCTTCTACGATAATCTCATCACCGGGATAGGAGCTTTCAATAGCCTTACTGATGGTTTTAAAGGGGTTAGCTTCCGTACCCTCATAGCTGTCATCACCCGTACTGCTTACATACAGTTTACCCGGGCTTCCTGGCGGTGTTGCCTGCAGCTTTCCCTTTGTTACCAGAATGTTGTCATAGTTTACCCAATAACGGCCTACATTTTCCTCAACCTGGTCAACCCGAGCCAGTTTTATCTTACCGCCGGCAAAACGTTTAACAGCAGTAGAGTTTTGGTCGATGAATGTAAAGTCATAGTCCTTACCGTTTTTATATCCGTCGCGATCAACTGAAATTGTGATGGAGCTGCCGTCATTGCAGAAATAGATTTTATACTCGTTAACAGACGGTCTTTCTCTCGGAGAGATTAGAAATCTTCTTACATCGGCTTGGGTAAGTTCTTCCTCAACACCATCCATCGTGCGGTATATCTTTCCGGATGTGGGTTCGAAAGAATAGCAGTTGTTATCATCCTGATATGCAACAAAGACCCTGGCGGCAGTGTTGTAATAATTGAGGATGGTGAAGGCTACCGTATACTCGGATTGCTTTATAATTTGATCTGAAACAACATATGCACCAGAATCCATCCGAAGAATGATGTTGTCTTCTATACTCTTTATACCCTCTAGACCTAGTGCCCCGTGGGAACTCCAAGTTAATCCATTGACCAGATTAGGATCTGAAAGGGTTAGCTCCCCATCCTCGAAATCCTCCTGATATAATATATCCTTCTGTTCAAAAGCAGCAGCCTGATTATCTTCCTCAGCATATGAAGCTGGTATAAAGCTTGTAAATAAGAATAGAAGGGTTAATGAAAATGCGATAAGTCTCTTTATTTTTCTCGCCTTAGCAGATTTAATACCCATGTTTTTCTCCTTTATCATCGTCTTCATTCAACGCCGACCTCTATAGGTCGGCGTTAAATGAAGACGACTTAATTAACTTCCCTTCCTTTATCCGATTTAAACCAACTTTAACAGCAATAATATTTCAAATTATTACCTCTCATGCAAACATATTCATTTTATCAAAAAGAACTATGGGACAAAACAGATAATGCCGTTTTAGTGACCTAGTCATATTATGTAATGACTTTTGCACTCAATTCAGCCAACCATTACTCATGGACGCTGATTATACAGGAATATGGAGTTTCAACTTTGTAGATAAGAGGATTGTCATTGATCTCAATACCTATTGTTGTATAGACTCCACCAAGTTGATTTCCATGGGTATCGAATAGAAGAACACAGTTTTTGTTAAGTTGTACATATTATAACGCCACTAGCAGCGATACCGCCGAATATTATCTATGCCTTCAGAAGACGAATTAATAAACTCCAACTAACACCCTGAGTTGATTAATTGACTAGCAAATCAATTCGCTTTGCTCAGGGAGTCAGGTGGAGACTGAACTCCACCTGACCAACGAAGTTATTTAATTCGTCTTCATTCATCGCCGACCTATAGAGGTCGGCGTCTTCTGAATACATAGATAAAGCATAAACAATGGAATACTGAGAATATAATTTTATCTAACAATCTACTGAAAGTGATATAGCTTATCCTAAACGTATAACAAACACACCAAAGCTTCTGCCGGGATCATCAACATCTGTTATAGCATTTGGATATCCATTAGGCTGGACAGAATCCTTTGTTCCCATTGGTACCTTAATGGTTTCTCCTGAATATATTCCACTAGCAACAGGTTCGCCCCAGAGGTCAAAGACACTGTATATTTCAAATTTTTGTCCAACATTAAGAAAATTACCCAGGGCAACACTTACACTATCCAAATCCTCCCAGTTATAGACGATGAGATCTTTTCTATTCGGATCATATTCATTTTCATGTAGGACTATCTTGTTTTTATCAGGCAGCTCATTGGAATATTTATTGTCTGGAAAATCATTTTCCGATACATGAATTGGTTGGCCGTAGAAGGAGTTGTTTTCAATATCAGCAGCTTTCCAGAGGCCTTGGACATATATAATACCTACAAAATAGTTGTTTTTCATTTCTATAAATTCATTTTCAACCGTAGAACCCCAACCAAGCCTAACATTTCTGGAGTCTGGTCTTGGACTCCAGGAGTAATTTTCGATTACTTTCGTACGGTCAACAGGTGTCGCACCTCCTATCAGAATACCATCTGAGCTTCCGTCTAAACTACTGCCTTCAAGCGAAGCTCCTGCTCTAAACCAGACATTTCTTTCAAAATTAAGGCCCTTAATTGAGCCGGTTTCGGTATAGGCATGGATGCCAAAGCCGTATCCGAAAAAGAGAATGTTATTCGCAATTCTTTTGCTTCCGTCTTGATTCTGCACATATATTCCATGTCCCCTGCCCCGTCCGTAAGATTCACTGTAAAAGCCGTTGTTGTAGATTATATTTCCATAAAGTTCGTTATTGATAGCAGCAGATGAAGAGAATATGGCCTGTCCAGTGTCATGTATGATACAGTTTATTATTTTTGTATTTTGTCCATATATTTGTAAGCCCGATGTCAATGTGTTTCTATTTTCACTGCTTGCAGTTATTTCTAGATCTCTAAATTCCACCCACCTGCTTTGATCGATAAATAAAGCGTGGTCTTGTTCACCTTCTTTGTAGATACCCTCAATAATTGCTCTTTTACCGGGTTCTCCTACAAATATTATGGGAGAGTCCAATGTTCCCCTGACATTACTTACAAACCTTCCAGAATATCTTCCTTCTTTTAGTATTACCAGTTCCCCGGGTTTAGCGGGACTATCTGCGTTTAGTACTGTTTGCAAATCCAGTGGGTCCTCATATGTTCCCTTTGCATTAGAACTGCCTGTTGGTGACACATAAATATCTGCATCTACAGGTTTTTCTGGAATATCGCCACTCGTTTCGCCCCCATCCGGGTTGTCGTCTCCGTCCGGGTTGTCGTCTCCGTCCGGGTTGTCGTCTCCGTCCGGGTTGTCGTTTCCGTCCGGGTTGTCGTTTCCGTCCGGGTTGTCGTCTCCTCCCGGGTTATCGTCTCCTCCCGGGTTATCGTCTCCTCCCGGGTTAT
>CAZEIH010000091.1:0-4816 GCA_964512095.1 uncultured Oscillospiraceae bacterium
TTGTCGCTGCTCGGGCTGTTTGACCGCCCCTTGCTTAAACTCTTTGTCCGTCAGTTTTGCTCATTCCATCGTCCGACATTGGGTTTATCGCAATTCGCATTGTCGGTTAAAATGGTGATGGCTAGCTTTCTTCCCCCCAGATAAGGGAGAAGTTTCAACCGTTCAATGTCTCAAAGGGCGCTCGGGTCGCTCCACAGCGTTGCCATATCCTCCCTGAGAGGAGAAAGCTAGCCATCGGTTCTTACCAGTTCAATTCTTCCTCGATTATGAGTCTTACCACATGATCGTCAATGATCCTTTTTTGTACCTGCGCTCCATGCAACAAGCAGGCTGTACATGCTCGATTGATTTTACGGGATATACCGTGTGAATATTCATAAATCTCATCCAAAGCTGCATCAGTAAATATTTCGCGGCTTTCTCCAGCATAATCAAGGTGTTTTCTGATGTACTCACCAACCCCTTCTCGGTCGTACGGAGTCATATGGTAGCGAATGTCTATCCGTTGGCAAATCGCCTCATATATCTGCTTCTTCAGGATATCCTTCAACTCGCTTTGACCTACCAGTATCAGGCTCAGTGGGTTGTATGAATCCATCTTGAAGTTCAGCAGAAAACGTATTTCTTCCAGCATCTCCCTCGATAGCAAGTGTGCCTCGTCCGTAATGACTACAGGAATTCGTTTTTGTATTTCAATCAGGTTGCTGATCTCCCTTGTCAGCTGACGCTTTGCGTCACTTCTGTAAAACTTTGCTTCGCAGCCCAACTGGTTCAGAACTTCCCAGTAAAAGTTCCTCGGCGTCAATGCTGAATCGCTTATGTACATCACCTTGTATCGGTTGGTATCCAGTGTCCCCACAAACTTCCGTATAGCTGTCGTTTTACCCGTGCCTACATCGCCGGATATCACTGCAAACAGCCGGTTCCGCGCAACGTACTCTAGTCTGCTGCAAACCTCATCCAGCTCCGGATTGCTGTACAAATGCTTCTCTGGTATATCACGGGCGAAGGGCGTATACAGAAAGTTGTAATACTGCTCAAACATTTCCGCCACCGCCCTTCATGCTTCTGAATGTCAGAGCGCCAGTCTTCTGTTTTTGCCTCTTTTTGTTCTCATCTGTGTATATCTTAAGAAGCCGCGAATGTGTCGCAGGTTTTGCTGCTGCCGTTTTTTCCACCTTCGGGCAGTATTCTCCCACTTTCAAAGGTGATGCCATTTTCCGGCATTCCCCTCTATACCATATCTCCAACAGACCCAAATCAAAGGGATCATAGCGCACGTCCACTTTTTTACCTATGTATTCGATGCCTGCTTCATATTCAATCCCTTGAAGTTTGAAACAGCCTGTATTATCTACTTTCCTTGTGTCTTCCCATAAAAAGGCTTCCCGGCATTCTTCGGGTGTCGCAAATCGAACCTTCTTCGGATCGCTTGCGTAGGCCTGCGACGGGGGTATCCCTTTTAAGCTGCTGTGAGGTTTTCCGTTGTAACCTTCATCCAGCCATACCCTGAACTTTCGGTTCAAATCCTCCAGGCTTCTTGCCTTCTCCAGCGACAACTCCTGGAAAAATTCCTCCACAGTGGAGTTAAACCTCTCAATTTTTCCTTTGCTTTCCGGAGAATATGCCTTCGTGTTCATATGCCGTATTCCAAGCTTTGCGCATGCTATCCTGAACCACTTCGAGATAAATACCTTACCATTGTCAACGTATACACCATCTGGCTTGCCATACTTCAATATCGCCTTTCGGAAGCTATCCTCCAATATGGGAAGCCTTTGATTATCGTAAAATTCAGCATGACATACCAGCCTCGTCGCGTCGTCAATAAAGGCAATCATGTATGTGCGTTTCTTTCCTCCGCCAGTGGTCGGTATGTAGGGCCCGTATTTGATATCTGCCTGCCATAATGTGTTCCTGCCGTTTTTTACGAACCGGCGAGCGGCTGTGCCTTCTACTCGTATATTCCTAAAGTCTTTCGCTCCGAACCCCATCTTAAGCAAATGCCTAGAAAGAGTACTCCTGGAGACGTTGCCTTTCTTGACGATCCCTTCACCTTCAAGGATCTTTATGATCCTCCTGACGCTTCTCTCTGGTAGTTCCTGCTTTATCTCTATCGCCCGATCCAGTATTTCCGGCGATATCGCCCTTTGCTGTCCGATATCGTTCCTGGTCTTTGGCACAAGGCCTTCGTAACTGCTCTGCCTGTATGCTGCAAGATACCTCCTGAGCGTCCTTTCAGATATATCTTCCCGCTCTAGGATCTCACGACGTATTCGTCTCTTTTCTGCCTCGTCCAGCCCCGGTTGTAATAGCGGGGATATTATCTCATGCTTCCTTAATGCTGTCTCTAATGATGCATTGTTTATCATCCCGATCCCTCCTGTGCTTTTTCCTAAAGCCTACCAGAAGGGGATTCCGGTCAACCACTCAAACTATGTGGGTATTATCTAAACAAAAACTCCTGTCATATGATTTGTCAGCCACATATTCGCCTCTCCTATTGCAAGATGGCTGCTTTCCAACCTTGGCAGCAAATCAAGCAGCTGTTCAATAATGCCAAATACCTTTGTGCCTGCTACCTTAAATTCATTGATGAACCTACCATAATGCCTGTACAGTATCGACCTCAACGCTCCTACTGCCTGCCGCCCTCGATGCCCAAACTCTGCTACCCAACGTCTTAAAGTGGATATACTGGCTGCAGTTTCAATCTCCTCAAGCGGTATACCGTCCTCCTCATCCCTAAGAGCCATCTCAGTATCACATGCTGAATAATGTTTGTATGGCCTGATGAAGTCTGGTATTATTGCGTGTGTCTTTCCGCACTTGCTGCAGATTACACGGTGTAGAGTAATCCACTCCACCTTTTCGCCTATATGTACATGGCGAGCATAATCATCATGAAAGCTTGTTTTCCCGCCGCATTCGGGGCATACCAAATCCAGCCCTTCCAGAAATCTCAAACAATTTCTGCGATAATCCTTAACATTCCGACCCAAATATGCTATTATCATATTACTAAGTGTGTAGGGCTTTGAGGGTTAAATGTTGGCGCATTTAACATAACGACTCAAAGCTCTCTTCATATCCTCCCAATATTTTCTTTTAGAAAGATATTAACATACCTGCAAACGGTCACGCAACTTGGGCAACTCCGGGACATTTATCCGGGGCAGAAACAATAATTTTTTTCAGAATCTGCTGAGCTTACAATTAATGTATTGGAACTATTATCACTCAACCATTGCATAATCTTATTGATTATTGGTTGGTTTGCATTATCAGATTTACTTAATTCGCCTAATGCTTCAAACATTAAACTTCTAAACTTATCCAATGCGACTGGTGTCAGGTTAGTTTTCGAAAGTTCAGGTAACTCAGCATCAGGTTTTAACACATTTAAAAAGTATTTTTCGATAGTTTTAGAAATGTCACTAAACCTTTTATTTTCCTTGTTTTTAGATAGACCATTTAAACGTCTTATTATATCTTCTATTATACCTTGACACAATTTTTCGTTTAACATATAACCCAACAGAGCTATCATTAATTTAAATGAAATACCCTTTTCGTTTTTATAAAACAATTGTCCAGAAGTAAATTCAAAAAATGCTTTTAATTTTTCATCATCGGATTTTGTTTTTAGAAATTCAACATAAGAAGCTGGTGAACCAAGCTGCAATCCTTCGAAAATGTATATTTCGGTTTTTTCAGAATAACTTTCTTCGATTAGCAGATCCAGTAATTCTTTTTGAAACTCCAGCTTTTTTGTCAAAGCTGCATCAGCCTTTTTCGTCATTCCAATGAAGTTATTGAGCTTTGATATATCCATGATTTGACCCCCTGCACTTTAGCTTCAATTGAGTAAATCGCAACGGAAAGGATATGGTGCTATTTGCATTATATAATATCATAATTTGCTGTAATATGGAAACTAAAATGCTGTAACAGCTGTCACATAAAACTGAGGTATATACAGAATTCCTGGTTGACGAATTATTGTGGAACTCTGAAGTAAAGAAATTTATCATAAAAAGACAGCTACCTGTCAGATAACTGTCGAAATCTTTATCCTAGAATTTTATGTCTTATAAAACAGCAAAAATATCTTGAACATTTTCCCCCAGATTGACAACACAAGATATACATCCGAATCGTTGTATTGAATTTAATCCATATTCGTTCCCAATTCTAAAAAACAGAAGCGGAAACTTTGAAAAAATGCTCTTGCTAAAATCCTTAGCATACGTAATTCCCTCAATATAGTAGTAGGTTAGTTCATAAATACCTGTGGCAAAAAGTATTGAGTCAATGTGGTTAAAGCATATATCCACAATTTGCAGCAATTGAGTCAACTGTTCGTTAAAATTCTCTTTGGTAAAAGTAAAGTCTGAAAGGCAGATTCTATACTCTATAAAATCAGTCTCTTCAAAAACATCGAACAACACCTCCTTGTGCGAAAAAATTTGATATTGATGTTGTTTGACCAGATTAGTTCCTTCATTAAGCATTAAAAATGCAAGAATTTTTTCTTTTCCTTTCTCTTTTTGTGCACCTTCCTTTTCGAGGAAAAATGTTAATTCAAAATATTCACCCATAAGTTATTCACCTCACATCAATGCAATTCGAAATTAGTATGGTACTCAAGGGGCAATGACTCATGTATTCCATCGAACATTGCCTCTTGGTCATTTAGGTCTTACTCTCACTGTACATTACCCGAACGTAACAAATTTGCTATTTGATCAGGGCTAAGTTTCCATCCTGCAACAAAATTACCTGACATATCAATCATGGTGTTAAGCCCAGTCTT
>CAZEIH010000092.1:0-71 GCA_964512095.1 uncultured Oscillospiraceae bacterium
CCGAGGGGGACGGTTCTACCGAGGGGGACGGTTCTACCGAGGGGGACGGTTCTATCGAGGGGGACGGTTCT
>CAZEIH010000092.1:171-4796 GCA_964512095.1 uncultured Oscillospiraceae bacterium
ACCGAGGGGGACGGTTCTACCGAGGGGGACGGTTCTACCGAGGGGGACGGTTCTACCGAGGGGGACGGTTCTATGGAGGGGGACGGTTCTACCGAGGGGGACGGTTCTACCGAGGGGGACGGTTTTATCGAGGGGGACGGTTCTATCGAGGGGGACGGTTCTATCGAAGTGGGCATTTATCCCAAAGAGGAGTTAAGCAAAGATGCCAAGACTATCCTTGATAAGCTAAGTTTCCTAGATAAGCTAGCTCTTGGTGTTATATTATCCAAAATCGATAATGATGACCTACAGTTGATATATGACACTTTTAGTAATGGGGCTACTATTGAAGAAGTGGAAGGCATTATGGAATATATGGGAAATACCCTGAAGCCGCGCGATGTGAAAAAGCTTGAAGAAATTCTCAACAGAAATCAACACATATACGCAGAGCTCCAGCGGTAATAGGTCTTTTAATGCAAACCAGGGGTGATCAGGAATCTATAGGCTTATAGACATATGTTACTGCGTCTCCCTTGACTGTTACAAGCACATACTGTGCATTGCTGGTATCCTTGGAATTTATACCAGGAACAGAATAACCAGCTGTCTCAAAATACCTTACCCCATTTTCCAGATGGCATTCATTCTTGCTACCGTTATAGAAAACCGATACATTCTTCAGTGTATTGTACCTGTATTCCATCAGTGTTCTCTTGAACAGCTCCAGCTCTAGCTTGTCGGAGAAGGAATCAGGCTTAGTATCCATAAAGATAAATACATTGCTACCTTCAAAGGATTCCAGATCCTTAATCAATTTACCCCACTGGTCGGAGTCGCTCAATCTGAGTCCCTTTTTCCTTGTATCAAGCTTGATAAATCTGTTGCTTTTATAGTCAGTGACGGAATAATTATAATCAACTGCTTTAGTGCTTTTTAGGTCGACGGTGTGTGTTGCAATGACAGGCTTCTTCTTTACCTGACCTGTAATTGACTCGTGAGAGCCGCTACCGACTACAGCTCCAACTTCTAGATATTTGGTTACTTTATCAGCGAATAATTTCACAAGTTTCTTTTGAACATCATTTACTGGTTCTGCAGACTGTCCAACAACACCAAAACGGAACGAGTCAGAGGTAGCGCCCTTGAAGCTAGCATCCACATTTTGTTCATCCTTAAAGGGTAAACTTTCAGGGATTTCTACTCCCTTCAGTGATGGGTATCCGCTTACTGTAAGTGTCAGGTCGTCAAGGTATAGGCAACCTGTATCCTGGTCGGGATTAGTCTGTACGATGTATATTTTTGTAAGCTTTGCCGGCATCTTAATATTCTCCACTGAGACATTCACATACTTCCAGCCGCTCCAATCTATTGGCTTAGCTAGATCTACCATCTGCTTTTTACCCTCTGCGTCAACCAACTCAGCCCGAAGCCAGCTTGAATTTTCGTGGTCACTATATACCTGGAGACCTATCTTTGAAACACCGGACTTAATTGTATAGCCTTCATCAGGTAATACATAGTAAGCCGCACGTGTTACATCTGTATGTGTGGCAAAATTATATTCTAGCTTACCTGAGCTTTTGCCGGAGACTTTTTGCTCATTCGATATATTATAGTAGCCTTCTACCATAATAGGGTAGGATTGAAACGAACCCTTAAGCTCTTCAAATTTTTCTACTATGGTGGATATGTCAGAGGATACCGAAACGCTACAATAGGCAAGAGTATCGCCGAAGGAGGCTTCTATGTAGCCTACTCCTCTTTTTTCGGCTGTAAACACACCATTTTTAAATGAACCAAGCTCGTTGGTAACGTTCCAATTCAAATCGTTGGGTTCTATTGAGGCTCTGTAGCCCTTTGGATTTATACCGGTGACCTTAAAGGCCTTTGTTTTGCCGATAGGTAGCTTTAATGTTGTACTGCTGATTTCCAGGGCAACAGGCCTTGAAAGGACACTTATTCCCTTTGATGTAGAGATTTCCCCTACGCTAGCTATCACAACACCTTCGCCGTTTGTGCTTGGGCGGAACACATTACCTTCAAACTCACCCTTGACTCCTGACACACTCCATTCTACGCAGGAGGGATCAACAGGTACAGGATTGTTATATTTGTCATAGCCCTTTACTGAAAACTCTCGAGTGCCATTTGTAAACATATATTTGTCATTGGTTTCAACAATTAGTCCTGTTAGTTCTGATTCCGGCGCTGATGTAAATACACCTACACCGTTGATTACCGATCTGGTTACTCCATCAGAGGGCTTGTTCATTAGCTTGACATTCTGTTCGCCCATGGGCCTTGCTACCATTGTAGTGGAGCCACCGCCGTCCATGTTTATCGCATTGTATGCCCCAATGCTCTGCATAAACAGGGCCATATCATTAAGTGTCAGGCCTATGCTGGAGGTTTGCCTGCCATCCACTGTCACAAGATACATTGTTTTTCTGTCCTTCGAAAATCCAAGGGCCGTTTTAGGGCTTCTGATGAGGGTGTCGGAAGCGGCAAAGGAAAACTTTGTAGGAATCACTCCGTTATCCACTAAAATAGCGCTACCGGATACGGACATTTTAATATCCTGCCAGTCGGGTGTTGTGACTATACTCATAGACACATTGTCACCTAATGTAAATGCGCTTTTAATCTTGTTTGCATCAGCAGCCCGCGCAACTGCAACAAAACCGTTTTCAGGTATGGGTTGCGCTGGTTTGCCTGTGATAAGATCTGTCACAACGCCGTTATTAACGACCATCTGGAATAGGTCAGGCATTTCATCTGTTGCACCTACAGCTGTTTCTCCCCATTTACTGTCGTAAACATAAATTTGAGTGTAGTCGTTGGCTGAAGCCTTATTGTAGTGGTGGAAGGGAACTGTAGCTCCTGCGTCTGATACTAAGCTCAGGTCAGCCTTCCAAAAATCCAGCAGTGCGCTATTGTCACCTGTTATGGACAATGAAGCCATTGAATTGCTGTATCTGTTTATGTTATCGGAGGCGCTCTGGATATCCGAGGATTCTACTATCACACCTATAGGATAGCCAATGCCTGTGCCTGCAGGCGTAAAAAAGCTTCCATTGACTGCAGCCACGGCTCCGCTTTGTTCAGCGAGCTTCAAGGTAGAAGCCCGCTTGGAGAAGGATTCGATATTTGTTAATGTGTCTACGCTGATGTGTTTATTAGACAAATCCACCTTGAGTATGTGAAAGTTGTACCATCCATCTTTTGTAAAGCGAGTAAGCTTTTCAAGCGTGACACCCTGGGTAACTGTTTGTGTGGTCCTTTCCTCGTGTATAAGGTTAACAGCAGAAGGGTCGGCTGCGTATACACTTGTAGTCATTACCGGCGTTAATAACAAGGCGGCTGATAAAGCGGCAGCCATACATTTGCTTTTTCTTTTGTTCCTGAACATTTTGACCTCCGTTACTCGTGCCAGCCATCCAGGCCTGAACGTTTTATGGCACCGAATATATTGTTTTTTATTTCCCTGTTGTCATATGACATATCTGAAATCAGATTCTTTAGATACTGCCGTTTTGTATGTCCGTTTACCGTACAGGGATTGTGAACGACCTGTAAGTTATTTTTTTTTATGAAAGCCCTTATTTGTTTTTCTTCTACATATATTAACGGTCTGATGACATAAAGGCCTTTTCTGTCCAAATATGTGACAGGAGAGAATGAATGAATGCGGCCTTCATAAAAGGTGCTTAAAAGCAATGTCTCAATAACATCATCGCGGTTATGGCCTAGTGCTACCTTGTTGCAACCGTACTTTATTGCTGCGCTGTTTAGCGCACCCCTCCTAAGATTTGCACAAAGCGAGCAGGGGTTTTTCTCCTGTCTTGCTTCAAAAACAATCTTTCCTATATAAGTATCTTCAACTATGTACTCAACGCTAATTTCCTCACAGAGCTTTCTGATTGGTGAATAGTCCGGCTCCCCTATACCCATTGTCAGTGTTATAGCCTTTAGCTTATATTTGATAGGGTAGAAGTCCATAAGCTTTCTTAATGCGACCAGTAAAGTAAGTGAATCCTTGCCCCCAGACAATCCGATGGCTATACAATCGCCATTGTGAATCATGTCATAATCCTGGATTGCCTTTCTTGTCTGGCCCAGTACTCTTTTATCATGTATCACTGTAAACCTGCTTTTTCCTTTTAGCTTTATTTGTGTGTCCGATATACATTTCTTTGGATGCTACATATATGCATTTAAAAGAAATAAGACTTTTTCCTACAATCTAATTATAAGGTACGAGGTCAGGGGTTACAAGTTATGATACTGTTACAAAAGTATTTCAAAATGGTTAAAATGGTGACCCGACATGATAGCCAAAGCAGTATATCTATGTCTTCAGATGACACTGACCTCCATAGGGTGACGATGAATGAGGACGAATTAATTAACTTCCTTGGTCAGGTGGAGTTTAGTCTCTACCTGACTATCTGAGCGAAGTGAATTGACCGCTAGAAATCATGGCTCATAAAAATTACTAGAGTAATTTTGGTTTTTGCCAGCACATACCCATTGATTATTTTTTAAGTCTGTAGTAAAATGTATTTTGCGTCTATAAATAAATTATCTATCGGGGTGTAGCGCAGTTGGTAGCGCGCTTGGTTTGGGACCAAGATGCCGCAGGT
>CAZEIH010000093.1:0-4783 GCA_964512095.1 uncultured Oscillospiraceae bacterium
AACTGGAATATACAAAAAAACTCCTTGACTAATAAAGGGTTTTGCATTAATATATGGATATGTGAAATTCACAAATTTTTGGAAGGAGGCAGGAAAATGACCGGAATAATTATTATAAGCATCGTAGCACATGCATTAAAACCCAATAATCTCGGTAATTTGACATCCGATAACCCTGCCTTGCTCATAGAAATTGTCTGACGATTTCAGAATTTATTGAACAAGTGGCCGTGGGTTATCACCGCGGCCTTTTATTATGCTTAGAGGCGGCGGAATGCGTATCTGCGGCTCTTTTTGTGTCTGTAGGAATTGTCCGATAGTCTTTGGGTAAGGCAGGTTGCTTGGGAACAAAAAGAAAGCTCAGGAGACCATACTGAGCTAAGGGGGAGTTTTTTTGAAACGTTTATTGAAATTGATTAAAAAGCAATGGTTGACCTATATGTTGGGATTTTTAGCACTGTTGGCATCCATTGTGCTAGATATGTTTAACCCCTATTTCGTTGGTGAAATTATTGACGAAGTTGTTATGAATGGGAAGATGGACTATCTCAGGACGGCCTTGCTTGCACTTGCAGGTATAACCCTGGGCCGAGCTGTGCTGGGATACGCAAAGGAGCTATCCTTTGATATATCAAGTGCGAAGGTTATCGTAAATCTCAGGAAAAACTTATTTGATCACATACAAAAGCTGTCGTTCTCATTCTTTGATGAAAACAACACAGGAGAGCTGATGTCTAGGATCAAGGAAGATACCGAAAACATAATGAATGCAATATGCTTTGGGTTCATGCTATTTCTGGAGCAGATCATATATTTTCTTATAGCTACAGTTGTCCTGCTGACAATCAACTGGAAGCTAGCATTGATAAGCCTTATAACGATGCCAGTGATTGAGTTTGTGGTTTTCAAGCTGGAAAGGTCAGTGGGAAGGACTTATGAGAAAATAAGTGACCAAAGGGCGGTGCTGAATACGACGGCACAGCAGAACATAGCCGGTGTAAGAGTCGTGAAGGCTTTTGGCAGGGAGAAGTACGAAATACAGAAGTTCCTTAGGCAGAATGAAGAGAATTACAATATTAATTTAGAACAGGCAAAAGCCATGGCCCGATACAACCCTCCCATAGAGTTCCTGTCAAACCTGGTGTTAGTGTTGGTTATCACCATTGGCGGATATTTTGTCATTGGTGATGAAATGACTCTTGGTACACTTGTGGCCTTTAGTAATTACATTTTCATGTTGATTTGGCCTATGAGGATGATGGGTTGGCTGACAAATGTGTTAGCCCAGTGTATCGCCTCTGTTAAAAAGATCGACAAGCTCTTTGACGAGGAGCCGACAATAAAGAACTGTGAGGCACCTATAAAGCCTGAAAGGATCCAGGGACACGTGGAATTCAGGAATGTGAGCTTTGATTTTGACGGTATTAACGTACTGAAGGATATATATATCAATGTAAAGCCCGGTAGTACTGTGGCTGTTATGGGCATGACCGGAGCAGGGAAAAGCTCTCTGGTGAATCTAATAGGCAGATATTATGAATGCGCTACTGGGCATGTGCTTGTTGATGGTATAGATGTAAAGGATATGGAGCTTTCCAACCTTAGGAGGAATGTATCGTCTGTCATGCAGGATGTGTTCCTATTTTCTGATACCATTGAGGATAACATTAAATTTGGAGCAGGCGAAGTAACTGATGAAGTGTTCAAGGCTGCCTGTAACGATGCAATGGTGGAAGAGTTTGTATCCCAGATGCCAGAGGGGTATCAGACTGTAATTGGTGAAAGGGGACTGGGGCTATCGGGGGGCCAGAAGCAAAGGATATCCATTGCACGAGCTCTTGTAAGGGATGCAAAGGTGTTGGTGATGGATGACTCAACATCAGCCCTGGACATGGAGACGGAGTATGCGATTCAGAAGGCAATGGAGAGAAGGAAGAGCATTACCTGCTTTATCATTGCTCACAGGATTTCTGCAGTTAAAAATGCTGATGAGATTCTCTATTTTGAGGATGGCAGGATTGCAGAGAGAGGAAATCACGAAGAGCTTCTTCGGTTAAGGGGAAGATATTATGACACATATTGCGAGCAATATCGCGATTATGTGGAAGCAGTAGAAAAAGAGGTGATATAGATGCCCATTAATAATTTCAAGGAAGACGAGGAACTACAGGAAAGTCTAAATATATCAATAATTAAAAGGCTGGCAGCATACATGAAGCCTTATACCGGGCCGGTTATAAAGACGCTGCTGCTAATGCTGATTGTTATTACCGTGGAGCTTTCCAACCCCTATTTTTTGAAGATAGGTATAGATTACTTTATAGCACAAGGGGATTGGAAGAAGTTATTCATCTTGGGTGGAGTAATGATAGTGGCTAATGCAGTTGCTATGATTTGCTCTCGATTCAGGGTGATGACTATGGGAAGGGTCACGAACAGCATATTACTGACGATTCGACAGCAGCTTTACGGCCATATACAAAAACTGTCTTTCACATTTTTTGATAACAGGCCGACAGGTAAAATATTGGCAAGGATCATCGGAGATGTCAATTCACTGAATGATCTTTTCACCAACGCTGTTACCAGCTTGATTCCTGAATTAATAAAGATAACCGCAGTGGTTGTTATAATGATGGTCATGAACTACAAGCTTGGGCTGGTTGCTTTGGCGACGTTGCCGGTAATGATTGTTGTGTTTTCCTTTATATCGATATCGTCAAGGAGAAGATGGCAGCTGAATAGAAAAAAGTCCTCGAACCTGAATGCATTTACCCATGAAGATTTTTCCGGCATACGTGTAGTTCAGAGTTTTGCGGCTGAGAAGGAGACCTCCTCGATATTCCTTAAGCTGTGTAATGAGTGGAAGGATGCATTTGTTAGAGCAATACGGATGAATGATTTCTTCTGGCCTACAGTTGAAGTGTCCTGGGGAGTCGGTACGATCCTGGTCTTTTGGTTCGGAGCAAGTCTTATTGAAACCAGATCTATAACACCAGGCCTTTTGGTAGCGTTTACCAGCTATGTATCTATGTTCTGGCAACCGATTATGAATGTAAGCAACTTTTACAACCAGCTTGTTACTAATATGTCGGGGGCAGAGAGAATATTTGAGATACTTGATATTGATCCAGATATAAAGGATAGGACAGGGGCAATGCCCATACCGAAGATAAAAGGGAATGTTCATTTTGATAACGTCACCTTTGGATACGATCAGGGGCAGCAGGTACTCAAGGATGTGAGCTTTGACGTTGAATCGGGGCAGACCATTGCTTTGGTGGGTTCGACAGGAGCCGGTAAGACTACTATAGTAAATCTCATTAGCAGATTCTATGAGGTTAGCTCTGGTGAGGTAGCCATAGATGGGCATAATCTGAACAATGTGACATTGGAGAGCCTTAGAGGGCAGATAGGCTTAATGCCACAGGATACCTTCCTGTTCTCGACTACTATCAGAGAGAACATCAGGTATGGCAAGCTTGATGCAACGGATGAGGAGGTAATTGAGGCAGCCAAGGCCGTATCAGCTCATGAATTCATAATGAAATTCGAGAAGGGCTATGATACTGATGTCAATGAACGTGGCACGCGGCTCTCTGCCGGCCAGCGGCAGCTTATAGCCTTTGCCAGGACACTCCTTGCTGACCCGCGTATACTGATACTCGATGAGGCAACAGCTAGTATCGATACCCATACTGAGCGGCTTGTGCAGCAGGGCATCAGGAAGCTACTTAAGGGTAGGACCTCCTTTGTGATTGCCCACAGGCTCTCTACTATCCGTAACGCAGACCGTATCATGGTTGTCGAAGACGGTGGCATCATGGAAACTGGCACCCATGAGGAGCTTATCAAGCTCAAGGGCTTGTACTACAACCTTTACATCTCTCAGTTTAAATTCCTCAACGACGAGGAAGTAGGGTAAAAGTGGAACACGGGGTCTATCCCCGTGTTTTGCTTAGTATTTTAGAATGAGCATAAGTGCTGGAACAGCTAGGGTAATTGAGGCAAGAAGAATGACGCCAAAGGCCGCCAAGGTGTTCCTTTCCTTTTTAGCAAGAAATATGCCGTAGCTGAAGGTATGAACTGATGCGATTATGACAATTAGCATTATGAAAACAATAAGCATTCTATCTCCTCAATCCTTGCTTTGGTTTACTGGGTAGCTTTGGTATATTGAGCCTGTTCTTCTGATCTTTAGACTAAGAGAGACATTAACTTTAGCGTCAGGATATTTTGAAAGCCAGTCGTAGGCCTCCCAATCCTCAATGGTGAAAAAATTCCCAGCCATATGCTCTCCAAAGCCAAATATGTCAGCCTCTAATTCTTTCTGTGTCTTCTTAATAGTATGGTTCATGGATTCCAGCAAATATTCCTTGATCTGGTTTTCCAGATTAGAAGATAGATCCAGTTGTTCATACTTTATCTCACTTTGGATTGTGTATATTTCAGATTCAAGCCTTACATCAACATCAATTACCGGCTTTCCGTCATTAAAGAGTCATTACCTTTCATAGGCGCTTGGGCAATTTTATTGTTTTCATCTAGCTTATCTGCTTTAGCATTTCCAGCTTTAGCATTTCCAGCTTTGGCACTTCCGGTTCTAGTTCTGCCTGATTTAGCGCGCCCTGCCTTATCTTTCCCTGCTTTAGCACTACCTAGATTATTAGCAGCTTCATACCCAGCTGCAGTGACATTACTGACCTTGGCATTTACCGTATTATCATTGCTAGCGTTCATCGCCTTTTCCTTGTATAGAAGCAGGGAGAATATCTTATTTAGG
>CAZEIH010000094.1:0-4619 GCA_964512095.1 uncultured Oscillospiraceae bacterium
GACAGAAGACAGAAGACAGAAGACAGAAGACAGAAGACAGAAGACAGAAGACAGAAAGTAAGAGACTGTTGTAAAAAATACGCATGATTTTCGGTACCACAGGTGTTACCAGATACACAAGTGTTTTATAGACGAAGCCACGGATTTGTCGCATAGACTGTCCAAGCAAATGTCTGCACCACGCATTGTAATCAACTGCTCAAAAATGCAAGTAAAGGCTACAAAAGGCAATTTTGAATCAACATAAAACCGCGATACTAGCATTATGTTATCTAAATATAGAAATAATTACACAAAACACTAGAAGCACCAGCCTTTACTTGAAAATATGAGCAAGTGGAGTAGTGATTACCGCCTTTACTTGAAAATATGAGCAAGTGGAGTAGTGATTACCACCTATACATGAAAATATGAGCAAGTGGAGTAGTGATTACTGCCTTTACATGAAAATGTGAGCAAGTGGAGCAGCGATTTTAAAAGGAGAGTCAGATATGATTAGTAGAACGCAAGCGGATCAGATAAGAGCAGCTCTAAGAGAAGAAATTGATAATAATGGCATTGCCGGTGGGAACTTGCTGGTCATTCATAAAGGTGAGGAAATTTTCTACCATGAAGATGGCTATGCAGATATGGAAAATGGGGTTCCGATAAGAAGAGATACAATTTTCAGACTCTATTCGATGACCAAGCCTGTCACATCAGCTGCCGTTATGATTCTTTTGGAACGCGGTAAGATAGACCTGTATGAACCGGTGAGCATATACCTGGAGGGCTTCAAAGACCAGGTGGTGGCAAAAGGCGATGGAACTGTTGTGCCGGTTGAAAGGGAAATGATCATAAAGGATCTACTGGCGATGACCTCCGGTTTGGTATACGGAGGTGAAGACAGGGCAGGTCTTGATACGGGCGATCTGTTTGGGGAAATCGATAAAAGACTTTTCAGCGAGAACCCAATGAGCACGTTGGAGGCTATGAATAATCTAGGGAAATGTGCACTTGCCTATCAGCCGGGATCTTACTGGCAGTATGGAACTTCTGCGGATGTTCTGGGGGCAGTAGTGGAAGTGGTTAGTGGTATGAACTTCAGTGAGTTTTTGGAGAAGGAGATATTTAAGCCCTTAGGAATGCGGGATACAGGCTTTTGGGTGCCGGAGGAGACAAGACACCGGCTTGCTAAAGCATATGAGAACGATGGTAAGGGAGGACTTATACCTTATACAGGTAATAATCTGGGGATTATCAGCCACATGGATAGAAAGCCTGTGTTTGAGTCTGGAGGTGCAGGCCTGGTATCTACTATTGATGATTATGTCAGATTTGCTAAGATGCTATTGAATGAGGGCGAGTTAGACGGGGTTAGGATTTTGCGGCCAAGGACAGTTAGATACATGACCTCTGGAACCTTGAATGCTGTGCAGCAGAAGGGCTTTGATACTTGGGCTACACTTTGCGGTCACAGCTATGGTAATCTGATGCGTGTTATGACTGACTGCAGCAAAGCAGGCGATATTGGTAGCCCAGGTGAATACGGCTGGGATGGGTGGATGGGGGTTTATTTTTGCAATTGCCCCGCTGATAAATTGACATTCCTGTTCATGATACAGAAAACTGATGCTGGTACAACGCCACTGGTAAGAAAGCTGCGAAACATTATCCTCAGCTCATGCTAATTGGGTTTACATTTGAGAACAACGAAATAGAAATAACGCAGGAGCTTTCAGGCGTGATGGTGTGTACCCGTTCAGAGGAGGCCCGGCCATATTGATACGGGATTAGTCATGAGAATATGGCAATCCACTGTATCAATCCGCTACATCAATAGATTGTGTCAATAAACTATGTTAATCCAGCCATCATTGCTCATATATCTGTTTAATAATCTCTTCTATGCTTATACCGTTTATATTTATGTCTCTGACAGGGAGTAATCCCAGGAGTGTGGCAATCTCTGCTTTGACATCGGTCTTTGAGGCGTCGATGACAACTTTGGCTGTAAACGGATCAAACAGCGTAGCATCAAATCCCTCTATTTCATCAAGAGTAACCTCCCTTGAGAATTTCAGTTCTATCACCTTTTTGTCAGCAAAAAATGTGTGAAGCCTTTCGATAGAGTCATCATACACTATGGTGCCTTTGTTAATAATACTCACATTTCGACAAAGGTCCTCTATATCGCCCATATCATGAGTCGTTACAATAAATGTGATGCCCTTATTCTTATTCACGTCCTTTATGAAGGTCCTGATGGCCTCCTTAGATATCATATCAAGGCCGATGGTTGGCTCATCTAGAAAAACCAGCGGTGGATGGTGCAGCATTGCAGCTACGAACTCACATTTCATTCTTTCGCCTAAAGAGAGCTGACGAACTGGCTTTTTAATAACTTCTTCAATCTTCAGCACGCTTGAGAAGTATTCCAGGTTCTCTTTATAAAGCTGATCAGGTATTTCATACATCTTCTTATTTAGAGCAAAAGCGTCGATAGGAGGGAGATCCCACCATAGCTGGGATTTTTGTCCCAGAACTACTCCAATCCTCTTCACAAGGTCTTCTCTCTGAGTCCAAGGGGTGTAGCCTTGTACATCAACGAAGCCTGCCGTGGGAAATAGGATACCTGACAGGATTTTTATAGTCGTGGATTTTCCTGCTCCATTAGGACCAATCAATCCGCGAATCTCGCCTTTTTTCACAGTAAGGTTAATATCCTTCACGGCATCCATATATACGGTGTTGGGTGCAACTAACGACTTAAGAGATGAAAGCATTCCCGACTTATCTCTTTGACGGATTTTGAAGGTCTTTTTCAGATCCTTTACCGTTATTATGTTATCGCTTGATTTTTCGATATTATCTGACATATTAACACTCTCATTTTTCTTCATTGTTAACCCCCTGCGCTTGTATACTTTTTAAGACATAGATTCCATAACTGTAGGCTGCCAAGGAAAAACAAATTACTGAAAATAAAGCTCCAGGCATAACTTGTTTCTAATACTCCAAGCAATAGCTTTGAAGGTATGAATGCCCACACGGCAAATGGAACGGCTGTTGAAAATACAAGTCGCACCACATTAGAATATATGTCTACGGGATATTCACCAAACCTTGAAAGACTATCAAAGATTTCGTTCAGTCTTCCGAGTTGTACAACAATAACTACCATGCATGAGAATAACACCTCTAGTGCCATGAAGAGCACTATCCCCGCTACTATGAAAACCAGGAATAACGCCCACTGAGCCAGGCCTATTTGCAGTTCAAGCTTTGCGATAGAATAGACTACGATGACTATACCGCCTAGTACCGAGCCCACGCTGTTGAGACTGAAGCCGCTAGATAGGATAATGCCGATGGGAGGGTAGGGCTTCAAAAGCAATCTATCAAGCTCGCCTTTTCGTATAAGATTTCTGATGAACCATTCGAGTTCACCAAAAAGCGTTCCTCTCATCCCTAAAACAATCAGCAAAACTCCCTGGAACAGTATAATCTGATCCAGTGTCCAGCCCGGAAACCCCTTTGTCTGTGTAAAGAGCAGGTATTGGACTATGGGGCCTGTAGCTGAGAAAATTAGCGAAATGAAGGATATCATTACAAAGTTAAACCTATACTCCATTTGCCTTGCAATATTTAGCTTACTATTCAATATAAACAAGCCGAATAGTCTGAGTATTTTTTTCATTCCTTAACCTCCGGCAGAGCAAAACTTCTTAGTTGTCGCTTTCCACATTATTTTACAAATTACATACAGCGTGACTATCCAGAACAGCTCCATAAGAATGATCTTAGCAAACATAAGTGGCGGCTGTACTGTCTCTTTATTTAAGAAGAACTGGATTGGCCAGTAATATATATATTTGAACGGAAAAAAGCTCAGTATTTTGTTGAGTAGTTCAGGATAAAATTCCATTGGCAGTATCGCACCACCGGCTATGTAGATGAACAGATCATTGAGCCATAGGATTGATGTGTTTTTCTTGAGTGACATGGCTGTCAAACCGAGTATGAAGGAAAACAGATAATTAACAAGGGCGGCAAGGATTGCCACCGGTATATACCTTAAAAATGACAACGGGGTCAGAAACGTCGGGAACAATATCAAGCTGTATATTACCATACCGGGAAGGAAGTCCATTATCTGTGCAATGATCCTAGATGCAGCCGTTTCTGCCAGCTTGAAACGGAAGTAAGGATAGGGCCTTAGAAGATGTATTGTAAAATCCCCTGAGATTATATCATGGGAGAGATCATATGCAATACTGTTCCAAATGAAGGCATTAACGATATTTAGGGAAACGGAATACCATACCATCTGCTCTAGGCTGTAGCCCTTTATTGCAGTGGCATTACTATATGAATAAATACTTGTGAACAGTACAAGATTGAGTATCAGAAGTATAGGCTGCGTTAAAACAGACATGGCAAAGGTCCATCTGTATACGAACAGCTGCTTGAAGGAAACTTTCATTGATTCGGTGAATTTACCCATACAAGCCTCGCTGTATTCCCATATTATTCATGATTTTACCACCAATTCCTAATGCAATCAACATAAAAAATAGATATAGTTAACTGTAGTGGCATTAATGACTGTGAGAAAGCGTGTAAAAAGTGTGAGAAAG
>CAZEIH010000095.1:0-4751 GCA_964512095.1 uncultured Oscillospiraceae bacterium
TGGCTTCAACGCTGTGGAATGTAGGAAACGATGATATAGAATACAAGAACGAAGAATCCTACTATTATCATCAAGACCGCCAGGGCAGCACCATACATATAACCGACGCAGAAGAGAACATACAAAACAGTTACCGGTATGACGCCTTTGGTATGTTCCTTGAAAACAGAGAAACCATACCCAACCGCATCACATACGCAGGCCAGCAGTATGACAGCCTCACAGGCCAGTACTACCTGCGTGCCAGGTATTACAATCCGGTCATCGGCCGATTCACCCAGGAAGACCCCTTCAGAGGAGATGGCCTGAACCTGTATGCCTACGTATCCAACAACCCCGTGAGCTATTACGACCCCACCGGCTACAGCAAATGTAGCACAAGTGGTGGATCGGGCGACAATAGATACCCTTGGGGTAATGATGATGCACCATCGATAGAATGGCTTATCACTCAGTTGACAGATAAAACTACTCAATCTCCAGAAATTGAGGGGACGGGTAATGGCGGAATAGGATTATCACAAAATGATTCAGCTTCATTACTTGCGCTGAGACAGTTGTTCTCTAATTATAGTTCTCAAAATAATACATCAGGTATGGATGCAGCAATGAGAGCTATTCATGAAATACAGATGAAAAATGGTATTGATATTGACAAATATTCTTTTGCAAGTAGTGTTAAAACTACAAGGGTATCAATTGATACAGCACAAACCTTTGCCCTTGAAGATATACACAATCTTCAGAAAAAAGATGATGCAATGGGGTTCTTGATAGGTGCAATACCTGGAGTTGGAACAGTTTTAGGCCCATTATACTCTCTGGTTAGTGAAGTTGAACAGAATGGAACAGCGTCAGCAGGAAATATCCTAAAGTATATAATTTTAGCGGCAGTTGGAGCAAAGAATACTAGAATTGGTTTAGTTGCATCAGGTGCAGATACTGGTATAAGTATGAATAAGTCTAAAAACGACACTTACAATAGAGATGGCGTTACAATACAAGAGAATGATACTTACATTTTACTAAAGACGGAGACAAATCAAGGATTAGATGTTGCATCAATTGAAGTATATGTTCGTAACAATGAAATTATTTCATGGCAGCAATATGGACCATATAGTGCGCATGGTTCACATGAATATTATGACAATATAATAAAATCAAAATGGGAAAAAGCAGGATATAAATAAAGGAAGAGTTAAACTATGAACTTTTTTAAAAGGCACTTGAGATACAAATGCCCTAATTGTTATAAGTGTACTATATCATATTGGCAAAAAATCAAGTTAATAGATTATAGATACACATATACATGCAAAGAATGTGGAGGAACAATAAAACTACCAGCATGGCATGCTTTGTTATATCTATCAGAAATAGTGATAATGATTTATTTAATTGTAAAACTTGACTTGGAAAGTTGGCAATCAATTATATTTGGAGTACTAATGCTTTTATTCATTTGGTTTATCCAACTTCCTTTTGTGCCAATTAAAGATTAATAATTTCTAAACAGAATGGAGGTCAAAATTTTTATGATAAAACAGAGAGAACATTCAATAATAGGGATAATATCATTTGCAGCAGGTGTATTTAACATAATTTTCTCAGCAATTATTTTTTGGGCTTTGTGGACATATATAAACCATGTTGCTGGGGAATTATTACAACTACAAGTAATGATACTAAATTTTAGTGGTATAGCAGAATGGATTACGAAAACATTAGGTTTAGGATTGGGAATTGCTGGACTGATTCAAAGAAATAAGAAAAAACACTATGCGGTTATAGGAACTATTATTAATGCTATTGTTCTTATATGGACATTAGCACTTTCTGTGAACTTGATTATTTAAGTTACTTATTTAAGTTTTTATTTAAAATCCTATTTTAATAAAAACAGTTATCTATATGATGACCGTCTTTCCTTACCTGGTTGCCACAAAAAACGGTAGCTGGGTTTCTTTATGTTAATTTAAAAATTGTAAAACAAAATGAAACACAAAATGAAACATTAATATAATGACACATAATAATGACTCTGATAGAATATAGCTATTAGAACAAAAGGAGGAATTATCCATGGCAGATACTTTAACAATCCGCATCAGCAAGGACGCACCAGCCTTTCAAGAGATGGACAAGGCAGCAGAGCAGCTTAGCTTAAGCCGTAACCAACTTATTATATAGGGCATTAAGATGATGTGTTCATGGGATGCGCAGTTTTACAGAAAAATGAAGCAGTACAGCAGTACCTTCAGGCTTCCTATTCCATTGGTCATGCAGAATATGCTAATTAAGAGACTTGCAGAGGATTATGCAAAAGAGCAGATATGGGGCTTCACAGGCAAGGTAATGTCGGAATTCATGTTTAATGAACGTGGACCCATTACAGGTGGTGAACTGTTCAAGACACTTTCTGAAATAGCTGTTAAAGATGAAATCAGAGAAAAGGTCAGGGATATTGAAGAGCATATCAGGATAGGCTTTCCTGTTCCAAAGGATGAAATGGAATTCTACGAAGCACACATGCCAAAGCCTGTAAAGGTTGACCCGGAAGAGGAAGAACGAAACAGACAGCTTTTTGAGAAATATGGCTAGCCTGTGTCCATAGCTTTCTGGGCAGATGAAACCAGTATGGAAGAAACGCTGGAAATGCTTGAGGAAGAGGAAAAGAAAAGGGAGCGTGGCAGGAAATGAGCAGGAAAAAATATATTGTCCGCTGTCCCCACTGCAATCACAGAGTATTTGATGCCGATTATGCAGATGTAGAAATCAAATGCCCGGAATGCAGGAAAGTCTTTGAAGTGAAGCTGGAGAAAAAGGCGGGATGAAAAGTGAATAGATCTGGCACAGAGCCACAAAGGGAGCGAAGTTGGACTCACCTATAGTGCCTTGCAGATAGTCTTAAAAAACTATTTGTCGGGCTCTATTTATTTTCCCGGCAACACAGGAGATGACAAAAGAAATGAAACAGTTTATAAACATTCCAGAGGAGCTGATGCAAATACCACAGTGGGTGTGTCATAGAAATAAAGTCCCGTTTAATCCAATGACAGGAGCACCAGCCAAGGCAGGACAGCCTGTTACGTGGGCAAGGTTCGAGGATGCTGTCAAGGCTTCTCATAATTGTGACGGAATCGGATTTGAATTCAATAATAACGGAATTGATGGAATAGACCTCGATAAGGTAATTGCAGATGGTGGCACTGTATCTGCTGAAGCATTGGAGATTGTAGAAATAATGGACAGCTACACAGAATACTCTCCCAGCGGTAGAGGACTTCATATCTTCGTTAAAGGTGATATCCCTGTAGATGGCAGGAAGAAAGGCTTTATTGAGATGTACAAAGACAAGAGGTATTTCACCGTGACTGGCAAAGTCTATGGGGAACTGAAGCCAATAAACGAACGTACAGAGCAAGTGAAGCAATTATTTGATAAATATTTCTCCGATTCCAAATCGGAAAAATCGGCTGATACAAATAATTCTTTTAGCAGTACAGGAAAGGAGTACCTTTCAATCGGACTTGCCAAGGATGCTGTGTTCAAGGCTCTTTGGAACGGAGAATACCAAAGTGAGAAGTGCACCAGTGAGAGTGAAGCCGACCTTGCGCTTTTGGGTAAGCTGCTGTACTGGTGCTCTGGCAATGTTGATATGGCAGTTGTTGCCTTTATGAAGTCACCATATGCAGCACTGAAGGATGACAAGCACACAACCAAGCTGGAACGTTCTGATTATCTTAAAAGAACCGCCATGAAAGCAATGCAAGGCTTGTCCTCTGCTGCTGCCGGGGATGATGAAAAATTTATAAAGAGATTTGCCAAGGGCACTGCCGAAATCCAAGATACTCTAAAAAGCTTACAGCCACATATCAAGTATGCCTGTGATGATAAAGGTAACGGTGAATTATTCGCTGATGTATTTAGTAGCGTTGCCAGATTCAATGTTACTGCAAATGAATGGTATGTCTATGATGGCAGGGTTTGGCAAAAGGACGTTGGAGCCATGATTGTGTCCAGAATGGCAAAGCAGCTGAAGGATGAACTATTAATGTTCAGTGTGTCAATAGATAATGAAACACAGAAAACAGCATATCAGAAGCATACCCTCAAAATGGGCAGCCGGGCGGTCAGGGAGACTATGGTCAAAGATGCAAGGGAGTAAGTGTCAAGATATACAATTCCATATACCATATTAGTATTAATTATGGAAGCGATACTGATATTACTTAATAGTTTATAGCACCTTTTGAATAGTATTAGGAATTCATAAATGCATTTCATCCAATATTTCCTACATCTTGTCATTATTCGTTTACAATACTATGTTTTTGCAATATAATTTATATTAAATTATCTAAATGTTGTATTACATACTATACAATGGATGCAACACAGATAACTTCTAATATGAGCTATTTATTCATCCTCTAATGTGATTGAATAATTAGGAGTGGGAGAAAACAATGTCTTCATTCAGAGTAGACACCCAAGTTATCGACAATAATATACCCAAAATTGCAAAGATAAAAAATCGGATGGGTGCAATCCAACAGGAAATGTCCAGGATAACATCTCGGATGGACTGGGAGGTAAAAGGGCAGCAACAATTGAACAGTAAGCTGAACCGACTACAATCAGAATTTGATACTCTGAAAGGTTCACTTTCCAGGATGGAGGATTGTCTGATAAAGGTCAGAGACGAATATGTACATGCACAAAATGACGCAAAAAAAGAGTTGAAT
>CAZEIH010000096.1:0-4433 GCA_964512095.1 uncultured Oscillospiraceae bacterium
AGGCGCTGTTCTTCTTATACTTGAAGGAAGTTGCCCACTTAGGGAGCTGGCTCAATCTAAATAAAGTTGTGTTATCTTCTGCACATCCATTTAGTCTGAAGGCTGTGGTTCTTGGAGTTGATGGTGTTAGTGATAAAGGCTACTTAATCCCCTTTGATAGTGTTGCATTACTTCTATGCCATGTTACAGAGAATAAGCAGTATTATGAAACTCTTTTCTGCATAAGACTATCAAAAGATTATAAAATTGAGACCATCATTGGAATCAACGATGTTAAACATTTTGTTGATAGCGACTACTTGATTCGATAGTCCTTTATTTATGAGCACTTTGTAAAATATGCAAAGTGCTTTTTTCATGCCCATTCTAATCTGTGGTAAGAGGGAGGTGTTAAATGCCAGACAACGTTAATCACCCGCTTCACTATGCAAGTGACAATGTTGAGTGTATTGATAAAATCCAGGCCTGTATGGCAGATGATGCATTTTCTGGATACCAGATTTGTAAGGAATGACCCGACAGGCAATGTAAAGCCTTATAAGGAGAAATCAGTCGAGAAGATATATGGTGCAGTGGCAACCATAATGGCTCTTGATAGGGCAATAAGGTGTGGGATTTGTTGTGATGATTTCGTATATAACAATTGATGATTGTTAATACTATAAATTAACCTCATAGGTAAATTTAGTATTGATATTTATAACAATAAATGTTATAATAAATTTACCCTAAAGGTAAAGAGGTGACAACTTGCTAAAGATAAAATATAAATCCAATAGGCTAGAGCGTGTTTGCACTAGTTACTCAGAGGCCCAACAAAAGTATGGACCAAAGATGGCTGAATTGATACACCGACGTGTTGACCAATTACAGTCTGCAGATTCCGTTGAGATGCTAGTGCAGTTTTCTATTGGCAGATGTCATCAACTTGTTAGTACAAATTATTAACATTGAAGATTACCACTAAATTTGTTGTAGACAGGTGGCAAGGAGGGAAATTATATGATGTATAGCAAAAATACAATCGCTACACCACCGGGTGCGACAATAAGAGAGCAACTTGAAGACCGTGGCATGAAGCAAAAAGAGTTCGCGCTCAGGATGGGGTTATCAGAGAAGCATATTAGTCGTTTGCTTAATGGGCAGGTTGAACTTACTCAAGATGTTGCTTTGAGGCTAGAATCTGTTCTTGGTGTTCCAGCGAGTTTTTGGAATAATCTTGAGACTGTTTATAGGGAGAAGTTAGAAAGGGTAATAGCTGAAAATGAGTTAGAAAGCGATGCTGAGCTTGCCGCAGCGTTTCCATATTCAATAATGGCATCATTAAAATGGGTACCCGCTGCAAGGAAAGCCGAAGAAAAAGCAATTATTCTACGACGTTTCTTTGAAGTTGCAAAACTTAATTTGCTTGACGACTTGGGAGTACCTGGGATTTCTTATAGGAGAACTGGTGCAAATGAGACAAGTGATTATAGCCTTGCAGCATGGGCACAACAGGCAAGGATAATGGCACGAGAACACAAAACAGCACCGATTAATATTGGGAAGCTAGAACAAGCAATTCCACGAATTCGTGAAATGACAATCAAGAGTCCAGATGTGTTTTGTAGTGAACTCGTAGATCTATTTGCCACGTGTGGTATCGCTCTGGTGTTCTTGCCACATATTGGAGGATCATTTCTTCATGGCGCATCTTTTTATGATGGCAATAAGATTGTTATCGGATTAACTGTTCGCGGTAGATATGCGGACAAATTCTGGTTTAGTCTGTTTCACGAAATATGTCATATACTAAGAGGGCATATTAGTCAATCAAATGATACTACCGTAGAACAAGAAGACGTAGCTGATGCTTTTGCAAAGGATACTCTAATATTACCGGATCAATATAGAAGTTTTATAGAGGATGACTGTTTTACAAAAGAATGTATTATTGCATTCGCCCGTAAAATTGGAATAGCTCCGGGAATTGTTTTGGGACGACTTCAGAAAGAAAACCATGTGCCTTATAATAGGTATAATGATTTGAAAGTCAAATATGAAATAGCATGCTAATATTGAGGCAATTTAAAGAAGCATCTCACATGAGGTGTAGTAGATTTCTCCTCTTTCATCACGGTCGACAGTTATCTTGTTTGGCATCAACGGATAAAGTGCAATGACCTCTCCTCTACCATTCCTGATGATCTGTGCATAAGCATTTCCCCATAAAAGTAGATGCGTCATTAGAGTTTCACGTAATACAAAAGAGGTCATTTCCGGATTTGGCTCATCGTGCAGCAAAAAATATAGCGGATGGGTTTGAGCCTTCTCTTTCCCTCCGCTATCGTTGTATTTATATGTGTGAAGCGGCAAGCCCGCCACAGCCTCGGCAAGTATCCTTACACAAGAGTAAACCGCTGTCATCTGCATTGCCGTATGTTCATTGACCGGTTTACCCGATGTGGTACCACCAAAGAAGGCTAGGGCGCAGGATCTTTGCGATATTACTTTGGGTAGCATAACGCTTGGCTCCCCAACGAAAATCCGCTTAACAGGCAAAGGAGATTTCAGCAAAAAGTTATATGTTGAAGAAATACAGAATGATGCAACAATTCTCGATATTGATTGTAAGGTGGGTACGGCTTTTGATTTTGTGCATGACGAAGATCTTGCGTTTGAGAGCAGCAAGCTTACATTTGCTATTAGTGATACAATTCTTCAGAATAACGAAATAGAAGATTTAGCAATTGCTTATTATGATGATAATCAAAATGTACTTCAATTGCTTGATACTACACGCGATCCTATCAATAAAACACTTTCGGCATCAGTAGATCACTTTAGTAAATATTTTGTGGTAAGTGTACCTGACTATTT
The DNA here is from genome assembly GCA_964512095.1 of uncultured Oscillospiraceae bacterium. Taxonomy (GTDB): domain Bacteria; phylum Bacillota; class Clostridia; order Acetivibrionales; family DTU013; genus DTU013. The sequence goes on from CAZEIH010000096.1 coordinate 2,860, forward strand.
CTTCAATATTGATTGGGAAAATCAGAGTAGCATAATAACTTCAGGGAAAGCAGATGTGGTTTTTGTTGTTGATACTACAGGATCAATGAGCGGACCAATCAGTAATGTTCGCACAAATATTAATCAATTTGTTGCAGAACTTGAAGAAAATAAGGTGGACATTCGCTTAGGCCTGGTTGAATATAGGGATATTTATGCAGATGGAGTAGGGTCGACAAAAAGTTATGATTGGTATACTAATGTATCTGCATTTAAAACTAAGCTGGGTTCATTGGGTGTATACGGTGGCGGTGACACACCTGAGTCAGCAGTTGATGCAATCCATTGTGCGCAGAATATGAGTTTCCGCTCTGGGGTTAAAAAGTACATCATTCTTATAACAGATGCCAATTACAAGGATGGAATTGCAGGAGACTCATCCGCAACTATGCCAGATGAGATTGAGGAATTAGTATCAGGTAATATTGTAACATCGGTTGTAACAAGGTCTTCATACTATTCAGTATATAGCCAACTTGTTGCCCAAACTGATGGTGTGACAGGTAATATTTTAAATAACTTTGCTATAGAGTTGAGACCTCTAATTACCAAAATGGGTGATCAAGTTAACAACGGATGCTGGATAAGACTGTCGAATGGGTCCATTGTCAGACTAGATAAAGATCCTACTTTGGGAGACGAAAATGTTGATACTGACTCTGATGGTATTCCAGATGTAATTGAGTTAAAAGATACCTATCAAGTTTCTGTTTATAACCCATACACAAGACAATATATGACAATAGATACCTGGACCTTTTATAGCAATCCAGTAGTAGGGGACACAGACGGTGATGGAATTGGGGATGTTGATGATTTGAATCCATGTCAGTTTGACACTGTTGTCACTGAGAATACTGATTCAATCATTAAGTTCAATACAGGTCGTACATGGAATAATATAACTTGTAATACTTTTGACTACCTAGATAACTTAACTAGTTATGATTTTTATACAGCCTATAATCCAATTCCGTTGGAAGAATTAACAATAATTATTGGCAATGTTAAAAAGAATAGTAAACAAAATTATACCATTGATGAATTGGCATATATAGGCATTATTAATAATGAAGGCTCAAAGATATACATGCACAATGAATCTGGTAGCACAAGAGAATCGGTATTTAGAAAGATCGTAAACCGTGAGAGTAGGTATTATAAGCATAGTGGAATTTTTGGGTGGACTAAATGGGAAGAAGTACCGAAGGGAACTGAAGGAGGATTCTTTAAAGGGACGGTATTATCAGAGGCGGATATAAACTTTTCGTTGGCTATGTATTACGTCTGTGATGTATATACCATATTAGAATCAGTAGCAATAGTCGGCGCTGTTGTCATAGCAGTTGTTGTTGTAATAAAAGTAACGCCGGTTATACTAGCAAATATTCAAGGGTTAATATATTTTGTTAAAACATACGGTATCCGAGAAGGCATGAAAATGTATACATATCTTGGTATACAAAATCTCCCAAATGGCGTAATTACTTGGCTGCAGATGGATATGGCAGATGGGGATAGCTCCGCAGATGATC
>CAZEIH010000097.1:0-3953 GCA_964512095.1 uncultured Oscillospiraceae bacterium
TGTGCGATAAGGTGAAGCAATGGGTAATCTTGGAGGAGATGTGCGATGTATGAATATCTTCAAATTGGGAAAATAGTAAACACTCATGGCGTCAGAGGGGAAATGAAGATCATCCCACTCACTGACGATCCAAAGCGTTTTGATGACCTGAAATGGGCATACGTTGATATTGACGGTATACAAAAGCATCGTATCAAATCAGTTAAATACTCAAAAGGAACAGTTGTAGTCAAACTCGAAGGCGTTGATACACCTGAAACAGCAGCAGCTTACAGGGAACATTTTTTGCTGGTAGACAGGGAAAATGCTGTTAAGCTCCCTGAAGATACATTCTTTGTGTGTGATATATTAGGCAGCAAGGTTGTTGATGAAAATGGGTTAGTCCTTGGACAACTCATTGATGTTCTTCAAACAGGAAGCAATGATGTATACGTTATAAAAAACGAAACCGGAAGAGAAATATTGCTACCTGCTTTAAAAAGTGTAGTGCGCAGCATCTCAATACAAGAGAAAAGAATTCATGTAGTTGTTCCGAAAGGACTAATGGATGATGAGATTTGATATATTAACAATATTCCCTGAAATATTTGATGCTGTCCTTGGAAGCAGTATTATCGGCCGTGCTCAGGACAAGGGGATAATTAGTGTAAACACTTGGAATATTAGAGATTACACCTTGGATAAGCACAAAAAAACCGACGATTACCCCTATGGTGGCGGCAACGGTCTTGTAATGCTTGCCCAGCCCATTCAGGCTACTTATGATGCACTTGTCTCAAATCTTGATTATAAGCCGTTTTTTATATACATGAGCCCTAAAGGGAAACCGATGGATCAAAAGCTTGTTGAAGAGCTATCATCCCATAAGCATCTTGTATTACTATGCGGACATTATGAAGGTGTTGATGAGAGAATACTTGACAAGCTTGTTGATAAAGAGGTCTCCATCGGCGATTATGTCCTAACCGGGGGAGAGTTACCTGCAATGGTTCTTATAGATGCTGTAAGTAGAACTATACCCGGAGTGTTATCAAATGAAAATTCATACATTGATGAGTCTCATAATGATGGTGTGCTTGAATACCCTCAATATACACGCCCGTATGAGTTTATGGGCATGAAGGTTCCTGACATACTGCTGTCAGGACATCATTCCAACATCGAAAAATGGAGAAGACTTCACTCATTGAAAATAACCAGAGAAAAGAGGCCTGACTTATTTCAACAGCTTGAACTGTCAAAATCAGATTTGAAACTCCTTGAGGAAGACCTAAAACAATCTAAGTGAACTACCCGCCACTTATAGAAGTGGGGGCTTCAAAATGTATCATAGCTTACGCTATGCTTAATACTTCTGGCGTGCCCACTACGCCTCGATCCGTCACGCTTTGCCGCGATCGATCTCATTGCCCTGTAGTTTGGCATATTGTTCACCCCCCATCTGTGCAGAACGTATGTTCTAATTATAACACTAAGGGAGTCATATTACAACATTTAACAGAAAACAATTCTTTTGAATTGTTAAATCATTCATCCCCCAAATACGCTTTCACTGTCGTGAATAAGGTAGCTTAGAGGTAGGGGGTCTTCTGATTCATTGTAGATAAATATATTAGTATTTCAAAAATGAATCTATAGACCTATAAAAAGGGGATGTAATTACTACATATATCTCCTTTTTATCATGCTATCATATAATTGACAGGTAATGATATAAAGCATCAGAATTTTGGCAAGCATCCTATAAAACGTCAATTAAACTCAATTTTAGTTCGTTAAGAGGTGATTTAGTATTGCGTACTCACGGAGTTATTAGTGAATTACTACCAGATTGGTACCTTGGCGAGCGTGAAACCGAAGTAACCATTGAGAAGCTTAGTAGCCTTAAGGAGCTGGATTACTATATCAATAATACTGATGAGTATGTAAGAAGACTTGCTATTTTACGCATAAAAAAGCTCGGACTAAAGGAATCTTCCAGGATACTAAAGGATGTTATGGACAATCCTGTTGAATCTCATGCCAACAAGCATCTAGCCGCATGGGCCCTCAAAGTGTTACTTGTTAATAGTGATAACGATTACACAATGAGTAATAGATATTTAGCTAATTTTACAGGCCATGAAAAATATGAAGATCTATATAGTATAGCCTCTGACAAGCAGCTAGGCAGTGTTAGGTTTCGTTTCTCTTCAAGCCCTTACTTTTCTGCATTCAATATAAGTGATGAGGACACTGTATTAGAAAAGGATGTGTATTTTGAAGCAGATTTTGAAAAAAAACAATGGATATACTGTCTCGGTTCAGGTATCAAAGCTAACATTAGAAAAATACTTCCGTATATTGTTAAGTTGATAAAAGCCTTCGCTATAAAATTGTGGAGTGTTTTGAAGGCAGCTCCTGGGTTAATTATAAAGTCAAATAGAAATGGAGCAGAAAAGGCAACGAAAAAAGAAAAGAAAAGCAAATCTAAGAAGAGTAATTACGTTGAGAATAGCCAATTAGAGCAGTCAGCTTTGAAAAATGACAACACTGATATTCTAAATAGAATGGAGTATATTGGCTCATCGAAAAATAGAGTCCAGATAAAAACATACAACCCTAACCAGCATTTTGACTATAACGGTATGAGAAAAGAACTATATAGAGGTCCCAGTTTCTTTACCTTTGTTAAGAAGGGGGTGTATCAATTGTTTTATATACTATTGTCTCCAATTAGGTTTGCCAAAAAACATACATTTGCTTTTATCTGCATCATAGTATCTACATACATATTTTTCGCATACTATCCATATGGGCGATCAATAACAAATAAGTATGCCGGCTTTGACCTTCAGGAGTTTCAAACAAGGGCTTTTAATGAGGCGGGGGTTTTTATCAACAGGATTACAGGTATTGACGAATGGAAGGAAAATAGTAAAGGCAGACAAGTTAGCAATGACATTTTGAAGACTAGCGACATTACGTCACATAACGCTCAAACTACAAGCAAGGTGACAGAATTTTACACAGTATCTGCAAAGGATGGACTGAATATTCGCAGCGAGCCAGACCCATCATCCGAAAAAGTTGGCACATCATCATTACCCTATGGTACGTCTGTGCTATTTATTTCTTCAGCTTTTAGTGAGTCTGCCGGGATTGATTGGTTCTATGTCGAAGCAGAAGACGGAAGGATTGGATGGGTATCGTCAAAGTATCTTAAGAAAGCCGGGGGATAAATGTATGGGTATAGACATATCTACTAGACGCAAACTGCTAGCTATGGAGCTTCTAAATGTGCTAAAAAAGGATTACGAGAGGATTGACGCGGCAGCCGAGTCAGCCGCAAGCAACAGTATCGGATGCTATGATGTAGCAGCTGAAGCAATGAAAGAGGAGCTTGAATCTATTCTTGATGAATATAATAAAAATATCAATATGATTAGGGAGATTAACAAAAACATAACTTCCAGTATAAATAGCTGGTATGATTATATGAAGGATGAAAAAGCTGCGTCAAAGCTTACCTTTCCTATAGCCTTCTATTTACGCAAGAAGAAACTGTATAAAGAAATTGAAGCTATGAACAATCAAATATCTGAATTTGCGATAAACAATCGCTTCCTGAAGGAAAAGCTTACCAGCGCCAAGCTTGAGCTTGAGGTTAGGGCAGTATCCCTTGCGCACAAAGGAGATGACTATAATGAATACGAAAAGCTTTTGACTATAAAAGATGATATTGAAGAAGAGTTGAAATATCTCTTGCCAACCATACACGGTATATGTCCTGCTGATATTACTATTACAGGTATTGACAAAACAATAGAAACTGTGAAAAAAACATTGTTACCATTATAATAAGAGCATCACATTATGCTAATGCCAAGACACACGATGATGTTGTATATTGTGTGTCTTAGCGTTTGTTAGGAGTAATTTCGAAAAATCACTATTTACAAATCAATCCTCAC
>CAZEIH010000098.1:0-3841 GCA_964512095.1 uncultured Oscillospiraceae bacterium
CTCATGGCTTATCGTCCATATATGACACAAGGTTCTGCAGGAACTGTAACTTCAAGAATTATGCACAGTTATATCCGACTTGACAACTATGCTGACAGCCCTCAATTACCCCAGTCCTTTCTAGATGATCTGGATAAAGGCCTTGCAGAGGTTCGTAGAGCAGGCATGAAAATCATTCTTCGCGGTGGTGCGTACAGTATGAGTATGGACTGGTTGGTGGATGTTCCCCTCGATACCATCATGAGCCATATGCGCCAGATAAACAAGGTTATTGCAGCCAACGCTGACGTGGTTTTGACCATTGAAGCCGGATTTTTTGGCCCATGGGGCGAATGGCACGACAACCGATATACCACATATGAAGATCGGCTAGGAGCCCCGAATCCCGAAGGTGAAAGCGCCCGGGCAACCCTTGTCAAAGGGATTCTTGAGACAACACCGGATAATATAAAAGTAGCCATACGTTATCCTGATTATTTGGAGGAACTGCTTGAAAACAACATTTTCACACAATCAGAGAAGAACCGTCTTGGAATGCACAATGACGGTATTGCCCAAAGTGATCATAATGGGGGGACATATATCCCTCCGAACATTCAAGCCGGCAAAATATATGTTAATGAACTAACTACATCCGAAGGCTATAATCGGTATTATGGCGGCGAAACGGATCCAAACCTAGCAACAGAAGGCTATCTGGATGGCTATAAGGTTCTGGATGATTCCTATAATGCGAATATGACAGAATATAATGGCTCTTGGAACATCCCGGAGATTTGGTATACAACAAACCTCCCTGCGTCAGGAAACGACCCCGCCGAAACCACCTATCAACGTCTGCTGCGTAAAACTGGCTACCGTTTACGTCTTGTTAACGCAACCTTTAGGAATTTCGCTAATCCTGGTGAAGTATTTGATTTCTCTGCTGTCATCGACAATGACGGATATGCCGGACCCATCAATTCGCGTCCTGTTTATCTGGTATTTGATAACGGGAACATACGACGTAATGTTCAGCTTAGTGGCGTGGAAGTCCGTTCATGGCTTGGCGGTGACAACCACACTGGCCCATATAGTATCGACGCCAAAGATATACAGGTTCCTGCTGATTTGGCCCCAGGGAATTATACTTTGGCTTTGTGGCTTCCTGACAGCACCAAGAGCCTTCAGAGCCGCCCTGAGTATTCTATAAGGCTTGCGAACAAATATATGTGGGATGCACAAAAAGGCTATAACAAACTTGGCACTGTAACCATAGGCACAACAGACACAGGTATGTCAGGCTGGGCAGAAGAAGGCATAGCAAGCGCAGTTGCTTACGGTATGGCAACACCTGCTCTGGTTAATGAATATGCATCTACCACCACAAGGGCGGAATTTTGCAAGGCGGCCGTTCATTTACTGGAGCAGTATTACAATATGCCTGCCGAGGGAATTATATATAAGCAGGATTTACTCACGTTCTCTCCCCAACACGGCTATGCCAACCTAGATACAAGCCATGTTAGTGTAAATCTTAATGGAAGAATTGAAGGATCTCGATCCCTGGTGGGTCGGAGCGATGGTTCCTCCGATTGGAACCCCATTTTGATCACAAATACTGAAAAACTGACTTTTACAGGCGGAAAAACGTATGAAGTCCGATTCAAGTATAAGATTCTAGAAACTCTTGAGAAGCAATTTTATTCTACCTTTAGTTCTATGAAAGCAGATGCTGATAAGCAATGGATTCAAGGTGTCAGTATAACAGGAAAGTCCGGAGATACGGGTGAGTTTATAATGACAAGTACCCTGGACTTCTACGACGATTATAATTTTTACGTTAACATAGAAGGAAAGGGAGCGCTATCAATTGATAGTATAATCATAACTGAAAAGGGCGCCACTACTCCCCTTGCTAAATTCGACTTTGAGCCACCAGCCCTTCAGAAGGAACCCACTACCGGAACCTATCCCCTCAGTGCCAAGGAGTTGACAGACATTGAGCAGAGTCTTGGCCTGCAGGGTCTTAAAGCAGAAGAAATTGCACAAGCAAGATCAAAGCTTACAGTACTACCTACTTTTAGTGACACCTCTGACCCAGCAATCAGTGCGGCGGCGGCTTTGGGAATTACCTCGGGGACAGGCATCGGCACCTTCAGCCCCGACGCTCCCCTAACCCGTGAGCAGGCTGCAACTATGCTTGCAAATGTACTGAAAATTACTGGTGAAAACCCAGCATCCCCTAAAAAAGTAGCGTGGACAGACGCAAATAGTATATCCAACTGGGCTAAAACTTCAGCAGACATAGTTTACGACTACAAAATCATGAAAGGCACAGGCTCCACCTCTCTGGTGTTCTCGCCTAGGACGGCCTTCACCCATGAACAGAGCATACTGACACTAAATAACCTGTGGAAGTACCTGGAGGAGAAATAGAATTAAGGTAGAATTAAGGTGCCAGGCACGACACATAGACACTTATTGGCAAGGTACTTGCCAATAAGTGATGACTTTGGATAAGTCATCACTGTAGTTCCTTTTAGATGCCATTGAAAGGTGCGGAGCGACAAAGCAATCTTGTGTATTAAAGGCTAAAAGAGATATTAATTTGTGAGATGGCTGTACTTGCCGCCACTCGCTCGCAAATGTGAAACGTGTCGATACTAATATGCCATAGGGGGCATATCAGTTGAAGTATTTTTCTATTACTTCCTTGTAAATAGTAAGCAAATATTTCGGGAACTCACCTTCATAATGATAGTAGAGATCAAGCTCTGAAGGTTCAACCGTTCCTTCCTTCACTTTTGCCTTGATTTCATCGGTTGGAATTACATATATTCCTTGGTAATCCCCGATCCTATAATAGCTCTCCGGTTCCTGATCATTACCGAGGAATAACAGATATTCCGAATCATTTTTCATCGGCTTGACCCATGATGAGGAAATAAACTGTTCGTTACCATCCGGATATGTCCATATGTAGTAACCTTCATGTAAAATAGGCTTGTCACTGACATTCACATCTCCCTTATATACCTGGGTTATTTCAATCTCCCGCTTGGTATAGCCGGTAATGGGTAAAAAGCTTTCTGTAGCCACGTCATATAAGGTACTGACTTCTTGCCCAAGATTTCCTTTTACAACAGCCCTGACAATTATATCTGCCCGGTCCTCCAATTCCTGGAGATTGTGATAGTAAGTCCTGTCTCCCGTGCCGAGACTTGTAACCTCAACATCGGACGGGATCTCCAAATCAGGTTCTCCATCTTCGGAATCACTTTCAGATGTATCAGAGCCGGACTTCGTGTTTGCAGCCTTGACATCAGAGGATGTTACGGCATTTGACTGTCCATCCCTGGCCCCGCTTTCGTAAGGGATCACGGAATCGGTGGCTTGATTTGCATCACATGAGGCAGTCGAAAAGAGAAATAACAGGCAAGTAATAATTATTACTGCTTTCTTCATACAACAGCATCTCCTTTCCAAAACCAGTATTATGCTACTATATGTTATTATACCTAACATTTGCAAATAAAGGAATTGTATTCTTACTGTATACAAGCTCTCGTTCAATCCAAATCATTGTAAAATTTCCAGGAAGGGTGGAACACCAGGAGGTCCCGAAGTTTGAAGGAGTCAAAACAAGGACAACACAATAATGAAGTTTTTGGCAGAAGCTCTGAAAAAACAGCAGTTCTTGCATTGGGGCAGACATGTCTTTTTGATGAGGCAGATGGACAACCACACATTCCCATTATACTTCTTTCACAATAGCGAATTATTGTCCATCAATCGATTGAAAGAAGGATGTTAATTTAATAAAAATTTATTATAATGGCTATTTTTAGTGAACTACATC
>CAZEIH010000099.1:0-3761 GCA_964512095.1 uncultured Oscillospiraceae bacterium
ATTCATTTCGCCCGTAGCGAGGGGGTATGGGGGCCTGCCCCCATTGGAAATTGAATATTACTTTATAATATAAAAAACAATAAGACAGTTCGAAACCATCCTGTCTGTAAACAAAACTACGGAGAATTCTGCAGCTGATTGCAATTCAGTTAATTTGTCTGCAGTTACATTTTGTTTTACAAAGGGGGCGACTAACGCCCCTTTTACATTTTTGTAAAGAGAAAGAAAAGCAACTTCTATAAATTATGTACGGGGGAAGACTAGCAGAGAAGGAACGGAGTGCTATTAATGAAAACTAGAGTATTGAATACAACAGACTATATAAGATTTGTAGTGGAAGCTGCAGTAATTGCCGCAATGTATGCTACATTAACGATTTTGATTCCCGGAGGATCTGGACAGATACAGGTGAGGGTATCTGAAGCATTGACAGTGCTTGCGTTTTTTACCCCAGCGGCGGTACCAGGGTTATTTATCGGCTGCCTTACAGCTAACATTTTTGTAGGAGCAGGGATATATGACATTATATTTGGTAGTCTAGCTACGCTTATAGCCGCATTTTTGACTAACAAAATGCCTATAAAGTATCTAGCTCCCCTGCCACCTGTTATTATTAATGCAGTTGTCGTTGCATTTATCCTTAAGATATCGATTAATGCGCCTATCTTTATAACAATGGGCCTTGTTGCCCTTGGTGAGCTTATTGCCTGCTATGGACTTGGTTACCCGTTGATGCTTTTTCTCGAAAAACAGAGTATTAGGTTATTTGGAGCTGAAGCCAGGAAGAAATAAAGCAAGAGATATGTTTGAATCCTCATATTTCACTTGACAGTAGGAGAGATGTGATTTATTATAGCTTTATATAATAGATCTGGGGAGCTGGAGATATCCGGCTGAGAGAGAACTGACATCGTTCTGACCCATCAAACCTGAGACGGATAATGCCGGCGGAGGGAGTATATGTTTCTTAATTGATACAATAGCCCTTTATCTGTTTCAGATAAGAGGGCTTTATTTATGTCTTCAGAAGACGCTGACCTCAATTAATTAACTTCCTTGGTTAGGTGAAGTTTAGTCTCCACCTGACTCCCTGAGCGAAGCGAATTGACTCATTTACCAGAATACATTATATAAAAAATACGATATGTGGGGGGACTACTATGAAGAAACAAAATACACGAATGCTTGTTGAGGCGGGTGTAATGTTAGCGATGGCTGTTATACTTAGTGAATTTGTGAAGCTTTTTGAAATGCCTATGGGGGGATCTGTGACATTGGGGGGCATGGTACCCATATTTATATTTGCTTTCAGGTGGGGAGGGAAGAAAGGTCTCTTAGTAGGTGCTGTTTATGGAATACTTGATATGATTATTGGGTTTTACGCAGCCCACCCTCTATCAATACTGCTGGATTATCCTATGGCATTTGGAATGATTGGTTTAGCAGGTTTCTTTAAGAAGACTAATTTTGGCTATATTCTTGGAGTTGTGACTGGTATTACTGGGCGCTTTATTATGCACGTTATATCAGGTGTTGTCTTTTTCGCAAGCTATGCTGTTGAGTCAGGTCAGACGCCGCTGGTATATTCGCTTTCTTATAATGCCTACTATCTTGTGCCGGAGATGGTAATTACAATAGTGCTGTCCTTACTGATTATGAAATTTATCAAGTTTCCTATGGAAGCTAAGGCATATAGTTGATGAAAATTGGACGAAAACACTTAGTTGGCTATATTTCCTAATATTTCACTAAGACAACTTAGTAATTACATAAAAGTAACTAGTTTGCAGTTGAAAATATGTCTAATGTGTGTAATTATATTAGTTGAGTGTTATGATTATTATGCAAGGTTTTGCGTAGTGAAATTACAGTGGATGAATGGGAGGTTTGACTTATGAAGTGTGCAGTTTGTGGTTACAGATATAATGAACCTGTAGGGAGTCCTGAGAGCAAAGAAGTGGTCAGTGATGGTAAGCAACCTTTTATAAAGCTAATTAATACCTTCCATATTAAAGATACTGATGGTAGCCTGGATGAGGCATATCTGTTTGGATGCCCTAAGTGTAAGACGGTCAGAATGGAGCTCTGGTGAGTCGGCAGAGCTCTGCCCTTCACTTAAGGTCCAGGGTTCCACGTTTTCCAGTTTACCACCCTTGACATTATCCTCAACAGGCTTTAAAATGTAATTACTTTAAAAATGGTTTTTGGGCGTTTAACTCAGCTGGTAGAACTGCTGAGTTACTAGCCGAGTACTGTATACATGGTATAGAATTTGTTAGAACAGTCCAGTTTTAGCATAAAAAATGGGTATAAATAATTTTTATGGTCACTTAGCTCAGCTGGTTAGAGTACCACGTTGACATCGTGGGGGTCACTGGTTCGATTCCAGTAGTGACCACCAAAGACAAAACAGTAGAGTTGCATATAATAACAATTCTACTGTTTCTTTATATATTTTAAACAATACTAGATATAAGACTATGTATTAGTGATAATTTCTTTAAGTTCAAGTAAAGTATATGAATATTTTTCTTCTTTTGTAATATCGTTAATGTTCAATCGTTGCTCAACAACAATTTCTACATATTTTGGTACTTCAAAAACTGTATCAATAAAATCATTACACAACTTTCCAGTAATATGGTCGCCTTCAACGCTTGTAAATGCAAATGTTTTTTTCTTAACATTTATACCAACAATCTCCCCAAATATAGTTTCTGTAATAACCATATCACTAATTTCACCATCAAGGATTTTTTGATTATCAATAATATCACTTGCTGAAAGCGCAACATCAAAGTATTTCTGATTTGGGGATGCACCTTTTACTCTCATACCTGCATCTGCTTGCATAAATGTTTTCATCAAATTCCTATATTTGATAATCGCTCTTTTACTTTGGGTATTCAAAAACTCTTTTAGGTTCTTCTCATTGTTCTTAGTTTCAAGTAACCTTGAGTGCATATTCCGGCGTATCCGGACGGCGAAACCGGAATTATCCGGACACTAAACCGGAGCATCCGGACACCTTATCGATAGGTTCGATTTTATTCTAATTTGTCATTCTTTTCAAGATTTTTAATCGTTTTTTCTGCCATAACTTCACGCATTGATTTCTTTGAATCAAGAGCCAGAATATATGAGTTGTGTATAACCCTGTCCATTATTGCATCTGCTATGGTAGCGTCTGGAAACAAGTCATACCATTTGGTATGGGCAATTTGCCCGGCCAGTATAGTTGATGCCCTGTTGTACCTGTTTTCTGCTATCTCAAGTATATCCCTGCTTTCTTCCAGGGTATATGATTTAAGGCCCAGATCATCCAGTATCAATAGCTTTATGTTCTGGAGGCTGGTCATGAATTTCAGGTATCTGTTTTCGTTTTTTGCCTCCTGAATTTCAAGTAGCAGCTCCGGAACCCTGAAGTATTTTACGGAGTACCCATTCCGGCATGTTGCATTTCCAATTGCACATGCTATATATGTTTTACCGCTGCCGGTTTTGCCTGATATTACGATGTTGAGTTTCTGCTCAATAAATGAACAGGTGGAAAGGGTCTTTACGGTCTTTTTATCTATTGTCCTGTCAACTGCATAATCGATATCCTCCATACAGGCATCAAGGCCAAGGGAGGCATTGCGTAATAACCTTTGTATACGGGAGTTTTTCTTTAGAAGCCATTCCTTTTCAACCATAACCCCCAGCCTTATAATGATACCAGAAAACAAGACAGACAAAGCAGCGAAAATAAGTTAGAATAG
>CAZEIH010000100.1:0-2432 GCA_964512095.1 uncultured Oscillospiraceae bacterium
AAAGGTCAGAGACGAATATGTACATGCACAAAATGACGCAAAAAAAGAGTTGAATGGTCTATCTACAAGTATTCTTGGCACAACCATTATCCCTGCATTTGCAGCAATAGGCACAAGTATTGCAAAAATGCTAGGTATTCACCCCAACAACTGCCAGTACGCTGGTGACCCGGTAAACGTCACCACCGGAAGCTTCTATATAAATGAGAAGGACCTTGAAATACAAGATCTATCGGGCGCCATTAAAATAGAAAGAAAGTACACGTCAATCAGCAAACGTTCTGGACTCTTAGGCCCCGGATGGTCTATTGATTTAGAAAGCCGACTGTACCTTGAGGGCAACACCATCACTGTCCTATGTCCCGATGGACATACTGAAAGCTATGAAAGAGACAGCGACTCTTGGCGGAACACAAAGGGCGAGAGCCTTGCACTTGCACTGTCCTACGATGCAGAAAAAACCCAATGGACTATGGCTGACACCCTACAAAAGAAAAAATACATATACGATGCAAAGGGCTTGTTAGTCGAAATTTCTGACAAAAACAACAACCTCACAAAAATTGAGTATCAAGATGATTTAATATATAAGGTAGAAACTCCTTCTAATCACATTATCCATTTCACCTGTTCAGACGGAAGATTAACACAGATCGAGGATGAACTGGGACGGAAAATCGCATACAAATATACCAGTGGTCAACTCACCGAAGTCATTGACACCGAATGCGGTTCAACCCGGTATGAATATAACCCTCAAGGATATATTAGCTCAGCTACCGACCAAAATGACAACACATATATCAAAAACAAATATGATGACCAAGGTAGGGTCACTTATCAGGAATATGCCAATGGCGAAACCTGCACCATCTCATATGATGATGAGAGCAGGCAAACCATGTTCGAATACAGCCCACAAAAGCGGACACAGATATACAGATACAACGAGGACTATCTTGTGACCCAAGTCCTTTATGAGGATGGATCCTTTGAAGAATATGGCTATGACAAATACCAAAACAAAACCTCCATCCAAGATAGAAACGGAAACGTCACGACAAGGCAATACGACATTTACGGTAATATCCTGCGGGAGGAATTACCCAACGGTCTTGTTACGGAATTCAAATATGATGAAAGCCTTAACCTGATTGAGCGTTCTGACAATAATGGCGGCCATAGCAGATACACCTACGATGCCAACAGCAACATCATTACCCACGAGAGAAAAGCAACCGAGGATAACTGGCAGACAACAAGGTATAAGTACGATGCCTACGGAAGAATCATTAAAACAACCGATTCTATGGGCAACAGCAGAAGCTTCACATATGAAGACGGAGATAAGCTCCTCCCCTACCCTAATACAATAGAAGACAGCGAGAACAATGTATTTGGCTATAGGTATGACATCCTTGGACGAACCACCGCTCTGGTAACAAGCTACGGTCAGGTAGAATACACTCTGGATGGTAAGAATCAGATTACCAAAATTAAAGATGCTTTGGGCAATGTAACCAGGAAGGTCTATGACAAAGTAGGAAACCTTGTTAGGCTCATCACTCCTGGCAACTATGATCCGAGTAAAGACAACGGAGAGGCCTATGAATACAGCTATGACCCGAAGAATGACAGTACAGGCGCCTATGAATACAGCTATGACCCTATGGATGAGCTGGTAGCGGTCACAGATCCCTTAGGAAATGTGACGAAAAGCATTAAGGATACCAGAGGCAATATCCTCAAGGAAATCAATCCCAGATATTACGACCCGAAAACCGATAACGGTATAGGCATAGAATATGTTTACGACCATGACAACAGAAGGATCAAAACCATCTACCCCGACGGAGGAGTGGAGAGGTTCTTCTATGACAGCAATGGCAATCTAATCAGACACATAACTCCTGAATATTACAACCCTGACACCGATGACGGCGTGGGCTTGAGCTATAGCTACAACAGCATGAACCAGCTAATGCAGATAAGCAATGCCAATGGTGAGATTGAGAAAGCCTTCCAGTATGACCTTTACGGAAGAGTGACTTATGAAACTGCTGCAGACGGCAGCACCGCGCTGTACAAATATGACCTTGCTGGAAACCTGATTGAAAAAAGAGTACCGGTTGAGAAGAACATAGGCAAAACCTTATTCAGGCTAACCCGATATGAATATGATCTAAACGGAAACAAAATCAAGGAGCTTCATGCAAAGCAAACAGTTGGAGAGGCAGACCTGCCCAACCCCTGTGTGCTTGACGCATGGCATGAGATATTCTTTGCCTATGACCAAAACAACAGGCTAATCAAGGTAAGCGACAAGTCTGGTGCCCAGGCAGAATACCAGTATAACTGCCTGAATCTCAAAACATACGAGAGCATACGCATCAACACTGACACTACCCGCATAACCCAATACAAATACAATG
>CAZEIH010000100.1:2532-3731 GCA_964512095.1 uncultured Oscillospiraceae bacterium
GAGAGCATACGCATCAACACTGACACTACCCGCATAACCCAATACAAATACAATGAATTGGGAGAGGTGGCTGAAAAAATTGAGATTATCGATGGAAGGGATCTTGCAGGTGACGACAAAGCTGGGAGAAAGCAGTCCATTACACGCTTCACCTATGACAAGGACCGCAACACCATAAAGGTCCTCTCCCCCAACGGTTATGAGATTAGGCGTGAATATGACAAGGCAAACCGTCTTACAAAGGCAATCCAAGAGGATAGCAGGAACAATGTTCGCAGAGAATTCGTCTATGAATATGACCCTGCAGGAAACCTTGTTGCAGTAACAAACAACACCGATACCCTTAACACCCGCAAGGAATTCAGGTATGATGCCAGAAACCGGCTGACCCACAAGATAGACGAACTGGGCAATATCTCCCGGGTCTATTACGACAAAAACAACCGCATCATCAAGCAGGTTCTCCCCGAGGGCTATGACAGCCAGACTGACGACGGAATCGGAACATGCTACAGCTATAACCTGGCAGGTCAGGTCACTGAGGTTGTAAACCCCATAGGCCAGACAGTTGTAAGAAACAAATATGGCCTTGGCGGACTGCTAATCGAATCAGCAGACGGCTTGGGTAACATAACAGAATATGTATACAATCCAGCAGGGCAAATCAGTGAAGTGATTACCCCCAACAGCAGGCTACACAATCAGGCAGCACAGAAATTCACCTATGATGCCAGAGGAAACATCACAGGAATACAAGACGGCAATGGAAACACTAGCTCCCATCTGCTGGATGACTGGGGCAGAATCATACAGACCACAGCCCCAGACGGGACTACAGAGAAGTATACTTATGACTACGCCGGAAACATCACAAGCACAACTGACGGAAACGGTAACACGATATCATACAGCTACAACAGCTTAAACAAGCTTTCGGCTATAACAGACCAACTGGGTAATACCGAAACATTCTGCTATGATACGGAAGGAAACATTACAGAGCATATCGACAGGAACAGCAACAGGGTCAGCCTTTCCTTTAACATGGACAGGAGCCTGACCATGAGACGGGCATATACCAAGGACGGTCAGGAAAGTGTTTGTGACAGCTTCAGCTACAACCTGGATGGGACGCTGAAGACAGCCATATCCAACGGTATGGCCTACAGCTACAGCTATACTCCTGATGGCAAGCTAAA
>CAZEIH010000101.1:0-3721 GCA_964512095.1 uncultured Oscillospiraceae bacterium
ATACTCTCTTTTCAATTTAAATTCACTGAAATATTGATGGATATAACTTGTTGATAAAATTTAAAAGGCACTAACAAACATTTTTTCATTAAAATACATGCAATAAATAATGTCGATAGTAGAAAAATAGAAATACATTATGTAAAATATTTATCTTCGCAGAAGGGAGCAAACATGAATAACAAACGAATATTAACTATTGTTTTATCTCTTATAACATCAATATCAATAATGGCTTCTGTTAATGCCCAGAGCTTTACTGATGTTGACGAAAGCAATCCTTACAAAGCTGCCATAGAGTTTTGCCAGGAAAAGGGCTATGTTCTTGGTGTCAGCGAAACCTCCTTTGAGCCTACTGGGAAGTTGACTCGTGGACAGCTTGCAACTATCTGGTGCCGAGTATTGCAGCTCAAGGATGAAAACCACAGCTTTAATGATATCACAAAACTAAAAAATTACTATGACACTCCCAGTATAGTCCTTTGTAGCCTTGGAGCCCTGAAAGGTACCAGTGATACTACGTTTTCACCTGACACCTTTATCACTCGGGAGCAGCTTGCTGTACTAACAATGCGGACATATAATCTCGGTGTAGCAAGTGAAGATGCATATAAACAATATACCGACCATGCCTCAGTATCTAGTTGGGCCCGCGATGGACTATCCGCATGCATAAATGCTAACGTATTCGAAGGCCTGTATGAAGAAGAAAACTTCAAACCAGGCGAAGCCGTAACACGCTCTGAGATATGTAAACTCATCTATAACATACAAACACCTGAATACACTGTAACCATTGCCACACTTGAAGGCGGAGCCATTACAGCATCACCTGCAAAAGGGCGGCCAGGCACACCCATCACACTAACCGTAACGCCTGACACTGGGAAAATGCTGAAGGAAGGCACATTAAAATATGATGATGTTGATATTACAGGCACATCATTTATTATGCCGGCAAAAAATGTAACAATTTCTGCAATATTTGAAGACATCCCTACGCTAGAGTCAATTGCAGTTACCACTCAGCCTACAAAGACAGAATACACTGTAGATGAGGCACTTGATCTAGGTGGTTTGGTTATAACCGCTACGTATAGTGATGCATCTATAACTGTTGTTACTGAATACACTACGTCACCTTCCGGAGGTAGTGTGTTGGACACTGAAGGAGTGACAACAGTATCAGTTAGCTATACTGAAGGCGAAGTAGAGAAGAATACGACATTTACTGTTAAGGTGAATGGTGCTCCGGAAAATCCTGAAACTCCTGAAACACCATAGCCCCCATAAATAGTACAACATTCCTTTAGCACCAGTAAACGCTCTACAGATAATCGGGTATCAAAGGGGAACTGTCTTCAGCTCCCCTTTCTATTTTTCTGAAAATCAGTTTCCCTTAGCTCGTAAACTGCTTTTAGCTGCATTTCTATAGTGATGGGGTTACCACATTCATTTGCTCGAATCTACCTGACTTCAAATGAATTTCAGCATGCTCTCCACTCGCGATATTGAATATGAAAGGTTTGCTCTGTGAAGCATACATATCTACTATGCACAAGGTATTACATCTTCTGTATGTCTCTACTGTAATGGATTCACCATTTCGTAAAACTGCAATCTGATGTCCATTAAGCGTCAATGTGTTATCTATGGCTTCGCCAACCTCGCTTTTGTCCCGTATGATATTAATGGTAGCTGGTATGTTCAATGTTCCCGAAGTTCCCGATATACCTGCATTGGCTTTGTCCATAGGCGAAACATAATCACCTGTTTTGCAGTTTTTAGCAATCAGGTATGACGACAAACCCCCAATACCTGCAAATCCGATAATGAGTAGATAAGCTACTCCATCTATTCCAATCAAGATGCCGAAAATAAGGCCAAGCAGCTCCATTCCTATCCAAAGTACCAGAGTCAAAGCAATAAAGCCTCCAGGCTTTCTGCCCCGTGCAATAGCATTCTTCTTGTTGATATTGCATAGCCAGACTAAACCTAAAATTTGTCGGCGTTTTTCTTTTGAATTAATAGTATTTATTTAGCTATATAAGTATGATAAAATAAAATTATGCTAATTTTTGTAATCGTTGCTAAGGGAGCTGAATAAATTGAGAAAATTAAATCGAGTAATATCGACAGTATTGCTTTTTATCGCCATAAACTCCTATAGTATTTTGTTTTTTACAACAAGATGGTGGTCGTTGCTTCCATTTGCATTAACATATTTTCTAATAGTTAATATATCTCCAAGCTTCAGAAAACAGTCCTCCTTCAGAATCAAAATGTTGTCTGATGGGGTAGAATTGCTTAATCTTTTCTTAATTACAACATCATTAAGCACCATATATATGATTTTTCTCGGACTAAAGACGGTTCCTGCGGAGTTACATATTTTCACTATTTCCTTGGTAATTGTGATATTGGCTGAATCAATACTGTTCTGGAATGGAATTATCAGAGTGTACAGCACATCTGTCCAGCTTGGGATAAAGTGGCGTATCTACGGGATTGTCGGCGGTTGGATCCCCGTTGTTCATATCTTCCTGCTAGTTAAAATTATGAGCATAGTTTCAACAGAAGCTGAGTTTGAAATTGAAAAATTTGTATTAGATTCGACACGAAAAGAGAAAGATATCTGCAAAACACGCTACCCCCTCTTAATGGTGCACGGTGTGTTTTTTCGGGATAGCCGGTTTTTCAATTACTGGGGACGTATTCCCAAAGAGCTAATTAAAAATGGAGCTGTAATATTCTACGGTCAGCAGCAATCAGCCGCCTCTGTAAAAAGCAGCGGTGAGGAATTGTCCCAACGCATCAAAAGCATTGTTAATGAGACCGGATGTGAAAAAGTAAATATTATAGCTCACTCAAAAGGCGGTCTTGATAGCCGCTTTGCAATAAGCTGTCTGGAAACAGATCAATATGTCGCATCATTGACAACTATCAATACTCCGCACAGAGGCTGCATTTTTGCGGATTACCTTTTAGAAAAGGTTCCCGAAAAGACACGTAATGCAATCGCAAATAAATACAATACTGCGCTTAAAAAGCTTGGCGACAAAAATCCTGATTTTCTTGCAGCCGTTACAGATCTAACAGCTTCTCAATGTAAAGCTATGTCCGAGTCAGCCCCTGATGTCCCAGGAGTATATTATCAGAGTGTCAGTTCAAAAATGACCCGGGCCCGCAATGGAAAGTTTCCCTTAAATGTGGTTTATCCCCTTGTACGTCATTTTGATGGTGATAATGATGGCCTGGTTTCAGTTGAATCAGCACAATGGGGCGAAAACTTTACCATGATATCCACAAAGGGCAAACGGGGTATTTCCCATGCTGACGTAATCGACCTTAACCGTGAAAATATCAAGGGCTTTGATGTAAGGGAGTTTTATGTGAGCTTGGTGGAAGGCCTGAAAGAAAGAGGTTTATGAGCCTTTGTACCACATCCAGCAAGCTTTTTAATACATCCAACAGAAAAATAAAGTTTAATATTCCTGGTTTCTGTGAACAACGCGAATTTAATTTTGTTCTGCTGAAGGATAGCTATTTTCGCGAGCGGTATATAAAAATATATGAGCTTTTGAAACAGGCATTTTATGAGATAAGGCACGGTCACTAGCATAATCCTAATGTGCATTCATATTTAATGTGCATTCATATTTGGGGCATAAAAAACATTAAGGCAACTGATACGATTGTATCAATTGCCTTAACTGTTATG
>CAZEIH010000102.1:0-3557 GCA_964512095.1 uncultured Oscillospiraceae bacterium
CCGATAGTATCCAGCCATGCACTGCGAGTGTCCAGCCAAGCACTGCGAGTGTCCAGCCAAGCACCGCGAGTGCACAGCAATACACCGAAAGAGTCCAGCCATATATCGTGAGAATCCAGCGATATACCGCGAGTATAAACTGTATGCTGTAATGGTATATTAATATCCCGTAAATATGAATGGTGACTGGAGATTAGTTCCATATGTAGAGCGTGATTGTGGCGTGAATGTAAAGAGAGCATCCCTTTACCCATTTCATGTATAGGTGGTATAATTATAAGCACAGTATAAGTTGGTGATATGAAAATGAACAGGAATAAATGAAAGAGGTAGGGGCGTCATATGAGATATGGATTTGTAAAGGTAGCTGCAGCAGTACCGAAGTTAAAGGTTGCAGCTTGTAGCTACAATACGGATGAAATTATAAGAATGGTTAGTGAAGCAGAGAATGCAGGGGTAGAGTTGATAGTTTTCCCCGAGCTGTCCATTACCGCATATACATGTGGAGATCTAATCCAACAGGAGCAACTGTTAAGAGATGCCATTACAGGACTTGGGAAAGTCCTTAAAGCATTAAAGGATCTCAGGATAACTGCAATAGTCGGGCTTCCCTTGCTAGTGGACAATCAGCTGTTCAACTGTGCGGCTGTGCTACATAGGGGAGAAATACTTGGTATCGTACCGAAGACATACATACCCGGATACAGTGAGTTCAGCGAAGAACGTTGGTTTGCATCAGGAAGGAATACTCACAGCCCTTATGTGGTGGTTTTGGGAAAAAAAGTACCCTTTGGAACCAATTTGCTGTTTGAATCCTGTATAGACAGGCTAGCTGGCGGGCCTGAGTATGCAGTAGCTGGTGGGTCTAAATATGCAGTAGCTGGCGGGCCTGAGTATGCCGGAGCTGATGGGTCTAAATATGCAGTAGCTGGCGGGCCTGAGTATGCCGGAGCTGGTGGAGTTTGTTTTGGAGTAGCCAGTGGGCCTGAGTATGCAGGAGCTGGTGGGTCTAAATATGCAGTAGCCTGCGGGCCTGAGTATGCCGGAGCTGGTGGAGTTTGTTTTGGAGTAGAAATCTGTGAGGATTTGTGGACGCCTGTTCCCCCAAGCTCTTGTTTGGCGGCGGCAGGTGCGTATGTTATATTCAACCTATCTGCAAGCAATGAGTCTATTGGAAAGGCTGAATACAGGAGGGAGCTTGTTAAACAGCAGTCTAGAAAATGTTTAGCCGGTTATGTCTATACCTCTAGCGGAGTATATGAATCAACCACTGACGTGGTGTTTGGCGGACATGCCCTGATTACTGAAAACGGCAGTGTATTGGTCGAAGGCGAAAGATACCGCAGGGATAGCCATATGATAATAAGCGAGATAGACATACAAAGGCTTATGAGCAACAGAATAAAAAATACCAGCTTCATGGACGGTGTTTCTGAACATAGTTACAGGAAAATACCTTATGTAGTTATTAATGAGCTGGAAACGGAGGGGACAGGCTCGAAAGCCTCCAAATCAGCTGGCTCCAAGCTAACAAGGTATATAGCCTCCCATCCTTTCGTTCCATCGGATAAGCAGGAAAGAGACAATAGGTGCAAAGAAATCTATGCTATCCAAACTGCGGGTCTTGCTAAGAGATTGGAACATACGGGCATAAAAAAGGTGGTTTTGGGAGTGTCGGGAGGACTGGATTCCACATTGGCATTCATTGTCGCTGTAAAGACCTTTGACATGCTTGGTATTCCAAGAAAAAACATCATAGCAATAACCATGCCAGGGTTTGGAACAACTGATAACACTTACGAAAATGCTCTTCAGCTTATTAATTCATTTGGAGCAGAGCTACGGGAAATTGATATTAAAAAAGCTTGTTTGCAGCACTATGAAGATATAGGACATAATCCTAAGGAGCATGATATTACGTATGAAAATGTTCAGGCAAGAGAGCGGACACAGATACTTATGGACATAGCCAACAAGATAAACGGTCTTGTAATAGGAACAGGCAGTCTGTCCGAGCTTGCCCTTGGGTGGTGCACATACAATGGAGATCATATGTCTATGTACTCGGTGAACTGTGGCATTCCCAAAACCCTCGTCAGGCATCTGGTACAGTGGACTGGCGATAACATGAAGGACATGGCTGTTGCGGATGTCTTAGCGAGGATCCTTGATACACCAATATCACCAGAGCTCTTGCCTCCGGATGATAAAGGAAAAATAAAGCAGAAAACTGAAGATTCAATTGGCCCTTATGAATTGCATGATTTCTTCATCTACCATATGCTACGGTACGGCGCTCCACCTAAAAAGCTGTTGTATCTAGCAGAGTATGCTTTTGACGGAAAATATGATAGGCAGACAATTAAGTCATGGCTGAAGGTGTTCATCAAACGCTTCTTTTCTCAACAATTTAAACGCTCATGTTTGCCGGATGGACCAAAAGTAGGTTCTATAAGCCTGTCGCCCAGGGGCGATTGGCGTATGCCCAGTGACGCTTCAGCGGAGGTATGGCTCAAGGAGATTGAGTAAACTGTCGGTCTGAGCAGGGTCATTAGAGCAAGTCAACCGTAGTAACTGAACGGAGCAGGGTCATTAGAGCAAGTCAACCGTAGTAACTGAACGGATCAGGGTCATTAGAGCAAGTCAACCGTAGTAACTGAACGGAGCAGGGTCATTAGAGCAAGTCAACCGTAGTAACTGAACGGAGTAGGGTCTTTAGAGCAAGTCAACTGTAGTAACTGAACGGAGCAGGGTCTGTAGAGAAAATCAGTCGGAACAGAATCTCTGATTGGAGCAGAGTTTGTAGAGTAAGTCAGCCGGGACAGAGCCTATGATCGAAGCAGGGTGTGTTGAGCGAGTCAACTGGAACAGAGCCCCTGACTAAAACGGAGCAAGTAGAACAAGTCATTCGGATGTCAAATTAGTCAATTGAGGAGTCAATTAAGGGTAATACTGCTTGCTAATTAACACTTGACAAAAGACGCTGTGTGCCTTAAAATAGCATATGTTGCTGTGGAATTACACAGGCATATGGTGGGCTTAGCTCAGTTGGTTAGAGTGCCAGGTTGTGGCCCTGGAGGTCGTGGGTTCGATTCCCATAGCTCACCCCAAATGTGAGGCTGTTTATATAGCCTCTTTTTTTTGACAAAAAGAGGCTGAAGCCATAAGTAAGAACGTACTGCGTGCAATGTGGATTTTATCTAGTATGGCTAAAATCAATATTCAAAACAGGGATATCATATTCGATATGGTTTGCTTGAGTCTATCACCAAATCTGTTCAAAATGTTTCGTAATTCTACCATTTATTCCTGTATGTGTAATGTAGAGAACATATATAATCAATTGAGGGGACACAAGATTGCATAAAACCTTACAAACGTTAGCGTAAAGTTATCGTAGGGGAACAAATGTAATAAAAAGGGAAAACAATAGAAAAGAAGATGAAATCCTGTTAATATAAAGTCGTTCAAAACAAATACACAACAAAGGAGATCATCTTCTATCCTGAGTTTTGAAGTTTGATATAAATTTTTAATCCAGAAACCGTTGCGGCTGC
>CAZEIH010000103.1:0-3524 GCA_964512095.1 uncultured Oscillospiraceae bacterium
CGTCTCAACATGCCTTGAGTGGGTGAAAAAGATGCCGTTTGGACCTAGTGGGGCCTTGGCGGCCCTTACTTTGTCATCAGATTATACAGAACCTGCGCCATTTGCGCCCTTGTGGTTATCCCCGCTGGTGTAAGCTTTCCAGCGCTCCCGTTGATAATACCGGTTTCAACCAGCAGTGACATGGCTTCCCTGGCCCAGGAAGCTATTTGTCCCTCGTCTGTGAAGTCAGAAAGCGATTTGCTCCGGCCAACCTCATTAGAATTCTTCATCTCAGGCAACTGCTTTATTTCTCTCAAAGCATTACACAGCAGAGTAAACATTTCCTGCCGTGTAATAGTTTTTTCCGGAGCAAACATGTTATTTCCCACTCCCGCGGATATACCAATCCGTTTTGCCGCAGCCAGATAACCGGTATAGTAGTTGCTGCCGGCATCAGAGAAATTGTCCGTGGGATTCTCGTCTGCCTTTATATCGCAAGCTCTCATCAAAAGAACAATAAATTCACCCCGTGTCAGCGTGGCTTCAGGACTGTACCTGTCATTGCCTGTACCCCGGGTAATATCTCTTGCCGCGATGAAACTCACAGCATTATGATACCACGCATTTTTTGCTACGTCGTTGAAGTACACAGGACGATAAGCCACAGCATATTGGCTAAAATGGGTGGTGGAGAAGGTCACTGTGCCTGTGACCGGAACATAACGCCCGTTAGGTACAGATACCGCATTACCGCTTCCGTCTATGTACCAGATCACAATGCTTTCAGGGTTTTTCAGCTCCTCGGCTGTAGGTGTATAGGATATACTCACTATCACAGGTGCATCAGGATTATTCCAACCCACCTGCTCGCCATTTAGCGTAAGGGTAAGGGATACGATGGGACGATCGCCAATAGCCGCCTGGATATCCTCCGGAAGCTTTGATTTGTCGAACCTGTCAATGGTAATCCCTGCGGTTTTTCCCTCCAGATTTTCCATGCCCGTCAGCATTCCGGCAGGGACGCGCAGGCTCCCCAGCTCAGTGGAAACCGTGACGGCTGCTCCAGTATACGGGCCGGCAAGGGCATTGGCTGGCATCTCCAAGGTATAGCCCTCCGCCCCCGGAATCACGGGTAAATTTAAAGCTACATCTGTGTTCCCGGTGAAAAGCTCCTGGGCCAAGGTGCCCAGAGATACCACTGCACGACTACCCCTCTGGAGGATGCTCAAATTCTTTTGCTTGATACCGTCTATGGTCAGCTCTGCAACGAAATTGCCAGATTCACCGCTACCAGGTTTACTCGGACTAACTGGATCATCATCTCCGGGATCGGTACCCTCATCCAGCCTCGTATTTTCCACATTGAGTGTGTAGATGGCTTTAGTATCGCCCCTCGTCACCGTGATGACAAAAACCGTGGTTCCATACGGCATGGCAATGGGTTTTGCTATTGACACCGGAACGCCGTTTTTTGTAACTGAAACGGTGGATTCCGGATTTTCCGCCACAGCGGTGAGTATGGTTTGATTAAGGCCGTAAGTCTTAAGATGATACTCAAACACGCCGGGGTTAAATTCCATGGGGACACCGGTAAGATTCAGCACTGAGAGCAGGGAGCTTTCCCCTGATACACGGGCAAAGATCACATCTGTCGTGTAGCCGGTATGGTTAAATTGAACGCTTGCCCTTTTGGACTCTTCGCCCGGTATAGCCAAAAGGCTGCTGCCGCCTGAGGAGCTGTAAGTCTGTTGCGTATCCAGCGCATTACCATTTTCGTCTCGGAGGGTAACGATAATATTCCCGTTATTTATGGGCTGCATGGAGTTGTTAAATGCCTCCACCTGTACGGTGGTCTTTCCGTCAGTGGTCTCGGATAGGCTCGCCAGCGATACTGAAGTACCGTTTTTTTCAATCAAACTGTAAATATTCACAAAATCCATATCGTTGGATATGTCTGCATCTTCAATAACATTGTCGCCTTCGGTCAGCACTGTACGGAACAGCAGCCACGCTCCGCCTTCGGGAAGCTCTCCGCTTTCATCGAGAAGCCGCTGCAAATCTTCCTCGGTTAAGGTGACATTCACAGATAAAAGACTGTTGTTGAGTGTGTCAAAATCATCCTCTGAAACAGTGAGCGTTTTTAAAGGCGACCCCTCTGTAAAATCGGAGTGATTCCAGACTTCCAGCTTCACGGCGTGTGTTCCCTTCTTCAGCTCGGCAAAGGCGGTATTCTGAAGCAATACTCTAAAGCCGCGCTCCCGCTGAGTCTCCTTGGTGCTGTCTATTTGATAGATGCCTACATCAGGAGTGCTCAGCTTTAAAACGCCTGTATGGCTATAGGTATCGCCTGATTCTCCAAATTGTGCGGTAATGGAATAGGTTGCATCGACTATGGTTTCAGGCACCGCATAAGAAACAAGATAGGTTTTGGACTCGCCCGAAGGAATAGCTTCATCCTCAAATGCGAAGGGTTTCCCAACCAGTTCAATATTCAAACCTGTGATGGTATCGATGCCGTCATTTCTAACTGTGAACAGAACCGGCATATCCAGCCCCGGCAACAGATCGGCGTATGAAAAATCTGGTTCCTCCACAGAAATAGCGTTCTTGTATTCGGAAACGGCCGTGGCAAGGGTTGATTCCCCGCTTGCCTCGGTCAGGAGCATAACGAAATGTACCTTTCCTGTATACGGATCTATCCATGAATCCAGAGAATCCAAGGTACGGCCTTCTTCAAGCGCCAGCAGCTTTTGCTTTCCAGAGGGGGAAACGGTATTGTCATCCGACACAAGAAGCTTTGTTCCGAAAATATTGTATGCATAGGTACCGTCTTTGTTCTCATCCTCGGGTTGGCTCCAAATCAACGACAAATCCTCAAGCTTGTTCACACCCTTGGTGAACTGGAAGTTTGAATAATAGGCAACACCGGTGCTGTCGGACACCTCCAGTGAAAATTCAGGGTAAAGTGTTCCATCTTGGTTGACTGCAACCATCTGAACGGTGCTTTCAGCGCTCTCTGTTTGCGCGTTCCAGCCAACAACAAACCGCTTTACTCCATCACGAAATTCTGCAGTAGTGATTTGAGGATTCACATCCTTGGTCATATTGTCGGTCAACCTGAGGGTCCGAACAACCTCCCCGCTTGTATCAAGCACAGCGCAGATGATTTCCGAATCTCCATCCTTCTCAGCGATCTGATATACGATTGCCGAAGTACCATCGGGGAGTATGGCTGTATTTAAAGACTGTACTCTGTTTATACTGCCGTCGTAAAGGCATTTGGCTTCGCTCCAGCTAGTACCATCATAAATCGAATACATTATATAATCGCTGGTAAAGTTCAGAGGATTATCCATACTGCCCAATGTGACACTTCTCCAGGCCGTTATAGCTCTGTTTCCGGAGGCTGCCGTTACAGGTGCAAGATCGGGATTTTCGTTGTTGGTAAGACGGGTGGAAGTAAATACTCCATCCTTGTATATGCCTGCTATGATCTCAGAAGCTGCAAGACCGTTTATGGCATCCTCTATGGTGGCTTCACTTCC
>CAZEIH010000104.1:0-3226 GCA_964512095.1 uncultured Oscillospiraceae bacterium
AAAGTAGGTCTTAAACGTTAAGAGTTAAACATCGTCTTTCTCAGAGATCGAATTGTGTAAGCAAAACGGTTTCAGCGATACATTATATAGTTTTGAAGGTGCAATTGCCGGATATTTGCAGAGCAGATGTACCGAAGGACATAGTCTCGTTAGCGCGAGGCTTCGCCCGTGATGATATGGTTTCGCTAAAGCGAAGTCGTGTCTATAAAAAGTTTATAACCTTTCTGGTGGAAATAACGAGAAGGTCACACCCGTTCCCATCTCGAACACGGCAGTTAAGCTTCTCAGTGCCCAAGATACTTGGCTGGTAACGGCCCGGGAAAATAGGTCTCCGCCAGATTTTTATCAAAACCCTGTGTGTATAAACACGGGGTTTTGTTCATCTCACAAAGCTTCTATTATAATAGTAGGAAATGATTTTGATCGGCCTGCTATATAATTAGTCCAAATAATTATGTGGGCATAACTTTACGGAAATTAATGTTAAAAATGTGTTAATTCATTGTTAAGACAGGATGTAATGACGACCTGTGGATAAAACTTGTGGTTATCCACAGGATTTTCGTCGTAACTTTGGAAATTTACGACAAAAGTCGCTAAACAGGCGAAAACACAGGGCTACAAGGAATAGGTATCTTTTTAACATTATCCACAGGCGTGTGGATAATGTGTGAAAAAAGCCACTTAAGTATGAATATGACTGGAAATCAGGGGTGTTGATAATGACAATCCATTTAAAATATGCACCTATACAATGGAAGTAAATAGAAAATGGGCTTTGAGTATTTAGAGTGTTCTCATGAATACATTTCCTTTATAAAGAACAATCTTTTTATCTATGTCTTCAGAAGACGCTGACCCCTTTAGGTCGGCATGAATGAAGATGAATTAATTAACTTCCTTGGTCAGGTGGAGTTCAGTCGCCACCTGACTCCCTGAGCGAAGCGAATTTACTAAGGAACTCATTTGAGGCTTCATATTGACGGTCATATTATTCATATTGATTATTAGGTGGGAAAATTCGCATATTGATTATATTTTACTAGAATTTTTAAATATGAATGTTTGGGCATAATATGTTCATGCACTGGAATAGTACCCGTGCAGTAGATAAACAAAAAGTCTAACGAAGGAGGAATAAAAATATGAAGGTTAAGGATATCATGACTAAAAATGTGGCTTATATAAAGCCGGATACTTCTGTAGTAGACGCTGCAAGACTCATGCAGCAGCATAACGTTGGTTCTATACCGGTTTGCGATCAGAATGGCGTAGTTGGTATGGTTACTGACCGAGACATAGTTGTTAGAAATGTGATTACGGGTACTGACCCGAAAGCTACTCCTGTAAGTAATATAATGACTACAAATGTTACATCTGTATCCCCGGACACCGATACACATGATTTAGGGGACTTAATGTCACAAAAGCAGATAAGAAGAATTCCTGTAGTAGATCAAAATACTCTTGTCGGTATAGTTGCACTGGGAGATCTGGCAATTGACAGAAGATTTGATACAGAAGCATCATCTGCATTGACGGATATATCAAGGCCGGTAGAATAATTCAACTCCGGATTTTTTAAATTCGTGTTCAGTAACAGCAGAAGAAAACACGTTCTGCTGCTTTACTGAACATGGCCTTTACTGGCAATCGACTATAAGATAATTGTAACAAATTTAATAGAGTAAATGTCACACATCATCAAGTCATCAGCATCAATTAGCTTCAAGACTATATAGCTTGCGCCTACTGCCACCAATGTACCTGTACGGTCTGTAAGCATGTTTGTACCAATGAGAAATTCCACCCTCATTCTTTGTCCGATTTGTGTCCTTAAGAACCCGGGAGTAAAAAATGTATTTTCGACAGTAGAAGGCACTTGATTGCCGGAATATGCCGTGGAAGTAGGCATTACGCCGTGTACTTGGGTTGGTGTTGATGGGGTTGTTATTGGCATAGGAATGGCTCCGGTGGGGGCTGCTGTTCCGTTATGCATCATTGGAGACTGAATGCTTTGGTACTGAGGTGTTGAATTCATACAGCCAAAGGCTCCTGTTACAGGCAGGTATGGTTGTAACTGGGGTTCTGCCGGTTTTTTATTTGCATAATTATCTCTATATATCATACAATCACTCCATTTCATTTTAAATAACACTTGATTCAACAAATTATGCTCAATATCTTAAGTTAATGTCAATTAGCCTTGAGTAGAAGTATCAGGTTTGGTAATACAAGGACGTAGGCTGGTAGAAGCAATGTTGAGCTATCCTATTAAACAAGCTACCTGAACCATTCCTGGGGAAAATTGCTTCGCAGGTTTCACTGAATGGATTGTAATACCACAGGCATGGTGCAACATCTGACATAACATTCCCAGACAAAGCCCAATCGGCAACCTCATAGTGGATTTGCTCTGCAGGTATGTTATAAATATTCTGAGGGTTAACCTGACCGTATACTTCTGTAAGGAGGCATGTGAACTGATAAGGCTGCTCTATGACACGGCGCAGATTCCCTTGACCGATCCTCATATACTCGCCTTCTGCTACATGCACCCTGTTCATCACGACACTCGCGACGGCCTGCATACCGGACATGCCCTCGCCTTCAGCCTCGCACCTAATGAGTCTTGCGAATAATTCTCTTTCTGATAATGCCATATTTCAACCTCCCTTTGTACATTATATTAACATAATCCGTAAATGGTAACCTATGCCATAAAAATGTATTTAATTAATAAGTTGATAAAGTATTAAAAGTAGGGAAACATAATTGAGTACGCTGAGAATTGGTTTATCCAAAAAAGGAGGCGTTATTGTGAGTAGACGCAGGAGCTTGATGTCAGAGCAGCTAAAGCATGAAATCGCAAAAGAACTTGGTGTCTACAGTACAGTTGAGGCTGAGGGCTGGGGTGCTGTTTCTTCCCGAGACTGCGGTAACATTGTGAAAAAAGCTATAGAAATGGCCGAGAAAAGCCTAGAAAGCAAATAGTCTCTTTAGACACAGCGTAACAGGGAGCCGGATAGTCCGGCTCCTTTTATGTATTTTGTTTCTACGACTTGTGCTCTTATCTATGTCTTCAGAAGACGCTGACCCCTATAGGTCGGCGATGAATGAAGACGAATTAATTAACTTCCTTGGTCAGGTGGAGTTCAGTATCCACCTGACTGGTCAATTGAAAAGGTAACTTCCAGTTTGCAAAAGTAAATTCCACAGGAAACCG
>CAZEIH010000105.1:0-3217 GCA_964512095.1 uncultured Oscillospiraceae bacterium
CTGAAGGGTGATAATAACGGTAATTACAACCCTGACAAAGAAATATCACGTGCCGAATTCATGGCTCTTGTGAACCGTGTGATGAATTACACTGCTAAGAGCGACAGCATACGGAAGTTTACTGATGTATCTGCGAACAATTGGTACTATGCTGATGCTTCAAAGGCTCTTGCGGCAGGATACATCAATGGTACTACAGCCAAAACCCTCTCGCCGGAGGACACGATCACAAGAGAGCAGGCCATTACGATAATATCCCGAATAAAGGGTATTGATCAGGATGGTGACGTCGGCATTCTTTCCAAGGTCAGTGATTCCACTAAAATATCGGAGTGGGCGAAGGGACCTATCGCCGGAGTGATCCGGGAAGGTCTAGTGACCGGCAGTAACGGAAGGATAAACCCCAAAACAAATACAACGCGTAGTGAAGCAGTTGTCCTTCTGGATAGGGTACGAACTGATACAAGAATGTATTATTTTGCAGGTACATATGGGCCTGAAAGTGGTACAGCTACAGCAGGCAATGTTGTTATTGCCTCACCGGGCATAAAGCTTCGGAATCTTATCGTGGCAGGAAATCTGGAGATAGCAAAGGCAGTCGGTGAAGGAGAGGCTACTCTGGATAATGTTATTGTAAATGGAAAGCTAGTTGCCAAAGGCGGTAACCCCAAAATAATTGCTGCAAAAGACGATAGCGGCGGCTCCCAAGACGACGGTGACTCCCAAGGAGGCGGTGGCTCAGCTGGCGGCGGCTCCAAAGGCGGCGGCAGTAAGGGCGGAGGCAAAAAAGATGACGATGATGATGACGATCTGGCAACCCCAACAACAGCCAATATAACTTCTATCAGCCCAATAAAGGCCACAGCTGGTCATAATGAATTGTATGAGTTGCCGGCAAAGATAGATGTGAATCTGTCAAATGGGAAAACTGCTCAGCTTGATGTATCTTGGGCCCCTTGCTCAGTTTCTACTATGTACTGCGGGGAATTCACTTTTGAAGGCGTCGTAACTGAAACCGCGGAAATAAAAAACCCTCAGATAATCAAGACAAATCTGACGCTGACTGTAGTGCCGGTGGTTGTGGGCATCTCAATAACCAGCCCACCATCCAAGCTGGTTTATAAAACAGGTGAAGCACTGGACCTTACCGGACTGGTTGTGACCGGAACCTATTCCGACAATACAACAAAAACAGAAAAAGTATCAATGAGCAATATATCAGGGTACAATTCACGTAATGAGGGAGAAAAGACAGTTACCGTTACAATTGGCGGAAAAACAGATACATTCAAGGTAAATGTAATACCATCAGAAACACCTCAGCAGAATATCTATTACATCAGGGAGAGAGCATCAGGTGACGAAACCGGGACTGACTGGAACAATGCCTATAAAAAGCTTCCGGATGTCCTTGAAAGGGGAGCAACCTATTACATTGCTTCAGGTACATACCCCTCCTACAAGTTCGATGATCCGGAGCAAGGGGATTCGTATATTGTAGTGAAAAAGGCAACAGTCAATGATTATGGTACTGATGTTGGATGGAAGAATGGTTATGGTGGAGGAGTCGTAGAATTTACAGATGAAAAAGGCCCCATTTTTCAATTTAGTACGGGATATTACATAATTGACGGACAAACAGGCAGTGAGGATTCTGGACATGGAATAAAGCTATATAATCCGATGAATATAGAACCACATAAAGGCGGAAATTGTATGCAGATTCCCAATGGTACAGAAGTTCGTCATTTGACATTAAGGCATATAGAAATGGAAGATGCAGGGTGGGCAGGCTCAGGAAAGGACGAGGCATACAAAACACGGACGGTATATGCCACTGGTACTACAGCACATATCACATTTCAATACTGCTATATACATGAATCAGGTCAGGAATGGATGTTATTTTCCAGTCCGGAATCCGATTTTCTAGTAGAGCATTGTTATTTTAAGAATGGAGGCTCTGGATCTTCCGATTACCATTCAGTTGGAGTATGGCATCGTAGTAGCGGTGGAGACATGAACATACATATCCGGTATAACACCTTTGAGAATTTTGCAGCTGCTGGCGGCACCGGATATATCAGTTTAGGATATCGTGGAGATGAAAACGTCGAAACCTATAGCAGCGGCTACTATATTTACGGGAACATATTCAAGGAAACGAGTCCGTTAGCAGGTCCCAGCCGTGCGATTGGAAGCAATGGAGCAAATGGAGGTCCGTTCTTATCTGACGTAAAAATATTCAATAATACCTTTTACAATATGCATAATAATTCTTCAAATATCAATCTAGCAAATACAGGAAATGGAAATTTAGCTGCGAATAATATCTGGTATGGTTGTGAGAGAGAAGTACCAAACGTTAATATTGAATCTAAAAGCAATATACTGAATGATCTGTCAGAGGACCCGTTCATCGATGCAGCAAATGGCAACTTCTGGCTTTCGCGTGAATTGCCGGGAGGCATGGAATTGGATGAGCCTTTCAATAAAGACAGCGATGGAGCTGTCAGAGGAGCAGATAATGTATGGGATATTGGCGCGTATGAATATGTGAAAACAAATGACATGCGTGCGAGGATCGAGAACAATACGATAGTTGCACCGGACGGTTCACGACTTCGCGGCGGAACGTTCTGGCTGTATGGATGGATATCATCCAAGACGAGTTGGGCGCTCAGTGATGCCCCCTGGCAAGCTATCCATGACAATGAGCTGAATGCGGTGCGTATTGCCTGCGCCTATCGGCCGGAAAAGGAAGGGAATTATTCACTTGATAAGTATGTAGAGCTGCTGGATCAGCTTATCGACCGCGCAGAAAATGAAGGTGTAACTGCGGTGATTGATTATCATCCGGAACCAGGAAATTATTACAATACCTCCACCGGTGACGGGCTAGACACCTATGAAAACAACAAGAAGCATGCCCGTGAGTTCTGGACTCGCATGGCATCGCGTTATAAAGACCGCAAGAATGTCGTGTTCGAGCTGGTGAACGAGCCAATTTTCGATAGCCCCAACGACTACAACAGTGAGCTGTTGAAGGATTTCTCTGAATTATGGCAGTTGTGCAACGAGCTTGCTCCTGAGACACCGATCATAGTTTTGTCCTTTTGTCAGGTGGGGGGGCATGCGAGTGACACTAAAGACTGGCCCTCCGAAAGAGCTGGTTGGCTTGAAGGCATCGACTGGAGAAAAACAGCTGTAGGGTTCC
>CAZEIH010000106.1:0-3201 GCA_964512095.1 uncultured Oscillospiraceae bacterium
AAAGACAGTACCCGGCAATATGGTGGTTTCATCGAAGGATGTAACGCTGAAGGATGCCTATATTGCCGGAGACCTGTATCTGACGGATGGTATCGGTCAGGATACGATTACACTGATCGGAGTTACGGTAAAAGGAAGAACCATTATATCCGGCACTCTAAGCGGTAAGGTAATAGTTCTGAATGGTGATTTCGGAGAAATAGTAGTAGAATCCACCAGCGCAGTCGTTACAGTGGAATCCGGAACAGTCGGTAGATTCATTGTCGGAAAAACGGCAGCCGGAGCGGTTATTACCGCAAAGGACGGTACTGTTATAGAGAATCTGATTGCATATGCCGGAGCGGACATTACCGGAGGAAAGAATATAAAGAATGCTGTGATCGGTTCAGGCGGAGTTGCAATGGATGAGAAACCGCAGAATGTTGCCATTGCGGATGGCGGTAAAGCTGTGTCATATAATCCAAAACCCGGCAATACAGTGACTCCGGGTGGCGGAGGTTCCGGTGGTGGTTCCAGCGGAGGGAGTACCGGCGGCGGTCCATCTGGCGGTGGTTCGTCAGATGATGATGACGACCCTGATGATGGTGATCCCGATGATGGTGATCCCGATGACAGTGACCCCGAAGACGGTGAACCTGATGACGACGACCCTGATGATGGTGATCCCGATGACGGTGACCCCGAAGACGGTGACCCTGATGATGGCGATCCCGACGATGGCGACCCCGGTGATCTGGAGTCTGTAGATAATATTGAACAGTATGGTGTGACTTGGTACTTTGATAAGAAATATGAGTACGGTCAGTTCGCAAACGGCGATTACTGGGTTATCGGGCCTGTTAAGGTGATTCGTATTACTCCTGAGACCACAGATAGTCCTGTTATGAATGGATCTATGATTAATCCCTTAATGTCAACAGTACAGGGATATGATAATCGCTCCTCTTGGGCGGAATATAGACCTAATTTGAATGCTGCTGCAGGTATTTCATCGTCGAACCCGCTTATTATTCAACCTAGTAATTCGCTGGTCTCATCAATCAGTAAACCCTCTGTTGAAAAGCGTCCTATTATAGAGACAGCTGCTGTATTGACGATTCTGGACAAAGCTCCACCCACCGGTAGTTTTCGTCCTTCATATACCGGTACAGACAAAAGCATAAAATATAACATTAGTCAATTGAATTATCAATTACTCCAGAATCTGGCACCTACTTCGAGTATACCTGAAGTATCTTCAGTTATTGCTTATTTTGAAAGACCGTGGATAGACCACGCCAGTAATGGCCCCATGGCACAATATATAAACCCGGACATCAATATAGGTGGTTATGGTGCTGTTATTTCACCGAAAACCAGCTTGGGTCTTCTGATGGCAAACACCAATATACCCGCTGAACAAAAAGAAAAGCTTGTTATCAGTATGGTACAGGCGGGGATTGATTTATATGAGTTATATATGGATAGGGCAACCAGCCGCTGGGCCGGAGGCGGGGGACATAACACCGGGCGTCTTGGCATGATACTTTTTGCGGGAATGATGCTTCAGGATGAAGGTATGATGGATATATACGGCGCCTTTCAGGAAGTGGACCAAACATATTATGGAGATGGATGGTCAGGTGCCACTGTTTTGTGGAGGGGACGTAATTTACCTGAATTCGAATATGAAGAGAAACATCCTTCAGAGTGGACAGTAGACGGCAGAGGTGAACCCGGTGATCCGAAGGCCGGCTCCAACAGCGATATGCGGGTCGAGAATTACCGGCAGTGCTGTAACGCACATACCTGGGTAGGAACTGCCCTTGCTTTTCGCCTTATGAACGGAATGACTGTATGGGATCATCCTGCTTATTTTGACTATATTGATCGCTGGATGACAGAGGACTGGTCCTCTTATGCAGATGTTATAAGAGAGGAAACGGGAAATAGCAACTATTATTATAATCAAGGGTCGACCAGCCATAAGTTCATAACAGAGATGTGGAACGATTATCGTGATAGTGCTCCTTTTGTTTCAGTATATCCAAAGAGTGGTCGCTATTCTCAGCCGATTGAAGTTCAACTATACTGTGAGGATCCTGGAGCCCAAATATACTATACACTGGATGGTACTGAGCCAACACAATCCTCTGAATTATATACTTCATCCCTAATTATAAATCAGAAAAGTATTTTGAAGACCAGGGCATTTGGAGGAAATGGGGAAGAAAGCCCTGTTAGTGTAGTAGAATACCAAATTGAGGATAAACAGCCTCCCAAAGTGGAAAATATCTGCTATGACCCTGATACAAACAAAATATCTATCTGCTTTAATGAAAAAGTGTCTGAAGAAGGTCTTGAAATCTCATCATTTAGTCTATCTTCAGATAATAGCATTACGAGTGTAAATCTTCAGGAGGATAAAAAAACCGTTATACTCGAAACAACTTCTCTCGATATTTCTCAGAAGCACACAATTAGCATTTCTGGAATAAAGGATTTGATGGATCCTGTTAATATCGTGGAGAAAAAATCCTATGAAATAAAAATAAATAAAATATACGAGGAAGACTTTGAGGATGAAACGGCTCTGGACTGGCAGTACATTTCACCAGATAAATGGGTGTTACAGGAAGATGAGGGAGATACATCACTCAGGCTGAAATCAAGTAGTTACAGCCCGGAAAGAAAACCGGGTGTATATGTTACTCTCAAGGACGCCGACTTCAAAGATTTTGTTCTGGAACTTGACGGGAAACTAACAGATGCAATTTCTGACGCTTATTCTGATTTTTGTGTCATATTCGGCTACCAGAATAACGATGATTATTATTTTGTTTCCTTCAGCAGAGCAGAAAGTGAAGCCTGTATTTTCAAAGTAGATGGTGAAAGTAAATATTCTCTGTTTTCAATCGACCCAATCACTGCTGATAACAATTACCATAAAGTCAAAATAACTGTTCTCGATAATATGATTACTGTATTCGTTGATGGTGAGTTTAAGACAACTATTCAAAATAGGGTTCAAAATGGTAGTATTGGTTTTGGTACGATGAATGATCCGGCAATGTTTGACAATGTAAGGATAAAACGACTACATTCGGGAAAAAGCAAATAATACCGGGTGGGCTACATCGATGATGGACTTATGAAAACCGCATAAAGGTAGTGTAAAGTAACATATGAAAAATCGGAGTCAAAAAATAGTCTCTTGTGGAT
>CAZEIH010000107.1:0-1184 GCA_964512095.1 uncultured Oscillospiraceae bacterium
GATTTCAATAGGATTAGTAGTCTTGAATACAGCGACCAGCTGTTATGTTTGAGGATATCAGGTATGCCCGTTATTAAAGAGGATTATGAAAATAAGATCAAATTTAAGGATATTAAAATAATTGAAAATGGCGATAGAGAAACAGATCATCTGCTTTATATTGAGGAGAAGATGAAGGATTCGCTGTTGTATAATATACAAGCTTATTCAGGAATTAACATTATATATATGGATCGTGGAGGCAATTAATAAGGTTCCTTCGTTATTAAACAAAGGAACCTGGATAATGCTGGTATTTTATGCTTTGAAGGCTTATGATTCGCTTTCCTCAGTCTCCGTCTGTTCTGAATCTGCCTCAGTCTCCTCTTCGCTGCTAGATCTTGCTTCAGAAAGCATTAGCACTAACTTATCTGTCTCAATGTCAGGTACTACGCCCTTTGGATATTGAATATCGCCGACATTTACCTTATCGTCTGCGGTCATATTTGTTATATCGATTTCCAAATAGTCAGGAATATCCTGGGGTAAACCCTTCACAGGTATTTTGTCAAGCTGTGTCATTACCAAGAGCTTCTTAAACTCAGCTTCTTCCTTACCAATTAATCTGATGCTAATATCTACTTTTATTTCGTCACTTAGTGAAACCTGTTGGAAATCCACATTTAGCAGCTCTCTTTTTACAGGTGAATAATACAACTCTTTTACCATTACAGTACATGGTTCTTTTCCTTCAATATCAAGAGTGAATAAATAGTTCCTACCATGTTTGGACAGATTCCGTAATATTTCATCGCCCTTTACCTTTATTGATATGGAATCCTGCCCCTTTCTACTAATAGCAGCAGGAACATAGCCTGTCCTTCTAAGCTGTTTACTTGCTCGGCTATTTACATTTTCTCTCTCCCAAACCTTTATTACAGCTCCTTCGTTTTTTACGTTCATATAATTTCTCCTCTCTTATTTAGGTTACTAACTTTTAAACCGCTGAAATGAAATTTATATTAGAACTACACATAAACACACCTGATTATTCAGGATTCAAACAAAAACTTAGGACATATTACAGCGATTATAAGCAAACAAAAATTTGCTTCAAAAGAACCAATGAACATACTATATCAAAAAAACGATATATTTTCAAATCGACCAACTGGAAAGTAAGGAGAAAGTAAGGTGCCAGGCAC
>CAZEIH010000107.1:1284-3130 GCA_964512095.1 uncultured Oscillospiraceae bacterium
GAGATGAGACTATTAGAAATGGAGATGAGATGAGGTTATGAAATGTGAAATATTTGTTTTTCGATGGTGTATCTAGCCAAAATAAAGTTCCGATTATAAAAAACGCAACTATTTGAAAGCACGGATAGAGGCAATGCTTAAAAGGCATAAGCCCTAATAAATCTAGAGAATATAAAACAATATTTTGAAAAGGAGAATTAATCATGTTGAATCCTAATGTTGACTTTGCAGTATATAAAAAAACAACCCCGACGGAGGATGGCTATTTTGGCACCTATGGAGGAGCTTATATCCCGCCTGAGCTGGAAGCAGAGTTTAAAAAAATTAACACTGGTTATCAGACCATATGCCAGAGTTCGAAATTTATTAGCGAGCTAAGGAGAATAAGAAAAGAATATCAGGGTCGTCCCACTCCGACATACCATTGCGAAAGACTGTCAAATTCATTGGGGAATTGCCAAATATATTTGAAGAGAGAAGATTTAAATCATACTGGTGCACATAAGCTTAATCATTGTATGGGAGAGGCACTTCTTGCGAAGTATCTGGGTAAGAAGAAAATTATCGCCGAAACCGGTGCAGGTCAGCATGGTGTTGCCTTGGCTACTGCTGCTGCGTTTTTTGGGATGGAGTGCGATATCTACATGGGAGAAGTGGACATAGCAAAGCAGGCACCGAATGTTGCTAGGATGAAGCTGCTTGGCACAAAGGTAATTCCTGTTTCACATGGGCTAAAAACGCTGAAGGAGGCTGTAGATGCAGCATTTGAAGCGTATATGAAGGAATATGAGGATACAATGTATTGTATTGGCTCTGTTGTAGGACCACATCCATTCCCGCTAATGGTAAGGGATTTCCAGTCAATCGTTGGTATAGAGGCAAGAGAACAGTTCCAGGAGATGACAGGAAACCTGCCTGATGCTGTTGTAGCTTGCGTTGGTGGAGGTTCAAATGCAGCAGGTATATTGACACCGTTTTTGAATGATCCCGTAAAGCTGTACGGAGTAGAACCTTTGGGCATCGGGACTAAAATTGGAGAACACGCCGCCAGTCTGACTTATGGGACTGAAGGTATATTGCATGGTTTTAAATCGATAATGTTGCAAAACGAAAAAGGAGAACCGGAGCCGGTATATTCTGTAGCAAGTGGTCTTGATTATCCTTCGACAGGACCAGAACATGCCTATCTGAGGGATTTGGGAAGAGTAACATATGTAGCTATAGGCGATAATGAAGCGATAGA
Source organism: uncultured Oscillospiraceae bacterium (assembly GCA_964512095.1). GTDB lineage: Bacteria > Bacillota > Clostridia > Acetivibrionales > DTU013 > DTU013. The sequence continues at coordinate 2,528 of CAZEIH010000107.1, forward strand.
TGCATTCTTCACATTATCAAAGATGGAGGGCATTATCCCGGCTTTGGAAAGCGCTCATGCCGTTGCTTACGCTATGAAGCTAGCCAAAGAGCTTGGAACTGGCTCAATTTTGGTGAATTGCTCAGGAAGAGGCGACAAGGATTTAGATTTTGTACTGGAGCATTATGGAGACAGACTCAACAAGTAATAACACTCAGTTGCGAATCATAAAATAAGGTGCCAAAAATAAGGTGCCAGGCACGGTACATAGACACTTATTTATCTAGGCATAGATAATAAGTGTCTATGTACCGTGCCTGGCACCTTATTTTTGAATTGTAATTTTTAACCAGAGTAAGCTATATTTATAGGTGACAGCAAGAAAAAACAGATAATACACCTATAGGTTATGTAAGAGATGGGGAAAGTGAAATTTATATCAAAAAAATGGACTGTTTTGAACAGCTGTCAATGACTTAAATGAATGGAAAAACAGACGACTGGTTATACAAGCAATCCGATGAAAAAGCACCGTTGATCATATTTTTTGATGGTGCCGGCGAGTGCTCAGCCGAAATAGTAAGAAGGTTTCATGAGGAGGGGATCCTGTCAGAATAATTCCCC
>CAZEIH010000108.1:0-3023 GCA_964512095.1 uncultured Oscillospiraceae bacterium
AATGATACCGTCATGGTGCCCGCTGGTGAGGCGATATGGACACAAATGCTTACACTGAATAAACCTGTAAGGCTGATAGGTGCCGGAATGGATCGGACGACCATTGTTAACGGGATTGAGTCTACCGGGCTCGATAATTTCCTATTATACCTACATCCTGACAATCCTCAGGATGATCCAATTATGGAGATTGCCGGTTTTACTATTAACGCCGATAATAATGGAGGTTGTATTCGGATCGAAAACAGCAGCACAACGCACGCGTGGAAAAATTTCAGCGTACATCATAATAAAATCATGAACAATGACGGCTCAACGGATGCATATATGGCTGTCCGTGTTAAGGGGCTTTCTTTTGGACTAATTGACCATAATATATTTGAAAATAATTGTTATGATTTCAAGGTATATGGGCGAATGGCGTATTCGTGGAATCTATTCCCGGGAGTAGATAACATCGGGACAGAGAATTATTTGTATATTGAAAACAACATTTCGAGAAATGTATCAAAAATTACCCTTGCCAGTGGAGAAGGGGCGAGATGGGTCTATCGTTATAATACTATTGAGGGGAAACTAGCTCTTGATGCCCACGGCGACACCCGCAATCGTGGGGTTGTGGCACATGAAATATATGAAAATGTTGCAACCAACGACTTCAGTCCTGTTACGGGTGGCGGATTCAGTCATGATTATAGGGGTGGGACAGGAATCATATTTAACAATAAAGCACAGATAGGAACCAGCGGTACGCGCGGGAAAATCCAAGTAAGGGAAGAGCAAGAAAGTTGTAGCTGTCCCCAGGGCTGTGACGAAAGTCCGGGAGGAGATCAGGTCAACAACGGATACATATGGAACAATATTAACACCCGGGATAATAAAATTATTGCCATATGGGAATCTGACGCATTTAATCATATTGAAGAAGACAGGGATTGGTGGGATGATGCTGAACATTCTCCCGGCGGCGAGTCACCATCTAATTTTACATACGGACTACACGCGGACAGACCACAGGCCAGTGTAGATCATGATTGTTACTGGGAATCGGATACGCGTAAACTGTACCGTTCCATTGGTGATAATAATTGGACCTTTGTATATGAGCCGTATCAATATCCGCACCCGTTTGCTGTACAGTTTCCTATAACCCAGCATAATGGAGATAGTGAATCTCCAAGTGTGCCAACAAACCTTACCGCTACAGTTGTTTCTTCTGACACTATCGACTTAAGCTGGACAGCCAGCACCGATGATGTGGGTGTGACCGGATATCGTATATATCGCAAGACTGTAAATGAAGATGAGTATACCCTTATCGCAGAGCCGGACACTACTACTTTTAGCGATCAAAATGTGACAGGGAACTGCATCTACGAATATGCCATAACAGCGGTTGATGCGGCCGGTAATGAGAGTGACAAACACTTCAGTGTGTGTATCTGGTGCAGGCCTGGAGTGAAGACTATTTGGGCGGCAAGCTGTTCTCACTCCGATATCAAAGCGGCTATCGACACGGCAGAACAGGGGGACACAGTCCTGGTGCCGGCAGGAACTTCAGTGTGGTCTGATTCGATCACAATCACAAAAGGAATACAATTGCTTGGCGCGGGGATTGACAAGACAGTGATTCAATATGACGGACCAAGTGGGATAGGCACCTATGCCGTTACGGTTTCACCGGATCTTGAAACCGCGCAAAACGATTATCCCGTAAGAATCACAGGCTTTACCTTTGAAAAGCTGGTGCCGGTGTACGGTACATTGCTGTTGGAAAACAAACATTTGGAGCATCCGTTAACGAAGGTCATGATAGACCATAACAAGTTTATCAACTTAGTTACTGCCTCAAGGCAGTTTTCCATCGAGTTAAGGTATGCCATGTTTGGCGTTGTTCATAATAATGTGCTTCAGGATGGTTCCTGTGCCTGGAGGTTTTTAGGCGGCCTTGCTGATGGCAAAGAAGTAGAATGCTGGGCCCCGGGAAGCCTAAACGCAATGTATTTTGAAGACAATTATCTGTATACAACAGCGGATTCATCCTCACCGCTTGCTATCAGCGGCGGCAATGGAAACCGTTATGTGAGCAGATACAACACCTTTGATCTGTCATCGAAAGGCCCTTCTGCTTTTGCACAAACCCATGATATCCACGGGAATCAGCCCAACAATTCCGGCGCCGGTATCGGCTTCGAAACATATGGAAACCATCGTATAGGAACAGCAGGAAGATGGCTGGTTCAAAGAGCAGGAAAGGTATACTTTTTCTATAATCGCTGGTCAAAAAGTAATGGCAAAGGAAGCTATACTGTTTGGGAAGAGTACAATGATGATGCCTTCTCACCGCATTCTGGTGAGGGTACCGCTTATCCCAGGACTGTTGCCGGGAATTTAATACAGCATCCATATGGTTCCTATTATTGGAGAAATTTCGGCGGCATGGAAGGGAATATTTTATCTACCGAATGCAATATCTTGTTTGATCATTACAATCGGGATTATGATTCAAATCCGGCAGTTGTGAATGATCCGCTTATACTATTCGAAAACCAAAACTGGTGGCGCGATAATATCCAACCCTTTGATGGAACGATCGATCCTGTTGGCACATGCGGTTACTATAAAGGAGAGCCATGCACGAAAAGCGGGATTGGGTATGGCACGCTTGAAGATATGAATGCAATAACACCAACAGCTGAAGGGCTTGGTTTTTGGGTTACCGATCAGGAATTTGACCTTGAAAAAATGACCGGACAAAACCCTGAAATCCCGATTGAAGGTACACTGTATCGAGCCGTAGCGGATGGGCTTGGCGGGTTTAAGTGGGAGAAACACTATACCCCGCTGGTATATCCACACCCATTACGTACTTTGGATAGGATAGATGTACCCTGAATAATGCAAATACCAATATTTCTGATGCAGACCAGATATGGCCTTAGGATTGCATCCATGGTGTATATGAAGAAACCTAGTTATCTGAGAAATGTTTTTGGAGGTTTATGTTATGCGATTTACTGTTC
>CAZEIH010000109.1:0-2985 GCA_964512095.1 uncultured Oscillospiraceae bacterium
AATTTAATCTGATGGATGGCGATGTTGTATTCTACCATGCTGGCAAGAAATCCTCGGATGATTACAAGGTCGGCGGGAATAGATAAGACTAATACAACTCCATCCCGAAGTTTTATCTATGTCTTAAGAAGACGCCGACCTCTTAATTAACTTCCTTGGTCAGGTGGAGACTGAAGGCAGGTATGACATGAATATCACGGTGGCATACAGGCTGCTGGGACGATCTTTGAATGCACCCCGTGGAAATGAGGTAAAACTGGAGTCCGAGACTACAAAAGCCAGCAAATGAAGGTTTGCAGGCGAATTGTAAAACGGTAAACTCTATAGTCAGCCGTTTCGCCTTATAAGCTGCAGCAAGCGTTGGGTCTTGATCAGTATTGTTTAGTATAATTTCTTGATTCAATGCTTCAAACTGCTAATTCAGATGTGACTAACTATTTTAGCAACTAATACATCAATACTAGCATCCGGACTTTTTTTCCGTGTCTCTGAAAGTATAGTGTATAATAGCTCTTTGTAATGACCAATATATGGAAATATCCCAATTGCTTTATTAGCAGAGATAACATTAATAAAAAACAAGGTTTTACTTTTCGGATTTATTTTAATTATATATCTAATATCTGAAAACTTAATTTCTGTTTTGCCCCATATAATTGAACTTATAACCACTGTGCTTTCGGAAATCATATATTCCCCACAAACAACCCATTAATAAAGACTATTATCAAGAAGATTGTACATAAATAAGTAAAAAACTTTTTAAAATAGTCATCAGCTAACGAGGAAAGTATTATAGAACAAGAAATTAAAAACAAATTAATAATAAAATAGCCAATAGAAAGTTTGTATTTTCTCAATAAATATTCACCTCCAAAACACAACTGCGTAATTTCTTACAATAAACTCAAATCTGTACTAATTTATATCTAATTGATCATAAGCCCACTCTTGACCCATATCAATTAATGATGATGCCGCATAATCTATTATTAAGGCTCCTCCGACTAATAAAAGACTCCCTCCAGCACTGGCAGGTGTACCAGCTACTCCCGCTGTTATCATTGCCCCTGTCAGGTAGCCAACACATGTAGATAATTCTGCACCAACTACCTGTATACCTGTTTTCTCTAGCCTTTTTAGATTTGTATTCCCATTATCCTCACTCCACGTATTACCGATATCTAACCCTAAGGATACTACAGTAATACCGGTAGCGACTTTTCCAAGATTTTCAAATGGTAAATATTTTACCTTAGCCCCTTTAGGATACATTTGTAAAAATCCATTTTCATTTATAAAAGCTTTTGCTATTTTTTCTAGTTTCGATGCAGTACCTAATCCAGTTCCAGCTAGTGCACCAAAAAAATTTGATATAAGTTCACCTGATTCTGGTATGTAGAACGGGATAGTTGGTTTATCATCATTTAGCCAGGGTTTAAAACTATTGTTGTACCATTCTTCAATTTTAGCCCACTTTTCGCTGGTATATACTCCTAAATGTAAATGGGGTCCTGTGCTGTGCCCAGTACTGCCCATGGTTCAAACAGCGTCTCTCGCCTTAACTAGGTCATCAACTTTTACTTTCAATGAATCTTTTTTCATATGAGCGTAGAAGGAGTAAGATTTAACACCATCTTTTGCATGCCCTATTGTAGCACAATAACCATTCCCTTTATCGGTAGTACATCCTACTGCTATTACTTTCCCTTCGTAAATTGCACAATTTTCCGGGTTGCCATCTTTCTTCAGGTCGGCACCCAGATGTCCGTACTTGCCTCCATAACCTCGAGTAGTTATCCATTTACTGCTGTAAGAAAACCAACCACCAGCACTACCCCCTCCGGTAGCAGTAAGCCATTTCTCTGCCTCCGTTTATTACTTTACATCATACCCAAGATCAATCCAATAACATGTTAGATTTCAGGAGGTCTCTCTGCCCATACCTAATCCTTGTGATTGTCTGCCCCATGGGGTTTATGATCTCGGTGCCCTGTCCGTTCAGGTTATAGCAGCAGCATTTTCCGTTCCCATCATCGGTTTAGCTGTCATACCACAGTTTTGCCGTCAGTTTGACAGGTCTTGTGCAACCGTCGATATCAACGTTGCAAGCTACATTTGTTTGTGAGACATAGCTTCCTCAATTTTTTTATGACCCCGTTAAAAAAACTCTTGTGAAATAATCGTTATAAAATATACCATTATAGTACTTAAAGATTTTAAATAAATATCCCTCATAGGATGGTATGTACATTATAATTTCCATAATACCATCATTATCTATATCAATAATCTCACTAGTATCTGCTAAGCAATTATCTTCGACTAAATAATTAAAGTAATCATATTCATCTTCCTTTTCATGGTACAACGTTAAGAAAGATATAATTTTGTACTGGGAATTAACCAAACACCTTGCATAAAAATAGTTTTCTCTGTCAAGTAATGATATCAGGTACTCTTCAGTGCTATCTCCGTCAAGGTCTACAGACACCAACTCTCTTATTTCACAATCGACGCCATAAATGTTTTCTATTTCAGAGACAATTATGTTTTCAAACTCCGATGCATGCTTTGAGAAAACATCTGTAACCTTCCTCGGATATGGATTATTTGATGGCTGTAATATAGCCACTTCATAGTCTGGATTTTGAAAATTAACTTCCCAATAATAGTCATATCCTCTTATTTCTACAGTGCCTTCTTCTTTACCTAAAAATTCCTGGTTGGAATATAAATGATATTCACCCGTGTACTTGTCCATGATGTAATTTACTTCAGCTTCATCCTTGTTTCCGTTTATTTTGATACGTTGATCGGCAAGAGCCAATGCGATCCCATGAAACAATATAATTGGCTCTTCTGATTCTCTCAAATTGTATATAGAATTTTCTGAATCAGGAATTAACTCTTCATTTTCTGAATTCTCTAATGGTTCTTCTGAATCCTCCAAATACTGATTCGTTTTCGGTGAGCTTTGGCTCT
>CAZEIH010000110.1:0-2892 GCA_964512095.1 uncultured Oscillospiraceae bacterium
GCCATCCTGTTTTTGATTCCACGAACAGTAAATCGCATAAAATAAACCTCCAAAATAGTATTTTTCTAACCATGTCAATTGATTTAACCATCAACGTAGCCAGAGAAGTTTTATGGCAGTTCGGCAAGCGTCTTCACTGTGAGTTCTGCTGAGGCTCCGCTTGTTTTGCCGGCTTTGTCATATGACAATACTTTATAAACATACTCTCTATCTGGTACAACATCAAAATCATAATAGTATGAAACATTTGTCCTTGCGATAAATTCTCCGTCACGATAGATCTCAAAGCCAAGAACACCGACATCATCTTCGGCTTCAGCCCATGAGATCTTAAGATTGTCAGTGCTGATCTCGTCAGCCGAAAGATTTTTTGGAGTAGTCGGTGCCTGACTATCTTCCGGTACAACACCAGAAAACTCAGATGGACCAATATCAAATCCATATCCCTGAGGTCTTGATACTCCCTGTCTGTCATAAATTATGAACGATGAAAGGTCCTCACCGGAATCAACGGAAATATCTGTTCCACTGGAAGGGATATAATTGATATCTATTGGGTCTCCCAGTACATAACTGATTAAATTGAATCCTGCTTTCTGTGAAGTCTCCAGATTGTACCGATGACCCATGAAAGTCAGTACACAGTCCTTTTTTTCAACCAAATTGGTTTTTTTATGATTGTAGTATATATTACTGTTAACTTGCAGGTTATCTATACTTTGAGCGAAACTCACCGGATTGGGATATGTTCCGGTAGTGATTAAAATGTTATTTTTGATATAAACATTTTTGATGGGATTATTACTTTTCTTACTGGCTAATATACAAGAATTATTTGCTTGTATAATATTATTATAGATATGATATGTAGCATTGTTTCCTTCCGCCATGCCATCCGCGTTTAAATGCAGTCCTCCTCGAATAATATTATTGTAGATCAGCATGGTGCCACTTGCCTTATTCCAACCTGCAGCCGGAAAAACGACAGGCGCTCCGGGGGCCAGAATATCATGAATATAGTTGTTACAAAATTCAGCATTCCCGAATAAATAAACGCCGTTGGCGTGTCTTCCGTTAGGAGGGGTTATCGTATTATCTCCCGAGTCATATGAAGTATAAATATGATGTATTTCATTGCCATCCAGTGTACCATTGCCTAAAAAACCATTCGCTACATCATAGACCTCACATCCTCTGGTAATGTATCCATTGTTTCGAATACCAACACCGCTGTATTTTCCGGTAAATGGCTCGATACTGCCATGGATAACACAGTTTTCGAGGATAGCACCAGGACTTCTTGCGATATATACTCCTCCAAAATCCTGATCAGGAGTAACCGTCGGTTCTGCAATGTACCAGTCGTGAATGTAACAATCCCTGACTGTAACATTAGAAGTATCCGTAACTGTGATTCCTCCCCAGGACCAGACATTTGTACCATATATACGTTGATTTTTCACCTCGAAGCCTTCAAAAACCACATTTTCAGCCTTTGTAAAGTAAACTGGGCGGGGATTTTCTTGTAATACCTGCCGTTCCATATCAAATATGGGTCGAGTCCATTCCGTACCGGAATACCATTCCTTATCGACTGTGTAGATATCGGGGTTGGTCTCCGTACCTCCGACTTTTATAATGAATGAAAAACATTCGGCAGGCCAAACTACGCCACCCTTAAAAATAAATACATCGCCGGCAGAGTGGATATAGCTTCCGCTATAACTGCTCATAAAAGGATGTCTCTTCCACGGTGCCGACTTTGTCAGTCCATTGTTTGCATCATCACCGTTTTCATAATCTATATAGTAAACTGTACCTGAAACTGTACCCGAATCGGTTGTTATATTCACAGCGCCGGATTTATTACTGATATTGCCCGCAGAATCATACGCCGATACGGCATAGCTGTAAGTAGTACCGGCAGTAAGTCTTGTATCGGTGTAGTTTGTTGTAGTACTTGTGCTGATCTGTGTGCCGCCGCGATAGATGCGGTAAGCGGCTACACCTATGTTATCAGTACTGGCTGTCCAGCTTAAGCTGATCGTGGAAGGCGATGATGCTGTGCCTGTAAGACCTGTCGGCACACTGGGCGCGACGGTATCGGACTTCGGATCATCATCGTCGCCGGGGTCACCATCATCGGGGGCACCGTCATCGGGATCACCGTCATCGGGGTCACCACCACCGGGGTCACCGTCATCGGGGTCACCGTCATCGGGATCACCGTCATCGGGGCCACCATCATCGGGGTCACCGTCATCGGGGTCACCGTCATCGGGGTCACCGTCATCGGGGTCACCATCATCGGGGTCACCGTCATCGGGATCACCGTCATCGGGGTCACCATCATCGGGATCGGGCTTCGGCTTGGATGAGCCTCCTCCAGATGGACCTCCTCCACCCGGAACCACTGTATCATCAGACCCTGGTTTATATGACACAGCTTTACCACCGTCTGCTATGATAACATTCTGCGGTCTTTCATCCATTGCAACTCCGCCTGAACCGATCACAGCATTCTTTATATTCTTTCCTCCGGTAATGTCCGCTCCGGCATATGCAATCAGATTCTCTATAACAGTACCGTCCTTTGCGGTAATAACCGCTCCGGCTGCCGTTTTTCCGACAATGAATCTGTCGACCGTTCCGGACTCCACTGTAACGATAGCACCGGGGGATTCTATCACTATTTCTCCGAAATCACCATTAAGAACTATTACCTTACCGCTGAGAGTGCCGGATATAATGGTTCTTCCTTTTACAGTTACTCCGATCAGTCTGATTGTATCCTGACCGATACCATCAGTCAGATACAGGTCTCCGTCTATGTTAGAATCCTTCAGCGTTACATCCTTCGATGAAACCACCATATTGCCGGGTACTGTCTTT
>CAZEIH010000111.1:0-2701 GCA_964512095.1 uncultured Oscillospiraceae bacterium
GTCCTCGGCCTTTTGTCCATCTGTAGCTGTTTTGCCTATCCATAGCCGTTTACTCGCCGAGGCCTTTATTCATGTTCCCAGCCGTTTAGCCATCCGCAGAGCCCTTTATTCAGCGTCCTCGGCCTTTTGTCCATCTGTAGCTGTTTTGCCGTCTACTGAAGCCTCCTGCTGCTCACCTTCCTTAAGAAATGCTTCCTCATGATAGGTGTTTTTGGCATCCCAGAATATCCACTCATCATAGCCAGCATCGTATACTGCCTGGATCTGTAGTCTTACCTGCTCTTCTTCATATGGGATATACAATTTATTTCCTTTTGTGTCCTTTAACCAGGATGCTGTGAAATCCTGCAAATACGGCCTTACCTTTACATTGTAGTCCTCAACCTGATCAATCCTACTCTTCCCCTTTACAAGAGAATTATATACTACACCGTAAGGATCGTGGTCTGGGAGATTGAATTTTACATTGTTGACTATTTGACCAATAGCATAATGTGACGGATAAACCATTGGACATATATAGTCTATGTCTTTGCCTATATATTCAAGGTATTGGCCTATGTTCTCAGTATCCTTGGGGCTTTCTAAGATTATTCCGAACACATCTGCAGATATGGGTACCTCAGGGATCTTCTCCTTGGCATATGCAAGGAATTCACATATCGCCTCGTATTTTTCTTGCTCTATACCCAGAAAATCCATTGGATTGGATTTTGAGGCACTGGGGAATCTGGTATAATCGAACTGTATCTCATCAAAGCCTTTTTCAACCGCTTCTTTTGCGATACTTATTGTATAATCCCAGTTCTCTTTAATGTACGGATTTAGCCATGTCGATTTGCTGTTTTTTTCCTTCCACAACCCGCCGTTTTTATTCTTTATTGCCAGATCAGGTCTCTTAATCGAATATAACGGATCCTTAAAGACAACAAGCCTGCCAATAACGTATATATCATTGTCATGAAATTCCTTTAGAACAGTGTCTGGGTTGTACTTTTTCTTCCAGGTTCCATTGGCCTGGACTTCTGGTACTTGGGATTCATACCCTACAAAACCGTCATCATCCTTGATATCCACTACATAGGCATTTATCTCAGTAGTATTTGCCAACTCAACATAATGCTCAACTCTTTTTGAGCTTCCGACAATCCAACCCGTCAAATATAGCGCCTTAACTTTTATTAGGTCATCTTCATTTGTTTCAGCTTTCTCAGAAGGTTGTCCCGGTTCGGAATCCAAAGGCTCTGAATACTGTCCTGCTTGGGTGTTTTCTTCTCCACCATTAAGCTCGGCAGTATTGCCTGTTCCGTTATTATTTGATCCTGCCAGGTTTTCAATTTGTCCATCTGTGCCGTCTGGTATTTGCGGTTGAACCTTTTGATCTGCACAGCCGGCAAACAACAGGGTTAACGCTAGTAATACAATGAATACTCTGGCCTTCCGGATCAATTTCATAATAATGCCCCCCTCATTTCATCATTTGTGTAATCTTCATACACCAATATTTTATGTGCACTTACATTTTTTATAATAGGTATTTATTAGACTTGCCTATTTTTGTTTCGTTTCTACATAATATCATATATTATAGCATAAACCGATTAATAATTAGTAAATAATTAGGCAAGTGAGCAAATGCGACCCCAATGCACCTATCGCCACTACTCAGTTTTTTAGAACAGGTGAGTCGGCCGGTATTTTTAGATCATTCCGATAATTACATTGATAAATCCCATTACTACTCCCAACAGCCCTCCCAGCCATATCAACGCATTCAATTCTTTCTTCATCAATCCATTTATCATATTTTCCAGTTCTGACAGCTCCAACTCATCAATCTTTTTGGTAACAACCTCTGAGATGCCTACTGTATCTAGCACCTCGGCAAGTTTTTTTGTGATTACCTCTTCATAAATACTCCAGAAGTACATCTTTAGCTTAGGTACCTTATCTTGATACTTTTCCACAATTTCCTTTATTGGCATTTTCATCACTTCTTCAGCCTGGTTTTCTAGAAATTTTTCTATTAGTGGTCTGGATTTAGTGTCTATCATTGTATTAATTTTACCAGTGAAGGGCTGCTTGAACGAGTTCAGCGCAGAACTGGTTATGGATTTAAAAACAGGCTTGGTCTTTGAGATTATTTCTTCATATGCATAGTCAACGATCGTTTTACCAACATCCTGTTCAATGGCCTTCTGTGTAATCGTTAGAGCCAGCACCTCTTTCGCATTATCGAGCTTTTCATTTAAAGTATCTTTAGAAACAAATTTGTCTAAGGTATCACTAACTGTCTCTTCGTTTAGTCTGTATTTTGCTACCATCTCGTCAATTTTGGAATAAATATTTTCTCTCATGGATTCGGATAAAAGAGTGTCTCTTAATGTGTCCTTGTTAAGCAGATCCCGGCTTATGACATCGCCTATTGATTTAGCCAGTCTTGGCCTTTCTTTTGGTATAAGACCCGGTGTAAATGGCAGCCTTAATTTGCCTATGTAAACAGGCTTCATCGGCCTAAATAGCATCTTTATGGCTAAACCATTGGTTATCAATCCTATTAGTCCACCCACAAGAGGAGCCGCAATTATCTGAATGTTCATGTGTATTCCTTTCTTTTGATAAACATATGCTCTCATTTTTAGATTAGTCGTGTGTCTGTTTGCTCTATTTGTCCTGTGTCTGTTTGCTCTATTTGTCCTGT
>CAZEIH010000112.1:0-1886 GCA_964512095.1 uncultured Oscillospiraceae bacterium
AAAGTAATGAGCTGGGTGGGCAATTGACTGAGGAGTGACTGGGCTGAGAGCAAAGAGCTGAGCACGTCAGTAGGCTGGACCAAGAGCAATGTGCTAAGAAGTAGGCCGAGTAGACTGGGCTGAGAGCAAAGAACTGGGTTAAGTAGTGGCCTAGGCTAAGAGCAAAGGGCTAGACTGGGTAATGGCCGGATAGTAGCCTGGGTTGAGTAGTGGCCTAGGCTGAAAGCAATGGACGGGACAGTGGCTGGGGGGCAATTGACTGAGGCGTAGCAGGTTCTTACATCAGGGTGCATCAGAATGTATCAGTGCTTAGAAAGGCTTATATCCTTGCTGTTTACATTGCCCTTAAAAACACTACAAATGCGCGCTTTAAGGCGGCCGATAACGCTCCAGTCAATGAACAGGAATGCTGGACCGACGATTACCGAGCGATAGCGGTATATAGTATCTGGTACGTTTTCAACCACAAGTATATTAATAAATATATAGCATAACAGGAAAGCCAGTATTCCTAATAGAATGCTTTCCTGTTTCTTTATGCTGCTGAATATCCCTGTCGCAATAAGAAGCATACACACATACCAGCAAACTACATCTATACTTACAATCACATTTAAAATAGTACTTCCGCTGATTTCAGTGATCCCCGTGTTCCCTGGATAGGGGAGAAGAAAGTAATTCGCCGCTGAAGCCAGGATGTTTCGGCTTGATGCTAATAGTCTTACCGTTTCAACCTTGTTGGCAATATCGATTCCAAAATCGCCAATCTCATCTGGGAACATGATTGCGTGATAGTTTTCCAGCAGAGGATTTGCAGTAAAAAAGAAAATTAGAAATGAGCTTATGATGATAGCTAGTCCGAATGCAATATATATCTTCAGATTGCGTTTTTTGTACTCAAATAGAAGACTAATCAGAGTTCCTACAGCTATCGGAACAAACAAATATATACGAAGCAGTGTGCCGAACCACATTAGAATACACACTAGAACTATACATATCCATAAGGAAAGTATTGTTTTTTGAACGGAACTCTTCTGGCTATGTAAAGGCACTTTTGCTTCCAGGGAGTTTTCGACTTTTGAGGATACTGCCGTTTTCGCGGACATTACCGATTCTGCTTCCAATGAGTTCCCTACCTTCACGGGTACCGCAGATATCATAGATGCCGCCGACTCAAGGGATTCTCCCCTTGCTATAAATTTCCTTATGCAATACCAACATAAAATACATATAAAAATAATTAGTGCTTCTTTCCTGGAATCTGCAGTCCACAATATCAAATTAGGAAAGAACAGAAAGGCCAGGCTAATAAATGAGGCATTGGTGAATTTGTTTTTTTGTGCCAGTGCAATTTTAAATAGAAGTATGGCTGAAAAAAAGGTTATTATTATATTAATGTAGGAAATGATATATCTGTTGGTGCCAAAGACATAGTAAACCACTCCTATAATGACTGTATACCAGGTGTATGCATACCTTACTTCAAAAAGCGATATTCCTTTGTCCAGCTGACTGCTTATCCAGATGCCCACCTTATGGTATAAAAGTCCATCAGTACCCACTGAGTCAACACCATTAATATATAAGTACATCACAGTAGCTATTCTTAATAGTACACCGACAAGGGCTAGTATTATATATGTATTCTTACGTTTGTCCGCTGGTATCATCTTATATGCTGCTACCAGGAGCAGTAGGCACATTATAGCAGATATTACAATGTTCTCAATCATTTTTACCAATCTCTCGTATTTTAGTGAATCAATATAGTCACTTACATATAAGTGATTCTTGTATTTTGGTTAATCAATATAGCTACTCACATATAAGTGATTCTTATATTTTGGTTAATCAATATAGCTACTCACATATAAGTGATTCTT
>CAZEIH010000113.1:0-1754 GCA_964512095.1 uncultured Oscillospiraceae bacterium
TACGCCCTATACATATATAGATGAATCACAATCCATAACTCAATCCATGCCCGACCCCAAGTTCTGTGGTCCGGAGGACTGGAAATTATGGTTCATGGGCAATGATTACAATAACATACCGGAGATCTCCACGCTGTGCGGACAGAAGGTTGAAGCTGAGGATTTCAAAAATGGCATTTATAAATATAAGGGATTGGAACTGCACGGCACATATAAAATCTTCTTTGAACCGCTTGTTTCAGCTGAAATCGATGGTAACGGCATGTATTTAACATTACGGGATGCTATAAGATATAATGAATTTGAATCAGATAATAATGAAAGCTATACAGATTTTCTCATAGTAGAAAAGCTGAACGCGATGCTTGTATATCTTTCAAATCGTGCCTACCTATCCAGTGATGAAACTCATGCACTGAATATGGTGGCCAATACTCACGGCGAGGGCGGCGAACCTTTTGAGACGCGCAATCAGGACGGAAGCAAGAGAGCTGACAGGGAAGAGATGAAAAGGCAGATGATACCTGGCGGCTATGTATATATATCCATGGGCGTCGGTGTGGTCACCACGAATTATGATGAACCTGAGATACCTGACCCGATAATCAGTGAAGAAGATCTTACCGAACAGACGACGCAGGAAACCGTTGAATACTCTCCGGATCAGGAAGGGGTAAGCGGTGTGTTGAAGGCTGAAGACAGAGACAATGAGAAATTCGATGTGGGTGAGGGTATACCATGCACCGAGGATCTATATACAAATATTATATCACCGGAATACCTGAAGGATCTCAAGGTGAGCAATAAATCAGGCGGTGAGGATTACGAGATCAAGGTAAGGAGGACATACAGACTCAATTATGAAACATGGGAATCGGATGCCTATGATTGCTCGGAATGTACCGGAGGGGATTCCGATCCGGATCCGAATGTGACAGTCCCATGTACCATATGTGGAGCTGATGGCTATATAGACGGGACCGTTAGTAAATATATAGATGTACCCTATGAGAAAACATGTCGTATTTCAAGGAACTATTCGTACTGGGTGATAGACGAACTGGCAATTTATGAACTGGAGGGAGCAGAGGTTGTAAACGGCGCCCTGCCCGGCGGAAAGACAGCAATAGAAGTAAATGCGTCAAAATATCAAAAGCCTGTTATCAATGAATATGTCCATGACCCCGATATTAGTTATCATGTACTAAATAATCCAATAAACGACGCCTTGGCAGACGGAAAAATAACCAAAGAAGGATCATCATATATATTGCAGCTGAATATGGCTGAAAAAAACTGGGACGGAAGCAGCGCAACGATTGGGAATGTCATAGGCAATCCGGATTTCAGTAATGATATAGACGTAGCGATCAGCAGCTACAGAGTAAGAAATGATACGCTGGTGTTCAACAACGAGACCATCATGTCTGGAAATACAGACACTGACGGGATAACAGACAATCCGGCTGAGTTCCGGGTGGCACATGAAATAAACCGGGACGCACTGTATAAAGAGGATTTAAAGATAGGAGCTGATACACTAAATGGCAGGTATGACACGGATGTCACGGTGACATACAGGCTGCTGGGACAATCTTTGAATGCACCCCGTGGAGATGAGGTAAAGCTGGAACAAAATATAAATTCCGTCACGGTACATACACCGGTGGTGTGCAACTCTGGAGTCCGGGACTACAACAGCCAGCAGATGGGTCAGAAGGAGGAAAAAAGGTCTGATATCATACTTGGAGAGA
>CAZEIH010000114.1:0-1653 GCA_964512095.1 uncultured Oscillospiraceae bacterium
ACCATGCTGGCAAGAAATCCTCGGATGACTACAAGGTCGGCGGTAATAGATAGAACGTTATATGTAAAAGCAGACACACCCCTGCCCGAAATAATGGGAAGGGGTGTGTCTGCCAACTTAACATATCTATCTTTTGGCTCGGGATCAATGCCTCCCGTATAATAGAAATAAACAAGGTTATGAAAGGTATAATGATCGTTATCGACTATGGTTCTTACCATTCCAATATTATCACTGGCTCTTCCATATGTGACCTCATCCAATCTGAACTCTTTCATAACTGTTTGCTTTATAGCTATTCATTTATGTTAGGTGTTTGTAAAAACATAATCCCATATACTATTTGGTATCAAAGCCTTTAGCCATAAGAGGCCATTCTGATGGTGGAAAATCAAATACAGCATTCTCTATGTCTTCGTTCATATACATCAGGGTATTGAATCTTTCCCTGTCGATACAGGCTTGATTAATGATATTGCCGTCATCTTCTACCAAAAAAACTATTTTATCAAATGGGTATTTCATTGCCAGCAGAGTCATGTCCATTTCCCTTTGAAAATCCTTCTTATCTTCGGTGTGATCAATTGTTATAACTGCAACATAGCTTTTTCCGTTATACCCGAGATAGAGCTCATTTACTCCATCAAAGGATTCCATCATATCCCTTATCTTATCATATCCCAGGTCCTCGTATATTGCATCCCTTGTTAGCCATACTGGATCAATCTTTTCCTGAAGATTTATACTTTTATCATAAATTTCAGCTTTTATTGCGTATTTATACCAATCTGCTGAGTTGAGGTCTACTGATGCCCAACCTAAATAGTCATACTCTGTAGGAGTATCAAGTCCCATAAACATGATTACTTCTAATGCAGTTTCATTACCGTTTTTGTACATAATATGGATATGTTCCATCTGATTAAAATCAAAGGATGCATCAAATCTCAAACAATAAACCTTCATATGACGGTATTTGCATTATAATTTCCATAATACCATCATTGTCTATATCAATTATTTCGCTGGAATTTTGCATACGAAATTCTTCAATTGTGTAATCGTACTCTTCATCCTCTTCATGAACTACAGTTAAGTAAGATATTATTTTGTACTTAGGATTAAGTAAACACTTTGCAAAAAAGTGGCTTTCTCTGTCACATAGCATTATAAAATATTCGTCATTGCCATTCCCGTCCAGATCAACGGATAATAGCTCTGTTATTTCGCAGGTAACTCCAAATCTATTGTTTACTTCGGAGATAACTGTGCAAAAGTTCCCTGGTTCTAATGCGAATTCAGAGTAAATATCTGTAACCTTTCTTGGATATGGATTATATGGCTGTGAAATAGCTACTTCAAAATTATCAAGGTTTTGAAAATTAACTTCCCAATAATAATCATACCCTCGGATTTCAGCAATACCATTTTCTTTGCCTAAAAACTGTTGGTTCGAATACAAATAGTATTCCCTAGAGTACTTTTTCATAATGTAGTTTACTTCATCTTCATTCTCATTTGTTCTAATTTCAATTCTTCGATCAGCATCATCTAGCGTAATCCCATGGTACAATACAATCGGCTTTTCTGAATTCTCCAATGGTTCTTCTGAATCCTCCAAATACTGATTCGTTTTCGGTGAGCTTTGGCTCT